>NZ_JBEOUD010000016.1:0-160710 GCF_040303865.1 Streptomyces sp. NPDC094034 | reverse complement strand
GCCCATGTACTGGACGTACTTGGGCGACTCCGACAACGCGGCGAGGTGCGGTGCCAGGCGTCGCGGGCCCGCGAAGATCGACCGGACAGGACCTAAGGGCGCGTCACTCCTGGGAGTGTCGTCGGCCTCCCCGCTCGACGGTTCGGCCGGACGCTTCCACCGCTCTGTCCGGCATGTCGCACTCGTCACCGGCCGACGCCCCGCCCCGCCGGACGCCCCGCCGGACGCCCCCCCCCTCGCGGAACCTTCCGTTCGCCGCCCTGTCGGTGGGGGCTCTGCCGGCCCAGTCAGCCGGTGAAGTGATGCCTCCCCGATCCGGCGGCGAACACGGCGCAGCCGTCCTCCCGTCGCAGGAACGTGGCGGTCGCGTGCCGTACCTCCGCCTGGCCCTCGCCGGTCGTGGTCGCCGCGCCGCCCTCGGGGATCCATACCTCGGCGGTGGTGTTGGCGGGCAGGGAGACGGTGAGCCGGAAGCCGTCGGAGTCGTTCGTCCAGTGTGTGCTGATCGGGCCGTAGAGCGAGTCGTAGCGCCCCTCGGCCTCCGTGATCCCGCCACCGGGCCGCGGCCGAACGATGATCTGCCGGAACCCCGGGCCACCCGGGGCGATGCCGGCGATGTTCGCGTACATCCACTCGCCCACCGAGCCGTACGCGTAGTGGTTGAAGGAGTTCATCCCGGCGTCCTGGAAACCGCCGTCCGGCCTGATGGAGTCCCATCGCTCCCACATCGTCGTGGCGCCCTGGTCGATCTGGTAGCCCCAACTCGGGAACGTCCGTCGCGTCAACAGCCGGTAGGCGACATCGTTGTGACCGGTGGCGGTGAGGACCGGCAGCAGCCGAGGGGTGCCGAGGAAGCCCGTGGACAGATGCCAGTCCTTGGACCTGATGAGCTCGACGAGCCGGTCGGCGGCGGGTCCGCGGTCGGCGTCGGCCAGCAGATCCATCGACAGGGCCAGGACGTACGCGGTCTGTGTGTCCCCCTTCACCCGTCCGCCCGCGGAGACATACGCCGCGCGGAAGGCATCGCGTACGGCGCGGAACAGCGCGGTGTACGGCGCCGGGTCCTTGCCGAGGACCTCGGCGACCCTGGCGACGAGGTCGGCGCTGTGCGCGAAGTAGGCCGTGCCGATGACGTCCTTGGGCGTCTCGTCCTGGATGTTGAGCCAGTCGCCGAACCCGTCGGCGGGGCGCAGATAGCCGCTGCTGTGTGCCTCCAGATAGTCGAGCCACTTCAGCATGGAGGCCCAGGACTGCTCCAGCACCCGCACATCCCCGTACGCCTGGTAGAGCGCCCAGGGCACGGTGACCCCCGCGTCTCCCCAGCCGGCCGCACCGCTGCCGACCCCGGCGAGATCGGGGGCGACATGGGTGAGGGCGCCGTTGTCCTCCTGCGCGTCACGCAGATCCCCCAGCCACTTGGTGAGGAAGCGTGCCGATTCCATGGTGTACGCGGCGGTTGGCGCGAAGACATTGATGTCGCCTGTCCAGCCGAGCCGTTCGTCGCGGGCGGGAGTGTCGGTGGGTATGGAGACGAAATTGCCGCGCTGGCCCCAAGTGATGTTGCTGTGCAGCTGGTTGAGCATCGGGACGTTCGTGCGGAAATCCATGGTGAACGGCGCCGAGGTGTGGATGACCCGCCCCACGACCGCGCCGGGTGCCGGTTTCCCGGGATAGCCCGTCACCTCGACATAGCGGAAGCCGTGGAAGGTGAAGCGCGGCTCGTAGGTCTCCTGGCCACCGCCCTTGAGGGTATAGGTGTCGGTGGCGCGCGCGGTGCGCAGATTGTCCGTGTAGATCGTGCCGTCGGGGTTGAGGACCTCGGCGTGGCGCAGCCGTACGGTGGTGCCCGCGGCGCCCGAGACGGTCAGCCGGACCGCGCCGACCATGTTCTGGCCGAGATCGAAGACGAAGACGCCGGGCCGTGGCTCCGTCACCTTCTTCGCGGGCAGTTCACCCGCCACCCGCGAGGGACCGTCCACCTCCGCCACGAGCGCCGCGCGGACGTTGGCGACGGCCTCGGCGGACACCCAGCCGGTCGCGTCGAATCCGGGGCGCGTCCAGCCATCGGTCTCCAGCCGGGCGTCGTACGCCTCGCCCGCCATCAGATCGGCGCCGGTCACGGGCCCGGTCGCGGCGCGCCAGTCGGTGTCCGACAGCACCCGCTCGGTGGTGCCGTCCGCGTAGGTGACCTCCAACTGTGCCAGCAGGGCGGGCCGTTCGCCGTACTGGTGCGGACCGAACCAGGCGATGTTCCCCGCGTACCAGCCGGCCGCGACCGTCGCCCCGAGGGCGTTGGTACCGGATCCGAGCAGCCGGGTCACGTCGTACGTCTGGTACTGGACGCGCTGGTGGTAGTCGGTCCAGCCGGGCGCGAGCCGGTCCTCGCCGATCCGCTCGCCGTTGAGATGGACCTCATACAGCCCGAGGGCCGTGGAGTAGAGCCGGGCGCGCGCGACCTTCACCCCGCGCCGCAGCCGGAACTCGTGGCGCAGCTGCGCGGCGGGGGAGTAGGAGACCCGCACCGCGCCCCAGGGGCCCGAGCCCCACGCGGCGAGCGTCTTGGCGGCGGGCCACGCGGTGTCGTCGTAGTCGACTGTCCCCCAGTCGCCGGAGGGCTCCCGGTCGGTGGACCGCCAGCCGCCGTCGGTGACGAAGGCGGTGGTGCCGCTCGCTGTCGTCAGCTCCAGCAGTCCGAGCAGACCCGCGGGCCCGATGGTCGCGTTGGTGGCGGAGACGGCGATCACATTGGCGCCGGCGCGCAGGTGGCCGGTCACATCGACGACGACGGGTCGTTTCCAGTTCTCGGCGGGGCCGTTCGCCTCGGTGTGCGCGACACGGACGCCGTTCACCGAGGCGGTGCAGCCGTCGTCGGCGGTGATGACCAGCCGGGCGCGGACGACGCCGGCCGGTATCTCGGCCCGGCCGCGGAACCAGCGGGTCGCCGCCGGGGCGCTGCTCGCCGGGTCCCCCTCGGGGAACCAGATCCAGGAGGCGCCGTCCAGCGCGGGCGCGCCGACGAGCGCGGCCGGCGCGGCGATCCAGCGTGCGGACCAGTCGGCGGCATCGGTGAGCCCGGTCTCCCACCAGGACGGCGCGCTCCACCCCGACGCCCTGCCGTCGGCGTCCCACACCCGTACCGTCCAGTGGTAGCGGGTACGTGCCTTCAACTCCGGTCCCGCGTAGGGGACCAGGACCGATTGCGCGGAGGTGATCCGCCCGCTGTCCCAGATGTCGGGTGTCGCGAGACGTTCCGGAGAGGTGGCGACCCGTATCTGATACGCGCTCTGCCGCTGTCCGGGCCGGTCGGACGCGACGGGCCAACTGAGCCTGGGACGTGGGGTGTCGAGCCCGAGGGGATGGCGCACGTATTCGACGGTCGGTTCGGTGACGCGCCCGCCCGCCCCGGCACCCGGCCCGGCGGCCGGTGCCATGGACGGATCGGCTCCGGCGGCCGGCACGGTCCCGGCGACAAGCGCTGTTCCCAGGGCGGTGGCGGACGTACCGAGCAGTCGTCTTCTGCTGATCACAATGCGACTCCGTTACGACTCGACGATGAATCGTTTCACTTTTGGGAAAGTAGGGAGGCGCCCGTGAACTGTCAAGGGTTCTGTGACGGCCGTGGCGAAGCCGCGAGAGCGACAAGTTGTCCTATTGACGGGGTGGTTGACGTTGCTCTAGCTTCCTCCGAGGATCTGTTGAAACCTTTCATGTGGGTAGCCCGCGCGATCTTGAGACATCTCCATGCCTAGACTCCTGGCCAAAGCTTCGATCGGGATCTGGAGTGACGATGGCGCAGCGGGAGAATCCAGTACGGCGGATCAACACGGGCGAGGCGCATTCGGCCCGCGTCTACGACTACATCCTGGGCGGGAAAGACAACTACCCGGTGGACAAGGAAGCCGGAGACGCGATGTGCCGCGAGTGGCGGGCGCTGCCGGTGCACATGCGGGCCAACCGGGAGTTCATGCACCGCGCGGCCCGGTATCTCGCGCGGGAGGAGGGCATCCGGCAGTTCCTCGACATCGGCACCGGCCTGCCCACCTCGCCCAATGTGCACGAGGTCGTCCAGGAGGTCCGCCCCGACGCGAGCATCGTCTACGTGGACAATGACCCGATCGTGCTCGCGCACGCGAGGGCGCTTCTGACCAGTTCCCCCGAGGGCCGTACCGCCTATGTCGACGCCGATATGCGTGACCCGGACGCGATCCTCGGCTCGCCCCAGTTCCAGGAGCTCCTCGATCTGCGTGAACCGGTCGGGCTGCTGATCATCGGCATCCTGCACTTCATCCTCGACACCGACGACGACCACGGTCTGGTCCAGCGTCTGCTGGACCCGCTGCCCGCGGGCAGCTTCCTGGCCATGACCATCGGCACCGCGGACTTCGCCCCGCAGGAGGTGGGCCGCGTCGCCGCCGAGTACGCGCGCCGCGGTATGCCCATGCAGCTGCGCACGCAAGCCGAGGCCGAGGCGTTCTTCGACGGTCTGGAACTGGTCGAGCCGGGCGTCACCCAGGTCCACCACTGGCGGCCGGACGCCGATCAGGAGGACATCGACGACCGTGACATCGCCATGTACGGCGGCGTCGCCCGGAAGAATGCCTGAGCCGGGGCCTCACCTGAGCCGGAGCCTCACCTGAGCCTCACCTGAGCAGGGACCGGCCCGAGCCGGGACCGGCCTGAATGGGGACAGGCCTGAAGGGGCACCGGCCCGGGTCGGGGCGCGGTCAGCGGCCGATGCCCGTGCGAGCGTGGTCGCAGGGGCATCGGTGCGTCCGTCCGTCAGTTCCTCAACGTGTCGTCGCCACAGGTCAGTTGACGAAGACGGAGGGGCTGCCGGACTGGCTCGTGTCCTTGACCGGGCCGTACTTGGCGGAGAAGTAGCTGGAGCCCGGGCAGGTGGCAGGACCCGACGACCTGCTGAACAACTGGTTGGTGAAGGTGATGGAGTTGTCGGTGTTGGACGTGGCCCCGCTCAGCCCCGTGGAGGTGTAGACGCAGGTCGTCAGGCCGAGCAGGGTGTTCAGCTTGACGGTCGTCTGTACCGCGCCCGCCGCGCCCGCGCCCACGGTGAGCGGCCCCCCGGAGGTGACCGTCGTGTTGTAGGGCAGCCGGTCGACCGTGATGCTCTGAACCCCGGTGGTACCCAGAATGTTTGATGTGCAGCCGCCGAAGGTGTGCGCCGTCAGGGACTCGGTGGCGGTCCCCGGTGCGGCCGGATTGCCGGTGACGGTCGCGGTGAACTGCGAAGCCGTGCAGGTGATTCCGGTGGATCCGCCGGCCGTGGTACGGATCGCGACGCTCGCGCCGCTGCTGAGCGAGGAGGTGAAGACGTCCCCCACCGCGACGGCGGCGCCGGCCGCGCTGCCGTAGGTGAGCACATTGCCGGCGGCGGCACCGGCGGTGGACGCCGTACCGGTGGCGGAGGCTGTTCCGGTGGTGAGGAGGGCGACGGCGGCGCTGACGCCGGCGGTGGCGAGAACGGTACGTCGTAAGCCCGTGCGAGTGCGCATGCGAAGTCCCTTTCGCGAGCGGTGGGATGAGGTTCTGCGAGCACGCTGTGGCGGCTCGGCCAGGCGCGTGGTCATGACCGGCGAGGGAGGCGGCCGGCTGTGCGGCGCCCGCTCCTCAAGGGAGCGGTGGAGCGGCGGGAAGGTGCGAGAGCGGTGCCCGCGGGGGCAGCGCCGGAGGGGGTAGGGGGGAACGGTTGCGTTGCGGGACCGGCGCCACGGACCCGCACCGCGCCGCGAACGAGCGCGGCACAGAAGGAAACCCAAGAGCGTTGTAAACCTGTCCGGTGCACGGAGTCAAGGCCCCGAGGGGGAAGTCGCCGATGAATGTTACCCACGGTACCCAGACGTCAGCGGCGTTGCCGCGGGCACGCACCGGCCGCGAGCCCGAGCGGTCCGTCCGGCGCGGACCCCGCCGGGTGCCGTGCCGTCCCACCCGGGGCCCGAGGCGGCTGCGGAGCCAAGCGCACCGGACCGGGAGCAGGACTCATACGCGATCAACACCCGATTTTCACAAGGTGGTTGACCGCTTGGATACCTGGGAGTAACTTTCCGGGTCGACTCCCATGGCCGCGCCATCGCCCAGGGGAAACCCATCGGCGCCGGGAGCCGTCCGCGCCAGGACATCGCCACGCAAGCTCGTTCCGGTCATCACACCTTCAGGAGCAGCTCATGGCCACGTCCGAAAGCACCGGCGGCGAACCGCCAGAGAGAGCCGAACGGCGGGGGAGAGTGCGGCCGCGCCGCGCCGCTCTCATGGGCGTACCGGCGATCGCCGCGGCCGCCACTCTCGTGATCCTCACGGCGCAGGGCGCCATCGCCGCTCAGTTCGCGATCTCCGGCATGCCCTTCACCGTCACGGCCGACCGTCTGGAGGGCCAGGGCTTCGAGCAGTTCGGCGGCATCGACAACATGGCGGAGGGCAGCCCCAACGCCGGCGACACCGGAGGCCAGGTCCTGGTGGTGGTCTCCGCCATCAAGAAGGCCGAACTCACCAAGCTCTGCCAGAGTGTGGAGATCGGCGGCACCTTTCTGCACATCACCGCGGGCGACAAGGGCACTCCTGTGTCCGCGACCGATCTGACCACCGACTCCACAGTCCTGACGGGCGATCGGGCGGACTTCGACAACATCGAGATCGGCGGAGACGCGAGCACCTTCACCAAGGCGGGCGTCAAGGGCCCGCTCGGTGTCTTCGGCCAGCAGGCCGACACCGTCACCATCACCCATCTGCGCCAGACCAACTGGGCGACCACCGCTGCCAAGTTCCGGCTGCCCAACCTTCATCTCAGCTTCCGTTCGAAGGGCTGCTGAGGGTGGCTCACCTCGAACCGAACCCCCCGGCAGGGACCGCCGTCCCGGCCGGGGGCCGCCATCCGCTGCGTGCCTTCACCGCGTGGCGCGGACGCCGGCCCTTCTGGGGCGGGACGCTCCTGCTGCTCGGCGGAGTGGAGATCCTGCTCACCGAACAGGCCTCGATCTCGGTGGTCCTACAGGCGGGCGCGGGCGGCGTCGCCGCCTATCTGCTTCCGCTGGTCATGGCCGTCTGCGGACTGCTGGTGCTGCTGAACCCGGGGCAGCGGCTGTTCTACTCCGTCATCGGTGTGCTGGTCGCCCTGGGCTCCTGGATCACCTCCAACCTGGGCGGATTCTTCGTCGGTCTGCTGCTCGGTGTCATCGGCAGCTCGCTGGCCTTCGGCTGGCTGCCCGACCAGGAGCCGCGCCGCCGACGGCGGCGGCGGGCTCCACGCGAGTCGGCCTGACGGTGTGACGGTGTGACGGTGCGGACCGACGGATCCGGTGGGGGTCAGCAGACGGGAACGCCCGGCAGCTGGGCCGCGGGATGGTCGATATAGATATTGGAGATGAAGCCGCCCTGGTCACGGAGCTTGCTCCACCAGTTGTTGGTGTAGCCCTCGGCGGTCACGGTGCTGCCCTGCTTCTGGCACACCACCGTGACACTGGTCGGTCCGGCGAGGACGTTGACCACCGCCGAGTTCAGATAGGCGTCCGCGCGCACCCGGATGTCCGAACCCCACGTACGGAAGTTGCTTCCGCCGCCACCGCAGCCGTTGTCACTGGTCAGATACGACTGGTTGTACTGCGCCGGATAGGGCAGTCCCGCGCCGTTGATGACGATGTTCTGGCCCACACCGTTGAGCAGTTGCTCGTAGTGGATGTGCGCGCCGGAGGAATTGCCCGAGGACCCGGTCACCCCGATCTGCTGTCCCTGGCCGACCTGGGCACCGCTGGGTACGGAGTACGAGGCCAGATGGAAGTAGTACGTCTTCCAGCCCGCGCCGTGGTCGATCACGATGTAGTTGCCCGCGCCGCTGGGCTGTGACATCCGGGTGGCCGTGCCGGCGGCGGAGGCCAGGACCGGTGTGCCGGCCGTCGAACCGCCGTCGGCCCGTACGAAGTCCAGTGCCCGGCGGACCTCGGCGGAGTGGTGGCTGAGCGTCCACCGCTGGCCGCACGGATAGGGGGCCTTGAAATTCGGGGCGGCGAGCGAGACGTCCTGCCGGGGCCCCGAGGACCCGTCGCGCGCCTGCGCGGGGGCGGCGGCCGGACCGGTCGTCGCGAGGAGCGCGACAACGAGGACGGAGAGTACGGTCAGTACGGACCGCGTGGACGAGAGGCTACTGCGACGCATACGGGCTCCTTTGCCGAAGCGGGCGGAAGTGGGTTGCGGCCCCTCGGACACGCGAGTGCCGGGACGAGTGCGATCGGCCAGTGGTGCCGCTGCCACCTGTCACGCATCCTGAGTCGCCTTCGTTCAGAGCCGGGTGACGCCCCGTCACCACTGACGAGGCCAACCGGCGCGGCGGGATGTGCTGAACGGATCGTGTCCGGGCGACGTGCCCCGGGCCACCGTAGCGATCGCGCCATGTGCACGACAAGCAGACCGCTCTCGCGGGACGGACGAGCCGGGTGGACGGGGCTTCGGACCTACTCGTTCTGGGCCTCGTACCGCTCCGGCAGCGCTTGCGTACGTACCCTGCGCACATAGCCGTCGACGAGCCGCTGGAGCACATCGACGGTGGTGGCGATGTCGCGCTCCTCCACGCCGTGCAGGGCCCGTTGGAGACCGTCGCGGTTGGCCCGGTGGAGCTGCGAGAGCAGGGCCGCCCCCGCCGCCGTGATCACCACCCGGCGGGCGCGGCCGTCGAGGGGATCAGGTGTGCGCTCGACGAGCCGCTGGGCCTGCAACCGGGCGATCTGACGGGTGACATGGGAGGGCTCGACCATGAGCCGGTCGGCCAGATCGCCGACCCGGCTGCCGCCCTCGCCCGTGTCGAGGGCCAGCAGCAGATACACGTCCGAGCGGCGGGCGGTCACGCCTGCCCGCGAGATCTGCTGGTCGTGCGCCTGGGAGCGGGTGAGCAGATACGACAGCAGGGCCAGCATCTTCTCCAGTGCGGCGGTGGGTTCCGGGGCGGTGTCGGCGTCCGGCATGGACGAACTGTAACGGCAACACCGCGCAAGGGTGCTCGGGTAGCGGCGGTCGGCATTCGGCCAATGTGGAACCCGCGCTTCTGTCCCCTTCCGTCCGCACGTACAGGCGCGTTAGCGTGACCGAGAGTTAATTGCTTTTGTTAGGCAATTCACTCACCGCTCGGTCTTCCTGGAAATCCATCCGCACCCTGTGCGAAGGAGAACCCCCCATGACCGTTACCGACCACCCCCCTCGCCTCACCGCCCCCGCCTCCCGAGGTGCTTGCCCCTTCTCCCCGCCTCCCGAGTACGAACAGGCGCGTGAGGAGGCCCCCGTGACCCGGGTGACGCTCTGGGACGGCTCCCAGTGCTGGCTGATCACTCGTCATGAAGACGTCCGCGCGGTCCTCGGCGACCCGAGGTTCAGCGCCGATGCAACCCGCCCCGGGTATCCCTTCCTCACCAGCGCACGCAAGAAGTTGGCCTCGGGCGAGTCGAGCTTCATCCGGATGGACGACCCGGACCACGCGCGACTGCGCCGGATGCTCACCGCCGACTTCATGGTCAAGAAGATCGACGCGATGCGCCCCGAGATCCAGCGCCTCACCGACGGTCTGCTGGACCGGATGACCGCCTCCGGGCCGACGGCCGACCTGGTGACGGAGTTCGCGCTGCCGCTGCCGTCCCTGGTGATCTGCCGTCTGCTCGGGGTGCCCTACGAGGACCACGACTACTTCCAGGAGCGAAGCCGCGTCCTGTTGCACAACGCGTCGACGGAGACCGAGATCACGGCCGCCAGTGACGAACTGCGCGAGTACCTGATCGCATTGGCGAAGGCCAAGGAGCACACGCCGGACGACGGCATCATCAGCCGGCTGACGGCCCGGGGCGAACTCAGTGTGAACGAGGCGGCGTCCATGGGGCTGCTGCTGCTGATCGCCGGCCATGAGACGACCGCGAACATGACCGCGCTGTCGGTGCTCGCGCTGCTGCGCGAACCGGACCAGTGGACCCGGCTCCAGGAGGACCCCTCGCTGGTGAAGGGGGCGGTCGAGGAACTGCTGCGCTATCTGACCATCGTGCACAACGGGGTCACCAGGGCCGCCACCGAGGATGTCACCGTCGGCGGCCGGACGATCCGCGCGGGCGAGGGTGTCATCTGCACCCTCAACACCGCCAACCGCGACGCGGATGTCTTCCCGTCCGGCGGGAACCTCGATGTGGCCCGGGACGCGCGCCGCCATGTCGCCTTCGGCTTCGGAGTGCATCAGTGCCTGGGCCAGCCACTGGCCCGGGTGGAGCTCCAGATAGCTCTGGAGACCATCATCCGCCGACTGCCGGAGCTGCGGCTCGACGTGCCGTTCGAGGACATCCGCTTCCGTGGCGACATGGCCGTGTACGGGGTGTACGCGCTTCCGGTGGCCTGGTGAGCGCCGGAGCGGAGAGGGAGATCATGGAAATCGAGCTCGACCAGGACAAGTGCTGCGGAGCGGGACAGTGTGTCAACGTCGCCCCCGAAGTCTTCGACCAGCGTGACGAGGACGGCATAGCATTCATTCTCGACGCGCGGCCGCCGGCCACGCTGCACGAGCAGGTACGCGAGGCCGCGCTCATCTGTCCGGCCGCCGCGATCCGACTGGAGCGATAGTGAGCGGAGCGGGAGTGGGCGAGGTCCGGCAGGTCACCGTCGTCGGCGCCTCGGCGGCGGGTATGTCCACCGCCGAGGGGCTGCGCCGGGCCGGCTTCGAGGGGCGTATCACCGTCATCGGTGAGGAGGTTCATCTCCCCTACGACAGACCGCCGTTGTCGAAGCAACTGCTGTCGGGCGCCTGGGAACCCGAGCGGCTGCGGTTGCGCGGCGAGGACGTACTGACGGACCTCCGGCTCGATCTGCGGCTCGGTGTCCGGGCGACGTTCCTGGACACAACGGCGCGCGAGGTCGTGCTGGCCGACGGTGAACGGATCGGCTACGACGCCCTCGTGGTGGCGACCGGCGCCGCCGCCCGCCGGCTGCCCGGTACGGAAGGCATCGCCGGGGTGCATGTGCTGCGCACCCTGGAGGACGCCCTCGGTCTGCGGGACGATCTGCGCGGCCGGCCGCGGCTCGTCATCGTCGGGGCGGGCTTCGTCGGCTGTGAGGCCGCCGCCGTGGCCCGTGAACTGGGCGCCGAGGTCACCATGGTCAGCGATGTCCCGATGCCGCTGTCCGACGTACTCGGTGCGGAACTGGGCGCGATGCTCTCCGAGGTGCACCGCGACCACGGAGTACGGCTGGAGACCGGCGTGCTCGTCGAGGGCATCGCCTCCGAGGGCGGCCGTGTCACCGGGGTGCGACTGGCCGACGGCCGGACGCTCGCCGCGGACGCGGTACTGGTCGGGATCGGGGCCAGGCCCAGCACCGGCTGGCTGGAAGGGAGCGGTCTTCCGGTCGGTGACGGGGTGGAGTGCGATCCCACCCTCTACGCCGGGTCGGGGGTCTGGGCGGCCGGCGATGTCGCTTGCTGGCTGCACCCGCGCACCGGCGCGCCGACCAGGATCGAGCACCGCACGAACGCCGCCGAACAGGGTCTCGCCGTCGCCAGGAACATCCTGGCCGGGCCCGCGGCGGCCGTTCCGTTCGCTCCCGTTCCGTATGTCTGGTCCGATCAGTACGACCTGAAGGTGCAGATCTTCGGCCGTACGCGGGACGCCGACCATATGCGCGTCGTGGAGGGCGCCGTGGTGGACCGCAAGCTCATCGCGCTCTACGGGCGCGAGGGCCGGGTCTGCGGCGCGGTCTGCGTCAATATGGCGCGGGCCGCCCGCCCTTACCGCGCGCTGGTGGCCGAGGGCGCCGACTGGGAGAGCGCGGTCGGTGTGCGCACGGAGCTGGTGACATAGCCGGAAGGCACTCCCTGGGAGCGGGTCCGGCCGGGTCGGCCGGACCCGCTCTTCGTGGCGAGGGGTGTCGAAGCGCTTCGATCCGACTGTGGACAGGTCATCACCCTGCCATCTAATCTCGAAGGCGTATCTGCCCGCGTGTGTCGAAGCGCTTCACACCTCAACCGGCCTGCCTGGAGAGCTGAATGGTCACCCTCGCCGATGTCGCTCAGCATGCCGGAGTGTCCGCCAGCACGGTGAGTTATGTCCTCAGCGGCAAGCGGTCCATCTCGGCCTCCACCCGGGAACGGGTCGAGCGCAGCATCGAACAACTCGGCTACCACCCCAACGCCGGTGCCCGCGCGCTGGCCAGCAGCCGGTCGAACATCATCGCGCTCATGGTGCCGCTGCGCACCGACATGTACGTACCGGTGATGATGGAGATCGCCATCGCGGTCGCCACCACGGCCCGTACCTTCGGCTACGACGTACTGCTGCTGACCGGCGAGGAGGGGCCGGCGGCGGTGCGCCGGATCGAGGGCAGCGCCCTCGCCGACGCGATGATCCTGATGGATGTGGAGCTGCACGACGACCGGCTGCCCCTGCTGCGCGAGTCGCGGCGTCCCTCGGTGCTCATCGGACTGCCCGCCGACACAGGCGGACTCAGCTGTGTGGACCTCGATTTCGCCGCCGCGGGCGCGCTGTGCGCGGAGCATCTGGCCGGGCTCGGCCACCGCGAGATAGCGGTCATCGGCGAGGCCCCGGGAGTGTACGAACGCCTCACCGGATTCGCCGAACGTACGCTGAGCGGTCTGCGCGAGCGCAGCGGGGAGCTGGGGCTGCGGCTGCTGCACCGGCCCTGCGAGGGCAGTTACGCGGCCGTCTCCGCCACCGTCGGCCGGATCTTCGACGAACGTCCCGGCACCACCGCGTTCATCGTCCAGAACGAGGCGGCCACCGACCCGCTGCTGGCCCTGCTGCGCCAGCAGCGGCGCGCCGTGCCGGAGGACATCTCGGTGGTGGCCATCTGCCCCGATCAGGTCGCCGTGCACGCCTCCGTCCCCCTGACCTCGGTCGCCGTCCCGGCACAGGAGATGGGACGGCACGCGGTCGAGCAGGTGGTCGCCAAACTCGCGGGCCGGGGCACGGACGAAGTCCTCCTCCTGCGGCCGGAGTTGACCGTGAGGGAGAGCGCGGGTCCCCGGGCCGTCCCCGGGGACCCGCCGTCCCGACGCGGCTGATGCGGCGTCAGCCGTCCGCGGCCGAGAAGCTGTTCGTGAGGAGGTCGAGACCCTCACTGGTCCAGTGGCTCACTGGTCCAGTGGTTCAGCAACTCTGGGGTTCGGCACGGCGTCAGCTCGGGCGGAGGATCGCCACACCGTGGCGGCCCAGCTCGACCGACCCGTCGACCGCGCGATCGCCGAGCAGCTCCCGGTACCGGCCGTCGACCGCGACAGTGATGTCCTTCGCGCCGTGGTTGAGCAGAAAGAGCAGGTCGCCCCGGCGTACCGCCTCCACCCCGCTGGGCCCTCCGTCCAGCACGGGCCGCACGCCCGCGCCGTCCGCCACCCGGGCGAGCAGCGCACGCAGCGCTTCCGGTTCGGGGAGTGTCGAGACATACCAGGCACGGCCGTCGCGCAGAACGGCCGGCAGCCCGGCCAGCTCCCCGCTCGTGTACGAGGCGACGGTCTCGGCCGTCGACACCTCCAGCTCCTCGGACCACAAGGTGGCACGGAAGCCGTCGCACTCCACGGTCTCGTCCGCCTCCAGCGGCCACCACTCATGGACGGTGCCGATGCCGAACAGTTCGCGCAGCCGGGTGTCCATCCCGCCCGCCCGCACCCGGTCGTCCTCGTCGGCGACGCCCGTCAGAAAGCCGGACACGAGGGTGCCGCCGTCCCGTACGTACCGGACCAGGTTGTCGATGGCGGCGTCGGTCAGCAGATACAAGTGCGGTACCACCACCAGCCGGTACCCGCTCAGGTCGTGATCGGGACGGGCGAAGCCGGTGCGGAGGTTCGACTCCCACAGGGCACGGTGCCAGGCACGCAGGACCTCCGGGTAGTCGAGACGGGACGAGAGCCGGCCGTCCTGCTGGTCCGCCCACCAGGAGTCCCAGTCGTGCAGCACGACGATCTCGTCGACGGTGTGCGTGCCCGTCAAGTCCGGCCCCAGCCGGTCCAGTTCCGCCCCGATGCGTTTGATCTCCTGGAAGGTGCGGCCCTGTGCGCCGGCGTGGCCGAGCATCCCGGAGTGGAACTTCTCCGCGCCCTGCCGGGACTGGCGCCACTGGAAGTAGCAGATGGCGTCGGCGCCCCGGGCCACCGACTGCCAGGACAGCAGCCGGTTGAGGCCGGCCGGCTTGGGGTGGTTGACGCCCCGCCAGTTGACGGACCCCGCCGCCTGTTCCATCAGGACCCAGGGACCCCGTGCCTGGGAGCGGGTCAGATCGCCGAGCATCGCGTTGTACTGTCCGCCGTACGGATCCCTCGGGTCGGGGTAGACATCGACGGACACCACATCCTCGCGCTCCGCCCACCCCCAGCCGTCCTGACCGCTCCACAACGGCATGAAGTTGCTGGTCACCGGGGTGTCCGGGGTGTGGCGCACAACGATGTCGCGTTCCGCGGTGTAGCACTCCAGCAGTGCGTCCGAGGTGAAGCGCCGGAAGTCGAGGGTATGCCCGGGGTTGCGCAGATACTGGGCGCGCCGCGGCGGGATCACCTCGTCCCAGCGGTCGTAACGCTGGCTCCAGAAGGCGGTGCCCCATGACTCGTTGAGCGCGTCGAGACCGCCGTGCCTGGCCCGCAGCCATTCGCGGAAGTGGCGCGCGGTCTCGTCGCACCAGCAGTGGGTGCAGTACTCGTTGTTGATGTGCCACATGCGCAACGCCGGATGGCCGCCGTACCGCGCCGCGAGGTCCTCGGTGAGGGCGGCGGCATACGCACGGTAGATGGGCGAGCTGGGGCAGAACTGCTGCCGTGAGCCCCACCACACGATCCGGCCGTCCTCGTCACGCGGCAGGGTCTCCGGATGGCGCGACCCCATCCACGGCGGCGGGGAAGCGGTCGGGGTGGCCAGGACGACCCCGATGCCGTTCTCCGCCATGAGGTCCATCAGCCGGTCGAGCCAACCGAAGTCCCGTGCGCCCGGCCGGGGTTCCAGCTTCGCCCAGGAGAAGACCCCGAGGGTGACGGAGTTGACCCGGGCCTCCCTCATCAGCCGCACGTCCTGGGCCCAGGTCTCCTCCGGCCACTGTTCTGGGTTGTAGTCGCCGCCGAAGAGCACACGGCCCCGCGTGGCGTCGTCGAGGGACGGCATCAGACGGGGTCCCCGTACTGGACGCCGCGGCCGTTGGTGCCCAGATAGACGCGGCCATGGACACGCGGATCGCCGGTGATCACCTCGCCGGTCCAGCCCCACTGATGGGCGTCGTCGTTGATCCGGATCCAGCTGGCCCCCGCGTCGTCGGAGCGGTACACCCCGACGAAGTTCTCCGTCGCGCCGGTCTGGAAGACGGCGGGATAGGAAGCCCCCGGGGCCGCCCTGCCGAAACCGAGGGCGTACGAGGCCCAGCAGCTGGTGACCTTGGTGAAGGAACGACCGCCGTCGGTCGACCGGAACAGGCCGTTCCATTTGGCCGACAGCCAGAGATCACCGGTCCGTCCCGGCGCCGCGGCGATCCGGAACTGCGCATCCCCGGACGGCAGTCCGCCCGCGCCGCGCACAAAGGTCGCGCCCGCGTCCGTGGAGCGGTACACGGCTCCGCCGTCCGTGTCGTACACATAGAAACACCGCGGGTCGACCGGGTCGGCGACCGGTACCGCGCCCCGGGGGAAGGTGGCCACCTCGCTCCAGCCCGCGCCCCCGTCGGTGGAGCGGAAGCCGGGATGCCGCGTACCGTCCCAGTGGACGAACGACCACAGCAGCGTGGCGCCGTCCGCGCTCACCGCGATCGGCCCGGGAGCGGTCGACGCGATCGCGGGCTGTCCCGCGAACGGCCGCCAGCTCTGGCCGCCGTCCGTCGAGGAGGCGCCGTTGCCGTGGTCGCCCCAGCCGGTACGCACCACATAGGCCGGCTTCAGGGTGGCGAGCGCCAGACCGGTCGCCGTCCCGAAGACCGGATTCGTGGCCATGCCCCGGGACGGGGAGACGGTGAGCGACTCGTGGTACATCACCCCGATGTCGCCGAGACCACTGAGGAGAGGGGCGGCTCCGGCGGCGGGCGAGACCAACTGTCGTACCGCGGACTCCTCCAGACCGCGGATCCAGGGCGCCCAGCGCACCAGATCGCGGGTCGCGAACAGGGTGGCACCCGTGCCGAACACGAGGTGCTTCGAGTCGTACGGATCGATCGCGACGGTCTGGATCCACCAGCCGAACTTGGGCACGGCACCCCAGCCGAGATAGGGAGTCTCGCGAATGTCGAGCGTCGCGGTGTCCTTGAGCGAGACCCAGCTCCCACCGCCGTCGGTGGAGCGGTAGAGGGTGTCGACCGGGCCCCAGCGGTTGTTGGTGGAGACGACGACCGTACCCGGGACCCGGGCGTCCACCGCCACGCCCCCGTATCCGAAGGCGTCGCCCCCCGACGGCCGGACGGGCGTCACATCGGTCCAGACACCGGTGGCGGTGTCGAGCCGGTGGACCGATCCGTCGGTCTGGTTGTTGGGGCCGGGCCCGTTGGCGTAGGTGACATACAGGGAACGGGAGTTCGCGTCGAAGGCCGCCCGGATCGGCACCCGCGCCGACGCGCCCGACGGCTGACCGGGGACGGCCTGCCATGCCACGCCGTCGCTCGTACGGTAGAGCGCGCTGCCGCCGTCGCCCCATCCCGCGTACACCACACGCCCGGCGGCCACCAGGAAGGTGATGCCCTGACCGGAGGCGTTCGCGGCGGCGGGGAAGGCGGCGGCGGCCCAGGTCGCTCCCCGGTCGGTCGATACGAGCAGTCCGTCATGGCGGGTGCCCAGATAGAGGGTGTCGCCGTTGCGCGGGTCGACGAGCAACCGCTCGCCCGCGCCCCTGCCGTCCTCGTTGCCGCCGAGTTTCACGGGCAGAGCGGTACGGCTCCAGGTGGCACCCCGGTCGGTCGACCGCAGCACAGCGCCATTGCCGGCCCAGGACTGCGTATAGGCGCCGAGAGCGAGATAGAGCCGGTCGGGCTGGTTCGGATCGACGGCCATGGCCTCGACGCCGAGCAGATGGTAGTCGTCCCAGCCGAGATGGTCGGTGAGCGGTGTCCAGTGCTGGGCCGCGTCGTCCCAGCGGTAGGCGCCGCCGATATCGGTACGGGCGTAGGCCAGCCCCTTGACCGCGGGGTGGAAGAGCACGCCGGTGAGGAAGCCGGTGCCACCGATGGTGACCGTGCGCCAGCGGTACGGCTGCTCCGCCGCCGCCCGGTCGGCGGCGGCGGGGGAGTGCCGGGGCGCGGCCATCGCCGGGACGCCGGTCAGCGCGAGGGCCGCCACCGTTCCTGAGGCGGTGCCGAGCACCGTACGTCTACGGGGTCCATGCGTCGGATCGGACATGACGTCACCTTCCGTCGTGGGGGCGTGCGCGCCGGGGCGGCACCTGGTGAGGTCGTGCGCGAGCAGGCCCGGGGGGCGCGTCAGCCCTTGACGGCGCCCGTGAGCATGCCCTTCCTGAAGTGCTTCTGGACAAAAGGCGAGGCGACGGCGACAGGCAGCAGCGCCAGCACCATGACGGCCATCTGCACGGCGAGCGGGGAGAGCCGGCCGGTCTTGATCCGCTGTCCCAGGCCCGTCGGCGGTTCCTGTTTCTGCACCAGCTGGATCATGACGTTCTGGAGCGGCATCATGTCCTGGTCCGTCAGATAGATCGACGCGTTGAACCAGGCGCTCCAGTAACCGACCGCGTAGAAGAGCGCGATCACCGCGATCACGGCACGGGAGAGCGGTATGACGATCTGCCACAGGATCCGGAGATCGCCCGCGCCGTCGATCCGCGCGCTGTCGAGCAGCTCGGGGGAGATGTTCATGAAGAACGAGCGCAGGACCAGGACATTGAAGACGCTCACCGCGCCCGGCAGGATCAGTGCCAGATAGGTGTCGGTCAGCCCCAGCGCCTGGACCAGGAGATAGGTCGGGATCAGACCGGCCCCGAAGAACAGGGTGGCCAGCAGTGTCATCAGGATCCAGCGGTGGCCGAGTGAGTTCGTACGGGAGAGCCCGTACGCGCACAGGACGGACACCATCATGCTGAAGGCCGTGCCCACGACCGTCACTCCCAGGCTGACCAGGGCGGCGCGCTGCACCTGACCACCGCTCAGCAACTCCTCGTAGGCGATGAGGGTGAGGTCCCTGGGCACGATCACCAGACCGCCGGCCGCGTCGATGGTGCGCCGCGAGGACAGGCTGGTGACGATCACGATCCAGAGCGGGAAGAGGATGGCCAGACAGGCGGCCGAGAGGGCGATGCCCTTGCCCGCGAGGCCGGCCCTGGTGGGCTTCTCCTCCCAGACCGGACGCGGCGGAGCGGACCAGGAACGGCGCCCGCGCGGCGCGGCGGGTGCGGAGTCGGTGGGGGAGGCGGTCCCGGTGGGGCTCACTTCTTGTACACCCCCTGCTCTCCCATGAGATGGGCGACCTTGTTGGCCGTGAGCACCAGTCCCAGACCGATGACGCCCTTGACCAGACCGGCGGCGGCCGCGTAACCGAAGTCCTGATTCCGGATGCCCGTCCACCACACGAACGTGTCCAGCACCTCCGCCGCGTCGCGTCCCACCGCGTCGCGCTGGAGCAGGATCTGCTCGAAGCCGACCGTCAGCGCGTCGCCGACGCGCAGCACCAGCAGCAGGGCGATCACCGGGCGCAGCGCGGGCAGGGTGACATGCCACATCCGGCGCCGGCGGTTCGCACCGTCCATCGCCGCTGCCTCGTACAGCTCGTGGTTGACGGAGGCGAGCGCCGCGAGAAAGACGATGATGCCCCACCCGGCGTCCTTCCAGACCCCCTCGGCCGTCAGCAGGAACTTGAAGAGGCCGGGGTCGGTCATCAGGTCGAAGCCCTCGACGCCATGGCGCCGCAGTGTCTGGGCGATGATCCCCGCGCCGCCGAAGATCTGCTGGAAGACGGTGACGACCAGGACCCAGGAGAAGAAGTGCGGCAGATACATCACGGCCTGGGCGACCGCACGCACCCTGGGCCGTACGAGACTGTTGATCAGCAGCGCGAACAGGATTGGGACAGGGAAGTAGAGCACCAGCTGGAGGAAGAACAGCACCAGGGTGTTCCGCACGGCCGCCCAGAACGCGGAGTCTCCGAAGATCCGGGCGAACTGGTCGACACCTACCCAGGGGCTCTCCAGAATCGCGACGAAGCCGTTGTCGCTGAGATACGGGTCGTAGTCCTGGAAGGCCACCACATTGCCGAGGATCGGCAGATAGCTGAAGACGAGCACCAGGAGCAGCGCGGGCAGCGTCATGAGGATCAGCGCCCGGTCCCGGCGCCACCGCACCCGGAGGGCCGGTCCGCGAGCCCTTGCGCGCTTCGGCGGCCGGTTCCCGCCCTTCCGCCGCGGCGGCCGGGGCGCGCGCTGTGCGCGCCGGCGTACGTCCGCGTCCGGAAGCGTGCTCTGCGACACCCTCAACCCCCTGCGTCGTGTGGCGCCTGTCAGTTCGCGGCCGGTCCTGACTCGTCGAGCAGCTTCCGGTACCAGTCGCGCAGTTGGTCGCCGCCGCCGCTGCGCCAGTCGGAGACGGCCCGCCGCATGTCCCCGATCTTCTTCCGGCCGCGGACGATGTCGTCCTCCAACTGCTCGAAGTCATCGGCGAGATTCGTCCAGCGCGTGGGCTCGGTGATGGTCAGCCCGTAGAAGGAGGTCTTCTTGGTGAAGGCCCCCATGCGCTGCTGCCACTCCACCTGAGCCCTGGCGATATCGGGCCGGTCGGGGTGGGCGACATACGCGGCCGGGTCACCGGTGTAGTCGAAGGTGCCCGCGACCTCGATGGTGCCCTTGTCGTTCTTGACGGGCAGCCCCTTCTCCACGGTGTAGTGCGTGCCCTCCACGCCGTAGTCGGTGAGCATGCGCTCCTTCGTGCCGTACGGCGCGGCGGTGAAGTTGGCCATGGCCAGCACGTCCCTGACCAGCTTCGCGGAGGAACCCTTCCTGACGAAGGCCCAGATCCCGGCGGGCTGGACGGCGTAGAGCGTCGGGTCGCCGCCCGCGTGGCCGAAGAAGTCCAGGGCGCCCATGGCGAACCCGGGGGTGCCCGCCTGCTCCACGGTCTTCGCGTACCAGTGGGAGAGGTCCTGGTTGTAGATCAGGACCTGACCGGCCGTGAACCGATTGCCGGCGTCGCCCTGGACGGCCTTGGCGTCGGGGTGGACCACCCCGGCGGCGTACAGCTTGCGCGTCCACTCCAGGGCCTCCAGATACTCGGCGGTCTCGACGCGGTTGACCAGCTTGCCTTCGACCAGGTCCCATCCGAGGGCCTTGTCGTTGCCGGAGAGCACCCCGAACATGCTGAACGCCGACCACTTCATGTCGTCGCAGGCCCACACCTTCGATCTGGCGCTGGTGATCTCCTTGGCGAGCGAAAGGAACTCGTCGGCCGTGCGGGGCGGTTCGTATCCCCGCTTCTCGAAGAGGTCCTTGCGGTAGAAGGGCGCGATGTTCACGACGTACGAGGCGGGCATCGGGATACCGCGCAGCGCGCCGCCGAAGATCGAGCGGAGCCACGCGTCGGTCGGCACGGCCGCGAGATTCGGGAAGTCCTTGACCTGGTCGCCGGAGAGATACGGGCCGAGGTCCTCGAACTTGGCGTTGACGGCGCCGGGGATCTTGCCGGTCAGATTCCATCCGGGCACGATCACCACATCGGGGATCCCGCTGGAGGCGAGCACGGCGCCGAGCTTCTCGTCGTAGGTGTTCCCGTCCTGGTTCTGCCAGACGGTCCGCACCCCGATCGCGTCGTTCATGGCCGCGTAGTACGGGTTGTCACCGGACGGCGGGGTGCCCCAGTACGGCGACATGACGGTGATTCGGCTGCCCGCGCCGAGCCTCTCCGGCACCGAGACCTTGAGATCCGCGGCGGCGATCGCCCGGGTGAATCCCGCGGAGGAGCCGTTCACGGGCGGGATGTCCGGCGCCACGACGCTGTGTGCCACGAAGGCCGGAAGGATCTTCCGCGCTTCCTTCCCGGAGGTGGTGCCCTCCTTCTTGCCGCTCCGCGTGCCGCCGCAGGCGGCGAGCAGCGGTGCGCCGCCTGCCACGGCGGTGGCCGCGAGCGCGGTGGAGGCGAGGAAGCTTCTCCTGCTCGGTGCGGAGGAGGACTTCGGCGTCATTGCGTCAAACCCTTCGTGGTGCGCAGGAACGTACGGCGGAAGCCCGCCGGTCGGCTGCGGAGTCGAAGATTTGTCGAAGCGCTTCGATGTTGCTGCGAGGTTAAATGAACCCTTCCGGAGGCACAAGAGTCGCCTCCATGATTCCTCACCGCTCGGTCAACCGCCCTCAACAAGCGTGGCCTGAAGGGAAGTTGCCCGGGCGCGGCAGCGGTGCCCGGTGTCTCGGGATGTCTTGACAGCCGACCGGCGGACTCGGAGCATCGAAGCGCTTCGAAAGTCGAACGAGGGCCTCTTCCGGCCCCTTCGGCCCTACCTACCCTCTCCAGGGAGAACTCTCCGTGACCGAGGACCAGCCGCCCTTCCGTGACCCCGGGCTGACCCGTGCCGCGCGCGTCGAGGATCTGCTCGCGCGGCTGACTCTCGATGAGAAGACCGCCCTGCTGCATCAGTTCGCCCCGGCGGTGGAACGCTTGGGCGTCGCGGCGTTCCGTACCGGACAGGAGGCGCTGCACGGTGTCGCCTGGATGGGGCCCGCGACCGTATTCCCGCAGGCCGTCGGGTTCGGCGCGACCTGGAACGAGGAACTGGTGCGCCGGATCGGGGAGGCCGTCTCCCAGGAGATACGGGCGATGCGCGCGCGGGACGACCGAGTCGGGCTCAACGTGTGGGCCCCGACGGTGAATGTGCTTCGCAACCCGCTCTGGGGACGTAACGAGGAGGGGTACGCGGAGGACCCTCGGCTGACCGCCGTCCTCGCCACCGCCTATACCCGGGGGCTGCGCGGCGATCATCCCGACTACTGGCGCACGGCCCCGGTGCTCAAGCACTGGCTCGCGCACAACAACGAGACGGACCGGGCCACCACCTCGTCCTCCATCCGCCCCCGTGTCCTGCACGAATACGATCTGCGCGCCTTCCGCGGAGCCGTCGAGGCGGGTGCGGTGGCCGGGGTCATGCCCGCCTACAACCTCGTCAACGGACGTCCCAACCATCTCTCGCCCCTGCTGCGCGAGCACCTGCGCGGCTGGACCGACCAGCAGTTGCTGGTCTGCTCGGACGCGGGCGCGCCCAGCAATCTCGTCGACGCCGAGGCGTACTTCGACACCCACGAGGAGGCCACCGCGGCCGCGCTGCGCGCCGGCGTCGACAGCTTCACCGACCACGGCACCGACCCGTCCGTGATCACCGGACGGATCCGCGGCGCCCTGGAGCGGGGGCTGATCGGTGAGGCCGACATCGATACGGCGGTGCGACGGCAGCTGACGGTGCGGTTCGCGCTCGGGGAATTCGACCCGGAACGCGATCCGTACCGGGAGACCTCGGCCTTCGACACCCCCGGGCACCGCGCGCTCGCCCAGGAGGCCGCCGAGCAGGCCGTCGTCCTGCTCAAGAACGACGGCCCGCTGCCGATCGCGCCCGGCCGCCGTATCGCGCTGGTCGGTCCGCTCGCCGACGAGTGCAAACTCGACTGGTACAGCGGCACCCTGATCCGGCGTACCACCCCGCTCGACGGGCTCCGTGAACGCTTCGGTGCCGACCGTGTCGTCTTCGCCGACGGCGCGGACCGGATCACGCTCAGGGCCATGACGGGCGGCTGGGTCCGGGTGCCCTCGCGCGGGTCGATGGAGGGGATCGCGAGGAAGACGGCGGGGGAGGCGGCGGGAGAGACGGCGGGGGCGACACGCGGCGCCGAGGGAGCGCTCGACCCGGCGCTGTCGGCGGGACGTACCGACCTCCCGCCGCTGACCGCTGACGCCGACGCGGCCACCGAGGCCGCCGAACTGTCGCTGATCGACTGGGGGCATGGGCTGATCACCCTGCGCGCGCCCGACCACCGCTATCTGTCCGTCGCCGAGGACGGGTACGTACGGGCCTGCGCCGATCAGCCCGGCGGGTGGGTGGTCCAGGAGACGTTCCGGCTCGAAGAGCACGAGGGCGGGCACCTCCTTGTACACGCGGGGACCGGCGGGTACGTATCGGTCGCCGCCGACGGCCTGAAGGTTGCCGGCCACGGCACACTTTTCGAGATCGTCGTCCTGGAACGCGGCGAGGAGGCGGTGGCCCGGGCGGCGGCCGACGCCGATGTGGTCGTTGTCATGGCGGGCAACGACCCGCACATCAACGGCCGGGAGACCGAGGACCGCCGCACTCTCGCCCTGCCACCGCACCAGGACCGGCTGTGGCGGGCCGCGCATGCCGCCAATCCGCGCACGGCGCTCGTGCTGACCTCGGGCTATCCCTACGCGGTGGGCGACGCGCAGGCCGCGCTCCCGGCGCTGCTGTGGACCGCGCACGGCGGCCAGGCGGCGGGCACCGCACTGGCGCGGATACTGGCGGGCGATGTCTCACCGGCGGGAAGGCTGCCCCAGACGTGGTACGCGGACGACGCGGATCCGGCCGGTCTCCTCGACTACGACATCATCGGCTCGCGGCAGACCTACCTCTACTTCGACGGCACGCCGCTGTACGCCTTCGGCCACGGGCTGTCGTACTCGTCCTTCCGTTACGACGCCCTGGAGATCGACTGGACAGGACCTGATCCGCTGGCACGCGTGACGGTCACCAATACCGGCTCGCGCGCCGCCGACGAGGTGGTGCAGCTGTACGTCGGACAGGCCGCCCCGCGTGTCCCTCGTCCGCACCGTCAGCTGGTCGCGCACGCCCGTGTACCGCTCGGGCCGGGGGAGTCCCGAACCGTCGAACTGGCCTTCGGAAGAGACGAACTGGGCCACTACGACGTGGCACGCGGCGCGTGGACCGTACCGGAGGGCACGTATGTGTTCGAGGCGGCGGCTTCCAGCGCGGTCATCCGCCGCTCCGTCCGGCTCACCGTCCCGGGCGACACCCCGTGCGCGCGGGACCTGAGACGAAACGGCTTGGCGGCGGCCGACTACGACGAGCAGACCGGAACCGAAATCGTCGACCGGACCAAGGTGTCGGGCGACGCGGTGACCCCGCTGGACTCGGGCGGTGAGCGGAAGGCGGGCGAACTGCTCTTCCGTGACTGCGACTTCGGGGACGGCGTGAGCTGGGTCGTCCTCGACGCGGCGGGCGAGGGGGAGGTCGTTCTGGCCACGGCGGACGGTGGGACACGCGTGGCGATCGAGGTCCGGGCGGGCGGCGGACCGTACGACTACCGCACCACCCCACGCGTCGAGTTCGCGCTCTCGGGTGTGCACGACCTACGGGTCAGCATGCGCGGCCCACTGCGGCTCGCACGCATCGAGGTCACCGGATGAGCACGTGGAAGGGGGTCCGGACGGCGAGCACCGCCCGGACCCCCTGGCCGTCGAAAGCCCCTGGATCAGGGTGCGTTGATCAGGTCATGCGCGGGCACGGTCACCTTACGGGCGCCGGGCTTGCCGCTCAGCACCACCTTGCGCAGCGCGGTGTTGTTGGACAGGCTGGTCTCGTGGAGCCGACGCTCGGGGTTGGCGAGCACCTCGATGTAGTACGTACCGTTCGGCAGGTCGGTGATGTCGAACGACTGACCGGGACGGTACTGGGTGTAGGTGTCACCGGAGCCGACGTCCAGCACCTCACGGACGGAGACGGAGCTCTGCACACCGCAGGCGGTGGACAGATCGGTGTTGTTCGGGTGCCAGTTGGCGTTCTTCACGGTGTAGTCGATGGCGTCGGTGTTGGCCAGACAGAACGCTTCCTTCCCGCTGCGCACGGCCTCCTTCTTGTCGGCCCTCAGCAGGCGGTAGCTGGCGAAGTCGGTGAAGTGCCAGTGCTCGTGGCCCTGCCGCGCGTCCCACTCCATGGTGCCGGCGGGCGCGTAGCCGACCTGGTTGCCCTTGGCGTCGTGGAAGTACTGGTAGGCGTCCATCAGGTCCTTGCCGGGACCGCGGAAACCGTCCACGACCAGCGGCGCGGGACCGGCGTTCCACACATTGGCGCTGAAGGCAAGATAGTCCTTGCCGGGGATGTCCCCGTCCTCGCCGTCGGTGATGGAGATGTCCCACGCCGGCAGCGCGCGCAGATCGGGCTTGGGTACGTCGGGCACGCTCGCACGGCCGGTCGGACGCTTCGCGTTGGGCTTGAGCGCGGGCGCGATCCGCGAACCGTCGGTGTGTCCCGGGCCGTCGCCGAGATGGGCCGAGGCCCTGCCGGACATGAGCGCGTTCGGCAGCGCGGGCGGCGCCGGGGCGTCGGCCCCGCGGCCGTTGCTGCTCACATGCGCCGAGGCGCCGGGGTGCCCCGCCGGCGCGCCATGACCACCATGACCACCGCCGTGACCCGCGTGACCGGCGGCCCTGGCTCCCGAGGGAGCCGCTCCGACCCCGCCTCCCTCGTCCCACTTGCGCTCGCGCACGGTGACCTTGACCGACTTCGACGTGTTGGGCATGCCGAACAGGTCGCGGTACTTCTTGGCGACGGACACCTTGGCCGTGTACTCCCCGGGCGCCAGGTCGACCGGCTCGGAGTAGTAGCCCAGGTTGGTGTTGGTCGCCCAGCCGTTCTCCACGCCCCACACCGAACCCAGCGTGAACGGGTTGGTGGAGCAGCTCTCGGGATACTTCGAGGTGGACGGGGCGTCCGGACGGATCCGGCCCGAGGCGTTATTCGGGCAGAACGTCTCGGTGGTCTTCACGACCGCCGCGCCCGCCGCGTCGGTGACCGTCACCTGGAGGAAGCCCGGCAGACCGGAGAAGTCCTTCACCAGACCCTTCGGGAGGGTCTTGGTCGTGGTCTTCTTCCCCTCGCGGATGATCTGCTTGGCGACCACGGGGTCCTTGTAGGACGCGCGTGTCACCCGGAACTCCAGGGGTCCGCCATCGGCGGTGACATACGTACCGAGGTCGAGATAGACCCCCGGTTCGCCCTCGTAGCGGTCGATTATCACGGAGTTGGAGGCGGCGATCAGGGAGAGCTTGGGGCCCGCCGGAGTCGCCGCTCCGGCGAAGGGCGCGGCTCCCGCCACGCCCGCGATCACGGCGAGCGCCGCCCCGGCGGCGATCGCCGATCGGCGGATACGGCTGTGGTGGTGAGGTCTGGTCATCGGTTCCTCGTCTGCGAGTGCCACAACAACAGTGGTGCGCACGGATGGCGGAGGGGCCACCGGCCGGGAATGTCCCGACGTTTCGTGACGGGCCCCATGCGTCATCTATGTGTCACCTGTGAGATCAGAAGGACGTCACTCCGGGTTGCCCGCGGACCCACAAGTCGCCGATGGTTGGCCGGAATTGTGCGACGAAACGCGGATCAAGCCATCAGTGCGTGATTTCTGCCCCAGGAACCCCTCGGCTGTGCTATCGAGACCGGGAGTGACAGGGGGTGGAGTCGCGCGAGTGCTGGGCTCGCGCATCCCGCGGCGGCGGGAACGGCCGGTGCGGGAGCGGACAGCGGACAAGGAGCGGCTCCGTGGGCACAGTGGTCGATGACGCCACCGCTGCCGAGTTCCACGCGTTCTTCGAGCGGCACTACGCCGAACTGTCCCGGCTGGCCTATCTGTTGACGGGCGACGCCGATACGGCCGATGATCTGGCCTCGGACGCCCTGCTCGCGATGTGGCGCCGCTGGGACCGGGTACGGGCCGCCGATCACCCCGTCGCGTACGCCCGCGGGGTGGTCGCGAACCTGGCCCGCACCCGGATCCGGAGCGCGGTACGGGAGCGCCGCCGTGTCTCGCTGTTCTGGTCGCAGCGGGGCGAGCGCTTCGACGATCCGGACGTACCGGCCGTACTCGACGTCCAGGCCGCGTTACGGCGGCTGCCGTTCCGTAAACGCGCCTGCGTGGTGCTGAGGTATGCCCTGGATCTCTCCGAACGGGACACGGCGCTCGCCCTGGGCATCTCGGTGGGCACGGTGAAAAGCCAGTCGTCGAGGGGGATGGCCGAGCTGGGACGGCTGCTCGGACCGGGCGCCACAACCGAAGAGGTCCAGGCGACGGTGGCCTCGCAGCGTGCCGCCACGCCCACCCGGGCACGTGGTTCCGCGCGCGCCTCGACACGTGCTGAAGGCAGGGGCTGATGGAGGAGTTGCACAGGCGGCTGAAGGAGACGGCGCGGGCCCATCACCCGGACCGGGAGCGGATGCGCGCGCGCGTCGAGCGGGGCATGGCCGCGCCGGGAACGCGCCCCGCGCGATCGCCGGTCCATCGCCCGGCGTCCTGGTCGCGGGTCGTCGCGGCGGCGGTCGCGGCGACCGGCGTGCTCGCCGCCGGCGCGCTCGCCCTCGACGCAGTCGTGAACGACGGCGCCGATCGGGCGAGGACGGTGGCGACCACCCCGGGCCCGTCGAGCGGGACATCCGAGGGCCCGCCCGCAGGCTCCCGGGACGGCTATCTCCGGTCGGACGGCGTGCTCGACCCGAACAGCAACGCGTACTGGGCGCAGAGCAACATCACGATCGGGACGGACCGGCCACTGACCTCACTGACCCTCGAACTGCGCGTCGCGCAGACCGGAGGGGTACGGGACACCGGCTCCTGGTGGACGCTGCCCGAAGAGGACTTCACCGTCTCCGTACGCCCCGAGGCCGGCGCGCTGGTCTACCGGTGGACGCTCAAGGACGGCGTGACGGTCCCGGCGGGCGAGCATGTCTTCGCGGCGCAGTACAACCACGCGGAAGGCCAGCGGGACGCCGGGGACGACCGGTACACGGCGGTCGCGACCGGCTCGGGCCGGCCCGCCGAGGTCAGGGGAGGCTTCGGCGCGGCCCGGTAGCACGCCGGCCGGGAAGCCCCCTCACAGCGGGCGCAGCGTCCATGACCAGCGCTACGTCCCGGCGCCCAGCCGGTAGCGGGGCAGCGCGGAGAAGCGGGTAGTGAGCGTCGCGCCGCCCGACGACAGGCCCTGGCCGCGCCACCCCGGGGACGGCCGGTGTAAAAGTGGGGCAGGCAGGAAGTCGGCTCAGGCACCGAAGGCGGTTCAGGCGTGAGGCTCACCATTCTCGGCGGCGGCGGATTCCGGGTGCCGCTCGTGTACGGAGCACTGCTCGGCGACCACGCGGAGGGCCGCGTCACCCACGTCACCCTGCACGATCTGGACGCCGCGAGGCTCACGGCCGTCGCCCGCGTGCTGGCCGAGCAGGCCGCGTCCGTCCCCGACGCACCCACCGTCACGGCCACCACCGACCTCGACGAGGCGCTGCGCGGCGCCGACTTCGTGTTCTCCGCCATCCGCGTCGGCGGACTCGAAGGACGCGCGGCCGACGAACGCGTCGCCCTGGACCACGGCGTGCTCGGCCAGGAGACGGTCGGTGCGGGCGGCATCGCGTACGGACTGCGCACGGTCCCCGTCGCCGTCGACATCGCGCGACGCGTCGCCCGGCTCGCCCCCGACGCCTGGGTCATCAACTTCACCAACCCGGCCGGACTGGTCACCGAAGCCATGTCCCGGCATCTCGGCGACCGCGTGATCGGAATCTGCGACTCACCCGTGGGTCTGGGCCGTCGCGTCGCACGCGCCCTCGGCGCCGACCCGGACGAGGCGTCGATCGACTACGTCGGCCTCAACCACCTCGGCTGGCTGCGCGGGCTGCGCGTCGCCGGACGCGACGAACTGCCCCGGCTGCTCGCCGACACCGAAGCCCTCGGCTCCTTCGAGGAGGGCAAGCTCTTCGGGACCGAATGGCTCCAGTCCCTCGGCGCGATCCCCAACGAATACCTTCATTACTACTACTTCAACCGGGAGGCGGTACGCGCCTACCAGGAGGCCGAGCAGACCCGCGGCGCGTTCCTCCACGACCAACAGGCACGCTTCTACGACGAGATGGAGCGCCCCGGCACCCCCGCGCTCGCGACCTGGGACCGTACCCGCGCCGAACGCGAGGCCACGTATATGGCAGCGAACCGCGAGGCGGCGGGCGTCGGCGAGCGTGACGCCCCCGACCTGGAGTCCGGCGGCTACGAGAAGGTCGCGCTCGCGCTGATGCGCGCCATCGCCCGCGACGAACGCACCACGCTCATCCTCAACGTCCGCAACCGCACCACTCTGCGCGTGCTGGACGAGGAGGCCGTCATCGAAGTGCCCTGCTTCGTGGACGCCAACGGCGCCCATCCACTTGCCGTCTCCCCGCTGCCGCACCACGCCACCGGACTGGTGTGCGCCGTCAAGGCCGTCGAGCGCGAGGTCCTGGCCGCCGCGGAGAGCGGTTCGCGCGCCACCGCGGCCAAGGCGTTCGCCCTGCACCCGCTGGTGGACTCCGTCACCGTCGCCCGCCGTCTCGTGGACGGCTATACGCGGGCGCACCCGGGCCTCGCCTATCTGAACCGGAAGTAGCACCTCACAAGGAGCGCCGTATGACCATGCAACCGTGGTTCCCCGACGCCAAGTTCGGGATCTTCCTCCACTGGGGCATCTACGCAGTGGAGGGAGTCCAGGAATCCTGGTCGTTCTTCGAGGGCGACGTCCCGCACGACCAGTACATGGCCCAGCTCGACGGGTTCACGGCCGCGCGCTACGACCCCCGCGAGTGGGCGCGGCTGTTCGCCCGAGCGGGCGCCCGCTACGCGGTGCTGACCAGCCGTCACCACGACGGAGTCTCCCTGTGGGACACCGCGCTCGGCGATCTGGACGTGGTACGCCACACTCCCGCCGGCCGCGATCTGGTCGGTCCCTACGCGGAAGCCCTCCGTGAGCAGGGCCTGAAGGTGGGCCTCTACTACTCGCACAGCGACTGGAACCACCCCGACTACGCCTCCACGCGCCACGAGGACCGCCCCGCCGGGCAGGAGACCAATCCGTACGCCGAAGTCCCCGAGGAACAGGAGGATCTGACCGCCTGGGCACGCTATCTGGACTACCGCGACGGCCAGGTCAGGGAGCTCGCCACGCGCTATCGCCCCGATCTCCTCTGGTTCGACGGCGAATGGGAGCGCTCCGAGGAGCAGTGGCGGATACGCGAACTGGCCGCGCTGATCCGCTCCGAACTCCCCGCGTGCGTCCTGAACGCGCGCATGCTCAGCGAGGGTGACTACGCGACCCCCGAACAGGGCGTGCCGATCGAGGCCCCCGACGGCCCCTGGGAGCTGTGCCTGACCTTCAACGACTCCTGGGGCTATCGGCACCGGGATCATCGCTACAAGTCCACCGGCCAGCTGATCCGCTACTTCACCGAGACGATCGGCGCGGGCGGCAATCTGCTGCTCTCGGTCGGCCCGAAGGCGGACGGCACCCTGCCCGCCGAACAGGTCGAACGCCTCGAAGGCATGGGCGTCTGGATCGCCCGGCACCGCGACGCGGTGTACGGGACGGTCGCCGGTCTGCCCGCCGGGCATCACTACGGCCCGAGCACCCTGTCGGCCGACGGCCGCACCCTGTATCTGACGGTCTTCGACATTCCGCGCGGGCCCGTCGGCGTACGGGGGCTGCGCACACCGGTGCGCCGGGTGAGCGTGCTCGGTACCGGCACCGAACTGGGCCATACGGTCCTGGGCGGCCTCCACGAGGTGCCGGGCGTGCTCTGGATCGACCCGCCAGGGGCCGCCGACCTCGATGAGCACGCGACGGTCCTCGCCGTGGAACTGGACGGTGAACTCGACCTGTACCGCGGCGCCGGACGCTCCTGAGTCCGTACGGACCGGATGACCGACGGGGCGGCGCTCCACGTTTCGTAGGAGCGCGTGGAGCCGCGGCACAGCGGCGCCCGCAGGGCCCGGCGCTGATCGCTCAGCACCGGGCCCGGCCCGCTCGATGGTTCTCCTTGTCCAGCGGCGCTCACGCACAAGGTCACGCGGTGGTCATACGGGTCATACGGGTGATACGGAGGTCACGCCGGGTCGATACGGGAGACCTTGCCGGCGATGTCGAGCAGGTACAGCTCGCCGTCGCCGTCCTGCACGAACGAGATGACCTGGCCGCCGTTGACGCCGAGCTCGCTCTCGCCGGTGACCTTGCCGTTCTCCATCCGCAACGCGCGGACGGTTCCGTCGCAGTAGTCGCTGAACAGGTACTGACCCTTGAGATCCGGGATCGCGTCGCCGCGGTAGACATATCCACCGGTCACCGAGCAGCCCAGCCCGTTACGGTCGTACTCGTGGACCGGCGGTACGTGGTTCGCGGGCTCCGTGCCGCCCCGGAAGGGGTGGTTGCCCTCCATCGAGGCCCAGCCGTAGTTCTCGCCGCCCTCGCTGTTCGCGGATGCCCAGTCGATCTCCTCCCACTCGCTCTGGCCGACATCGCCGATCAGCAGGTCGCCCGTGCCCGCGTCGAAGGAGAATCGCCACGGGTTGCGCAGCCCGTACGCCCAGATCTCGTCCTTCGCGTTCGGGTCGTTCACGAACGGGTTGTCCGACGGGATCGCGTACGGCTGGCCGCCGCGCGGGTCGATCCGCAGCAGCTTGCCGAGCAGTGTGTCGAGGTTCTGCCCGTTGCCGTGCGGGTCGCCGCCCGAGCCTCCGTCGCCCAGCGCGATGTAGAGGTAGCCGTCCGGGCCGAACTTGATGTCGCCGCCGTTGTGGTTGGAGTACGGCTGCGTCTGAGTGAGGACGGTGCGCCGGGTGTTCGGCTGGATCTTGCCGTACCGCACCTTGAATTCGTCCACGGTGCTCGTGCCTTCGAGGTCCGTGAACGAGATGTAGAAGTGCGCGAACTTCTTGTCGAACGCGATGCCCAGCAGGCCGCGTTCGCCGTCGGTGGTCGTCTCGTCGGATATGTCCAGGACCGGCCTGCCGAGTCCCTGAGCGCCCAGGACCCTTACGGTACCCGCGCGTTCGGCTATCCAGACCGTGCCACCGGGTCCGGCCGCTCCGGCGATCGGATTCTGGGCCGTGGCCACCTGCTTGAGCGTGACCTCCGCCGCCTGACGTGGGGCGACGGGCTCGTCGGCGGACGCCGTGGCCAACGTGAGCGACGCGACGAGACAGATGGTGCCGATGATCGCCGAGCTTCTGGTGCGAACTTTCACCGTGATCCTCCTGGAGGCGGCGAGTGGGGAGATAACCCGGCTGCTTGGGGCAGAGTCGTGTGGGTGTCGCCCGCGCCAGCACGCAACCTGGGTGGGGGGGATTGTGTGTCGCTGGTCACGGATGAGGATATAGGGACAGGGGCGGTTGGCGTAGACCAATGCTCGATCCAGTTGCCTCCGTTCCTGTGGGCGCCTACCTTCCGTCTGCCCGTCATCAGGCCCGTCCCCACCGCGAAGGAGTGAGCGGGGACGGGCCCAGGGGCAGGCACGGGCCAAGGGGGGCAGGGACGAACCAGAGGGTCGGACGGGTCAGGACAGCAGGTTCAGGGCTCCGGGCAGCACCCGTGCCGTGACCGGCAGGGCGGCCTCGACCTCGCCGTCCGCGCCATAGGGAAGGTCCCGATCACACTCGATCCGCACCTCGTGCCCTCGCAGGGTCTCCACCTGACGCCGGTTCACATGTCCGCCGCTTCTGAGTTCGTTCATCACGGCGAAGAACAACAGGCGTGAGGCCTGATGGATGATGACAACATCGAGCAGGCCGTCGTTCACGGCCGCGGCGGGTGCGATGCGCCGGCCGAAGCCGTAGTAGCCGGAGTTGGCCACGACGACGGTGAATCCCCTGCGGTGATGGACGGTGCCGTCGACGGTGACGCGGTAACCGGCCGGGCGCCAGCTCATCACGGCACGCAGCCCTCCCACGTAGTAGGAGGCGGCGCCGCGCAGCAGACGGCTGTGGTTGGCATGGCGGTTGGCCAGCGCGTCGACGCCGGCGTAGACACTGCCGAGGACGGGCATACGGTCGTGAACGGCCGACTCGACCTCGATGACATCCGTCGCTCTCGGCTCGCCGCGCAGGAGCAGTTCGGCGAGCCGGGCCGGGTCGGCGGGCACGCCCACCGCGCGGGCGAAGTCGTTCCCACGGCCGGTGGGTACGATCCCGCCGACCGCGTCGGTTCCCGCGAGAGCGCCGACGACGCGCCCCGTCAGGCCGTCACCGCCGACGCCCAGCACGATCCGGCCCCGTCCGGCGGCTTCCAGGGCCAGTTCGCGCGCGTGGCCGAGACCGCGGCTGTATTCGACTTCCAGTTCGGCGCCGGCCTCGCGCAGCAGTACGGCGAGGGGGATGAGGGCCGCCGCCGATCCGGCGCCTCCCGCGCTCGGATTGACGACGGCGGTGAACTGTCGCATGACTACGCTCCGGTGGGCCGGGACCGCACGGGCGGCAGAAGGATGCCGGGATTGAGGATGCCGGACGGATCGAGTCTGTCCTTCACCGCGTGAAGGACCTCGACGCCCAGCGGGCCGATCTCCTGGGCGTACCAGTCACGGTGATCGGTGCCCACGCCGTGGTGATGGCTGATGGTGCCGCCCGACGCGAGGATCGCTTCGCCCGCCGTCCGTTTGGCGAGCGCCCAGTTGGCCACCGGATCGTCGCCCTGTGCGCAGAGCACGGTGAAGTACAGCGACGCTCCCGTCGGGTACACGTGCGAGACATGGCACATCACCACCGGGGGAGTGCCCGCGTCGGTCAGGGTGGTGGTGAGCGCGCTCCGCACGTTCTCGTACAGGGCGGGAATGTCGGACCAGAACGCGGCGGTTTCCAATGTCTCGGCGAACGCCCCGATGTCCAGCAGGGCGTCCCGCAGATACGGTGCGCGGAAGCGGCCCTCGACCCACTTCCTCCCGGGCGCCTCGCCCAGGAACTCACCGCCCCGGTCGCGCAGTTCGGCATGGGTGCGCGTCCGGTGCTGCGGCACCTCCGCCGCGCCGCCCTCGTAACCGACGACCGCCAGACAGCCCGTGCCGGCGCCGGAGGCGGCGCCGATGGAGCCGGGGTCCGCCAGGCCGACGGCGGTCTCGGTCTCGTCGGACAGCCGCAGCACGGTGGGCGTCAGCCCGTTCTGGGCGAGTGCCCGCAGCGCGTCCCGGCCTGCCGCGAACGAGCCGAAACGCCAGCCCTCGTAGGCGCGGGTCTCGGGAGCGGGGCGCACACGTACCGTCACCGACGTGATCACGCCGAACGCGCCCTCGGAGCCCAGCACGAGCTGCCGCAGGTCCGGCCCGGCGGCCGAGCGCGGAGCGCGCCCGATGTCCCAGGTCCCCTCGGGCGTGGCCACCCGCAGGGCCGTCACCATGTCATCGAAGCGGCCGTAGCCTGCCGACGCCTGGCCGCTGGAACGCGCGGCGGCGAAACCGCCGATCGTCGCCCACTCGTAGGACTGGGGGAAGTGGCCGAGCGTGAAGCCCTGTTCGGCGAGCAGCGCCTCGGCCTCGGGCCCGCGCAGCCCGGGTTGCAGCACCGCGGTACGCGAGACCGTGTCCAGGGCGGTCAGCCGGTTCATCGCGCGCAGGTCGAGGGCGATGAAACAGCCGGGGGTGCCGGGCGCGAGGCCACCGACCACGCTGGTGCCGCCCCCGAAGGGGACGACCGCGACCCGATGCGACGAGCAGGCCCGCAGGACGGCGAGCACGTCGTCGTGGTCGGCGGGCACGACCACCGCGTCGGGAGCGTCGTCGACCGCGCCGGCGCGGATGCGCAGCAGGTCGGTGGTGGACTTGCCGCGTGTGTGCCGGACCCGGCTCTCGGCGTCGGTGAGGACCTGTCCCTCTCCCACGATCCGGGTGAGGGCTGCCTCGGCGTCGGCGGTCAGCCGGTGGGCGCGCGGCTCGATGTCGGTCAGTCCCACCGGCCGCCCGTCGCCGGGCCGTACGCCGAGCAGTTCGCCCAGTACGTCGGTGATCGGGCCGGGCAGCGGCGCCGCTCCGCCCGGGTCGCCCCATCCGCTCCACAGCATGTGCGTCGGGTCCATCCGATTCCTCGCTCGTCCGGCCTGTCGGCCTCATCGGCTTTGTTCTCACGGTCGTTGGGCTCACGGTTCCCACGGTCCCCACGGCCGTCGGGCTCCCGCGCGCGACGCGGACCGTCCCTTGCTGTCGCCGCCCCCGTCGTTACACTGTGACATGTGACGCCTAAACGAAACACCCCGCGCGACGACAATCTTGTTCTCGACGCGGCGCGGGACTGTGTCCTCGCGGTCGGGGTGCGACGAACGACCCTGACCGACGTCGCCCGCAGGGCAGGGGTGTCGCGGATGACGCTCTACCGGCGCTGGCCCGATGTACGCGCACTCGTCGGCGACGTCATGACCCGTGAATGGGTGGCCGTCACCCTGGGAGCGGTTCCGCCGGACGACGGAACCCGGCGGGTACGGCCCCATCTGGTCGACACCCTCGTCGCCGGACTCCGGGCGCTGCGCGGCCACCCGTTGCTGCGCAAGATCCTCGACGTCGACCCCGAACTGCTGCTCCCCTACCTCTTCGACCGGCGCGGCGCGAGCCAGGACAGGGTGCTGGAGTTCATCGAGGAGGCGCTGCGGAGGGGGCACGCGGACGGCTCCATTCGCCCGGACCATCCGGTACGGCAGGCGCGTTGCCTGCTGCTGGTGCTCCAGTCGTTCGTGTTCTCGACGCGGACCATGACCGACGACACCGATCCCGAGCTCACCGAGGCCGCCTTCCACGACGAGCTCAGGCACCTTCTCGAAAGGACCCTGGCCCCATGAGCCCCGCAGCCCGCCCCGACTTCTCCCTCAACGCGGCACGCCGGACCGGGGAACTGGCCGAACTGGCCACAGGGAAGCAGGTCGACGTCCTGGTGGTGGGCCTGGGGGTCACCGGCGCGGGTACGGCACTGGACGCCGCCTCACGCGGTCTTTCGGTGGCGGCGATCGACGCGCACGATCTGGCCTTCGGCACTTCCCGGTGGAGCTCCAAGCTCGTCCACGGCGGACTGCGCTATCTGGCGTCGGGTCAGGTGGGCGTCGCCCACGAGAGCGCGGTGGAACGCGGGGTGCTGATGGAGCGCACCGCTCCCCATCTCGTACGCGCCCAGCCCTTCGTCATGCCGCTGACCGCGCTCACCTCACGTCGGAGCGCCGTCCTCGCGGAGGCCGGGCTGCGCGCGGGTGACCTCCTGCGCGCCGTGGCCGGCACGGCTCGCCGCACGCTGCCGGGACCACGACGGCTGTCCGCCGTGGAGACGCTGCGGGCGGCGCCCTGCCTGCGCGGGCACGGGCTGCGCGGCGGACTGTGCTCCTGGGACGGCCGGCTCGTCGACGACGCGCGGCTCGTGACCGCGATAGCGCGAACCGCCGCCGGCCATGGCGCCCGGGTACTGACCCGGACGCGCGCGCTGTCCGTCACCGGCACCGGAGCCCGGGTACGCGACGAGCTGACCGGGCAGGAAACCCGGATCCGGGCCCGGATGGTCATCAACGCCACCGGTGTCTGGGCCGGCGGGCTTGTCGAGGACATCCGGCTCCGCCCGTCCCGCGGCACCCATCTGGTGCTCCGCGCCGAGAGCCTGGCCGGTCTCCACACCGGCCTGCACATCCCCATCCCGGGCGAGACGAGCCGCTTCGTGCTGGTCCTCCCCCAGGACGACGGCAGGGTGTACGTGGGGTTGACCGACGAGCCGGTCGACGGCCCCGTGCCCGACGTGCCCGAGGCGCCGGAGTCCGACATCGGCTTTCTGCTCGACATCCTGGGGACCGTACTGGACACGCCGGTTCGCCGCCGTGACGTGGTGGGCGCCTTCGCGGGGCTGCGGCCTCTGCTGGACACCTCCCATGAGGCGGATACGGCCGGCCCCCGGACCTCCGACCTCTCGCGCGGGCATGCCGTGGTGACCTCCCGGGAAGGGGTGGTGACCGTCGTCGGCGGCAAGCTCACCACCTACCGTCGGATGGCCCAGGACGCCGTCGACGCCGCGCTGACCGCCCGTCACCTCGACGCCGCGCCGGGCCCTGGTACCGCGCGCCTTCCTCTGGTCGGCGCCGCGTCACGGGCGACTCTGGCGACTCTTTCCGCCCCACGCGGACTGATCGAACGCTACGGAACGGAGGCGACCGCGATCCATGCGCTGGGGGAGCGGAACCCGGACCTCCGCGCGCCCGTGGCCGACGGCCTGGACATCACGCGGGCCGAACTCGTGTGGGCGGTACGGCACGAGGGTGCGCTCGACGTGTCCGACCTTCTGGACCGCCGCACCCGCGTCGGTCTCGTACCGTCCGACCGCGCCGCCGCGCTGGACGCCGCATATGAGGCGCTGGCCACGACGGCACGTTCCGCCACGGGTGTCTGAGCGGCCCCGCGCTCCCGTGCCCCCGTGCTCCCGTGCTCCCGCGCCCCCGTGCCCTCGTGCCCCCCGCGATCCCGCGCTCCCGGTGTCCCGGACCCGTTCAGCTGTTCGGCGGCGTGGACGAGGCGGGGGCCGTCCCGGCCGGTGATGATGGCAAGGGCGCCGTTTCCCGGTCTCGCGGGACAGCCGCTCCGCGCGCTCCAGGAGCCCCGGAGGCTCGCAAGCACCGGAAGCCCGCCAAGTCCCCAGGAGCTCAAGGAGTCCCAGGAGCTCAAGGAGTCCCTGGAATAGGCCGCGTGGGACCCGGGTTGGCACGGTCACGGGGGGCACGGTCATCACTGGATTCGAGTCCGAGCGGGAGACAACACGATGGTGAATCTGCGGGAATCCGTGGGCCGTTACGGGATCTGGAGCGCGGAGCTCCGCTCCGAGGATCCCGCCCTGCGCGGGGAGATTCCCGAGGCCGCCGCCGAACTGGAGGAGCTCGGCTTCGGCGCCGTCTGGCTGGGCGGCAGCAGCGCGGTCGAGCACGCGGCGCCCCTGATCGAGGCGACCTCCCGGCTCACCGTCGCCACCGGCATCCTCAGCATCTGGCAGTACGGGGCCGCCGACGTGGTCGCCCGCTTCCTGACGCTGGAATCCCGGCATCCGGGGCGGTTCCTGCTCGGGCTCGGCGCCAGCCACGCCCAGCTCGCCGAGCAGTACCGGCGCCCCTACGCGTCGATGGTCGGCTATCTCGACGCGCTGGACGCGGCGGGGATGCCGGCCGGGCGGATCGTGCTGGCCGCACTCGGGCCGAAGATGCTCGAACTCTCCCGCGACCGCGCGGGCGGCGCGCACCCGTACCTCGTCACCCCCGAACACACCGAGCGGGCCCGTGAACTCCTCGGCCCCGACCGCCTGCTCGCACCTGAGCTGAAGGTCGTCCTCGACGCCGATCCGGCCACCGCCCGCGCGACCGCCCGCGGCTATCTCGCCCGGTATCTCGCCCTGCCCAACTACACCAACAGCTTCTTGCGGCTGGGGTTCACCGAGGACGACTTCGCCGACGGCGGCAGCGACCGGCTCATCGACGCCGTCTACGCCTGGGGCGACGAGGCCCGGATCCGGAGCGGTATCGACGCCTTCCACTCGGCCGGCGCCGACCATGTCGCGCTCCAGATCGTCACGGGCGACAGCGCTTCCGGGGCGCCGGGCGCCCTGCCGCGCGCCGAGTGGCGCCGACTCGCCGAGATCCTGGCCTGACGCCTGACGCCTGACGCCTGACGCCTGACGCCTGACGCCTGACGCCTGACGCCTGAGCCTGGTGTCCAACCCTCATGTAGAGGGTGAGGTGGATGCCGTCGGGCAGGCGGTCCGGGGTGAGCGCGAACACGGCAGTCCCTCTGATCACGTTGGCCGGTTGTCGCCATCCTCGGCGCCTGAGGTGTGAAGTCTCGCCCTTTGGATCAAGGTGAGAGGGACGGGCCGGACCGGTCTGCCGGGACAGCGACCGCACACCTGCGGATGGGAGGGAACACCCGTGTCTCGTATGGACGCTGTGCGAAGACTTCTGATTCCGGTGGCCGGTGTTCTCGCGATGGTCCTGGCGTCCGCGAGCGCGCAAGCGCGCCCGGCCCCCGCGGCAGCCGCCGACCCGGTCGCGCGCCCGCTGGACCGTACCGTCTGGCTGTGCCGGCCGGGGCTGGTGAACAACCCTTGCGGGCAGGACGCCGAGGGCATCCCCCAGTCGGGCGGCCCCGAGCTGGTCACCCGTTACCCGAGCGGTGGGACGCGGCTGCTGGACGCCACCCGGTTCGCCGCCGACGGAAGCGGGAAGCGCGAGCCGTTCACCGTCACCGAGAAGCCACCCGTCGACTGCTTCTACGCCTACCCGACGGTGGACCTGCTGCCCAACCCACCACTGCGCATCGGCGGCCTGCCCCCGGTGCCGCAGGACGTCCATCAGGCCGTGACGCTCATGCAGAGTGCGCGCTTCGCCGGACTGTGCCGGATGTTCGTTCCGGTCTACCGCCAGGTACCGCTGCCCGCTCTGCTCGCCGGGATCGTCATCGGCTCGGGCGCCGACCTGACCACGGCGACCATGGACATCCGGGACGCCTGGGACGACTACTGGACCCATGACAACCGTGACCCGGAGACCGGTGAGCGACGCGGGGTCGTCATCCTGGCGCACTCCCAGGGGACGGCCGTCGCCGCCGCACTGATGCGGGAACGCGTGGACGAACACCCCGGGGTACGGCGGCAGCTTGTCGCCGCCGCACTGATCGGTGGGAACATCGAGGTGCCGGAGGGCCGGGACGCGGGCGGTGGAGCCGACCCCGCGTCGACGTTCCAGCACATCCCCGCCTGCCGGCGCCCGGCCGGCGCCCCGATGCCCACCGGCTGCGTGGTCTCGTACGCGACCTACTCCCTGCCCAAGGGCTCGCTGCCCGCCGTGATCGGCAGAACGGCGAGCCCCGGCCACCGCGTGGTCTGCGTCAACCCGGCGGCGCTGCTGCGCGGCGAAGGCGGGGGCGCGCGCGTACCGCTCGATCTGTATCTGCCCACGCGGCGGCTGGTCGGTGGCAACGCACTCCTGCCGAACGGACCGCTGGCAGTGCCCCTGAACGGCTACCAACTCCCGAACCTGGCCACGGGCTTCGCCCACCACCCCGACGCCCTCACGGGGGAGTGCGCCCATGCCACCGACGGCGTGGTCAGCGCCGACTGGCTCCAGGTCGGCGGGGACCTCTCGTACTTCCCCGCCTCCGCGCCCGCCGGACTGACCGGTCTGCACGCCATGGACTTCAATGTGGCCCAGGGGGACCTGATCGCGCTGACCGAGGCGCAGACCCGTGCGTGGCTGGAGCGCCGCAATCCTTGACCGTACGGTCGCGCCGAGCGGCCGGGTGGCTACTCGACGACCAGCTCGACGGGGATGTTGCCGCGGGTGGCGTTGGAGTACGGGCAGACCTGGTGGGCCTGGTCGACGAGTTGCCGGCCCAGCGGGCCTTCGAGGTGCTCGGGCAGCTCGACCCGCAGGACGACGGAGAGCCCGAAGCCCGAGGCGACATCGCCGCCGATGCCGACCTCGGCCGTCACGGACACGTCCTTGGTGTCATGACCGCCGGCCCGGCCCACCGCGCCCAGGGCGCTGGCGAAGCAGGCGGCGTAGCCGGCGGCGAAGAGCTGCTCGGGGTTGGTGCCCTTGCCGCTGCCGCCCATCTCACGCGGCGGCGCCAGTTGGACGTCCAGGAGACCGTCGGAGCTGACGGCCCGGCCGTCGCGGCCGTTCGCGGTGGCGATGGCGGTGTAGTGCGTCGTGGTCATCGGATCTCCTCAAAAGTGGCGCGGCATGGCCGGGAGGGCGGCCGACGACGGGGGCGTCGGCCGACCTCCACGAGGTGAGTGTAGCGCAATTCAATTGCGCACAACTAAAGAGTACGATGGCTTTATGGAACGCACAGCGGACACGGCCCTGGAGGACGGGGCGGCACACCTCACCCCGCCGGTACGCGGGGCAGCCCGCTCGGAGGAGCTGCTCCGCCTGGACCGGCAGGTGTGTTTCGCGCTGCACGCGGCCTCCCGCGCGTTCGACGCGCTCTACCGGCCGCTTCTGGGCGAGCTGGGCCTGACCTATCCGCAGTACCTGGCGATGCTCGCCCTCTGGGAGCACGACTCGCTGACCGTCAAGGAGCTGGGCCTCGCGCTCCGGCTCGACTCCGGGACCCTCTCGCCCCTGCTCAAGCGACTGGAAGCGGCCGGACTCGTGGTGCGCGAGCGCAGCCGCAGTGACGAGCGCTCGGTCACCGTCCGGCTGACCACCTCGGGTGCGGCGCTCAAGCGGCGCGCCCGGGTGCTGCCCGAGACGGTCCTCGCCTCGACCGGTTTCGACGAGGGTGAACTCACCGCGCTGCACCAGTCGCTGGGCAGGCTCACCGCGGCTCTGGACAGCGCCAACGCGCGCCGTTCCTGAGCGCTGTCCGTACGGGCGACCAGCGCGTCCGGGCCTGTCGCCGAACGGCCGCTCCGTGAGATGTGCCGTACCGAGGTGTGCCACAGAGTGGAGGTGGGGGACGACGGGATCGGACCGAGAGGACGCAGGGACATGCTGGCAGTGGAGTACGCGGAGTACGGCGATCCGTCGGTTCTCGGGGTGGCCACCATGCCGGAACCGCACGCCGGTCCCGGACAGATCCGTATCGCGGTGTACGCCGCCGGGGTGAACCCTGTCGACTGGAAGGTGCGGTCCGGAGGGCTCAAGGATCTGATGCCGCGGAAGCTGCCCGCGATTCCCGGTGTGGAGGCGGCCGGTGTCGTCGACGAGGTCGGCGAGGGCGTCGACGCGGTCGCCGTGGGGGACGAGGTGTTCGGGCTCGGCACCGCGACCTCCGCGCAGTTCGCCGTCCTGGGGCACTTCGCTCCGAAGCCCGCCTCGCTCGACTGGTCCCAGGCGGCCGGGCTCGCGTTCGCCTCGGAGACCGCGGCGCGCGCCCTGAAGATCCTTGATCCGTCCCCTGGGCAGACGCTTCTGATCGATGGTGCCGCGGGCGGGGTGGGCAGCGCCGCCGCGCAGTTCGCGCTCGCCGACGGGGTCGCGGTGATCGGTACGGCCGGTGAGTCGAACCACGCGTATCTGCGCTCCCTCGGCGCCGAGGCCACCACCTACGGACCGGGACTGCCCGAGCGCGTGGCCGCCCTCGCCCCGAACGGGGTCGACGCCGCGCTCGACACCGTCGGCAAAGGATCCCTGTCGGATCTCGTCGCGATCACCGGTTCCCCCGACAGGGTGGTGACCGTCGCCGACCTCTCCGCCCCCGAGCACGGCGTGCGGATCACCACCAAGGCATCGGCGTTCGACGCCCTGGCCAAGGCGGCGCGCCTCGCCGGCGAGGGAAAGTTCGGCGTCCGTATCGCCGCGGAGTTCACGCTCGCCGACGCGGCGAAGGCCCACGAGATCAGCCAGGGAGGACATGCCATGGGCAAGGTCGTCCTGCGGCTGACCGGAGTCTGACCGGAGTCTGACCGGAGCGCGGCCGAAGCCCGCCCCGGAGGGACAGGCGGCTCGGTCGGTGGGGAGACGAGGGTGCGGTGCTCGGCGGGGTACGGGGCACTGGCATGATCGGTGGCATGGCTGAACGCGTTATCGCCGCGTGTGACGGGGCGTCGAAAGGAAATCCCGGGCCCGCCGGCTGGGCCTGGGTCATCGCCGAGGGTGACGGGACCTCCGTACGGTGGGAGGCGGGCCCGCTGGGCACGGCGACCAACAATGTCGCGGAACTCACCGCGCTGGAGCGCCTGTTGACGGCCGTCGACCCCAGCGTGCCGCTGGAGATCCGGATGGACTCCCAGTACGCCATGAAGGCGGTCACCACCTGGCTGCCCGGATGGAAGCGCAAGGGCTGGAAGACATCCGCGGGCAAGCCCGTCGCCAATCAGGACCTGGTCGTCAGCATCGACACGCTGCTCACCGGGCGCTCGGTGGAGTTCCGGTATGTGCCCGCGCACCAGGTGAACGGCGACCGGTTCAATGACTTCGCCGACCGGGCCGCCAGCCAGGCGGCGATCGCCCAGGAGGCCGCGGGCAGCGCGTACGACTCCCCGGAACCGCCGGCCGCGCCCGACACCGTACGTTCGGGCGGCGCGGCGAAGGCGGCCCCGTCGCGGCAGCGCGCCTCGGGGAGTTCGAAGAGGACGCTCAACGCCAAGTTCCCGGGTCGCTGCCGCTGTGGGCGCGCGTATGCCGCGGGCGAACCCATCGCCAAGAACCCGGACGGCTGGGGCCACCCGGCGTGCGCCACGGCGGCGGCGCCGGCCTAGTTTGGATCTTGCTGGGCTCGCCCGTCGCGAGGCCCCGGCCGTCAGCGGTCCGTCGCGCCGAACAGCGGCTCCGCCAGGGGATCCCCGCCCAGGAACGCCGCCAGTTGCGTGCGGTCCGGCGCGGTGGCCGGGCCGCGGCGCCCCACCGCGTACGCCGCCGCCGCGTTGGCTCCGCGTGCGGCCGTCAGCGGTTCGTGGCCCTGGCCGAGCAGGGCCAGGAACGCGCCGACATGCGCGTCCCCCGCCCCGTTGCTGTCGACCGCTTCGACCGGGAAACCCGGCACATGCCGCGGCGCCTGACCGGGCGCCGCGAGCCAGCAGCCGTCCTTGTCCGCCCGTACGAGCACCCCCGCACCCGGAGCCAGGAGCTCCCGCAGTGCCACCGCCGCCGCGCGCGGATCGTCGTGTCCGGTCATCAGCCGGGCCTCGCGTGCGTTGCCGCTGAGCCAGTCCGTACGGGCCAGGACCGGGGCGAGGACCGTCCCGGGGATGTCGGCCACCAGCGGCGCCGGGTCGAAACAGACCGTGATGTCCTTCGGCAGCCCCGCGGCGAAGCGTGCCAGCAGCGGCCCGTTGACCGGCATCACCAGTCCATAGCCGGAGAGCTGCACCACATCGCCGGGCCGCAGCCGCGCGGTGACCGCGTCGACGTCGGCTTGTGTCAGCTCCGCGTCGACCCCGAAGCTGGTGACGAAGGTACGTTCGCCGCCGCCGTCGACCAGGGCCACGGTGAAGCCGGTGTCGCCGTCCGTACGGGCCGGCAGCAGGACTCCGATGTGTTCGGCGGCGAGCGCCTCGCGTACGAGGTCGCCGTACGGCCCCGTGCCGTGCAGCCCGGCGAAGACCGCTTCCGTACCGAGGCGGCGGGCCGCGACGAGGGTGTTGAACCCGCCGCCCGCGGTCAGTTCCGTACGTGTGCCGATGACATCGCCGCCGCGTTCGGGCAGCGCGGGAACCTCGATCACCAGATCGGCGATGACGTTCCCGGCGAGGACGAGACGGCCGCTCATCGTGCGGTCTCCTGGAGGGCGGGGGAGACGGGCTCGTCGCCGGTACCGGCCGTGGCGCCGGTACGGCGGCCGAACAGCGCGTACACCGCGGCGCCGACGGCCATGGAGATCGCCCAGCCCAGCCCGTTCTCACCGAACCAGGTGTCGGCGAGCGGGCCCGCGAACCAGACGTCGGTCTCGCTCGTCGACGCCTTGGTGAAGAGCAGACCGGCCACGATGGCGACGGCCCAGCCGAGGACGGCGGGAAGATGGAAGCCGCCCGTGTACCAGTACCGGCTGGTGCGGGTGGTGTCCATCAGCGCCTCGGGGTCGTATGTACGGCCGCGCAGCGAGTCCACCGCGATCACCCCGATCCAGGCCGAGATGGGTACGGCCAGGAGCGTCAGGAAGGTGGAGAAGGGGCCGTAGAAGTCGTCCGCGATCAGCATGAGATAGATGCCACCGGCGAACATCAGCACCACATCGAGGGCGACGGCCACGGGGCGCGGCACCCGCAACCCCAGTGTGATCATCGTCAGCCCGGCCGAGTAGGTGGACAGATGGTTCGACATCAGCAGTCCGCCGAAGGCCGCGATCAGATAGGGGATCGCCATCCAGGAGGGCAGCATCGCGTTGATGGCGGCGACCGGGTCGGAGGCCGTGGCGAGCGTCGGATCTCCCGCGGAGAGCAGTGAGCCGAGCGAGATCAGCAGCACGAGCGGGATGCCCGCGCCGAACGCCGAGGCCACGATCAGCCGGCTGCCCGGAATCTCGCGGGGCAGATAACGGGCGTAGTCCGCGCCCGCGTTGGCCCAGCCGATACCGGTACCCGCCGCGATGAAACCGATGCCCGCGATGACACCGCTGGTCGGGCCCGCCGGGGAGTCGAGGACCCCGCTCCAGTCGACGGTCGCGACCAGGAAGCCCATCACGATCAGATTCAGGACGCCGAAGACGACCGTGGCCCACTTGTTGATCCACATGATGGTGGCGTGGCCGAGACCGCTGATGAGCAGTGTGCAGCTGATGAAGACCAGCAGACAGACGAGCGTGAGCACGGTGCCGCGGCCGACACCGAACGCGATACCGAGCAGCGCGAGCAGCGCGTACGCCGCGGTGGTCGTGGTGATCGTCTCCCAGCCGACCCGGCTCAGCCAGGTGACCAGGGTCGGACCCGCGTTGCCCCGCTGCCCGAAGACCGCGCGGGACAGGGTGAGTGCCGGTGCGCCGCCCTTCTTGCCCGCCAGGCTCAGGGCCCCCACCAGGGCGAAGGAGCCGAAGGAGCCGACGACGGCGACGAGCACCGCCTGCCAGATGTTCAGGCCGCGGAAGGCGACGAGCGTCGCGCCGAGCGGGAGCCCGAGGATGCTGATATTGGCGGCGAACCAGGTCCAGAACATCTGTCCGGCCTGGCCGTGCCGTTCGTTGTCGGGGACCGGTTCGATCCCTCGGGTCTCCATGGCACCGACGCGATCGTTCGTCTTCGAAACGGTCATGACGGAACCTCCTAGCGGGGTGCGAAGGGGCGGGTGGTGGAAGCTGCTGGTCGTAGCCGGTGCTCACGGCGAGCGGTGACGGCGCGGGAGCGGGCTCCGGGCCGGAGGAGATCCGGGAGTCCGGAGATCCGGGAGTCCGGATGTCCGGGGGCCGGATGTCCGCGCGGCGCACGGGTGTCTCGGGGCGGCTCAGCGCAGGGCGAGCAGCCGGGCGGTCAGGGGTTCCAGGGCGAGGGAGTTGACGGTACGGAGGGTCCGGACGGCCTCGGAGGGCAGCGCCGAGAGCCCGGCGACCGATCCGGCGATCGCGCCCGCGATTGCGCCGATCGTGTCGCTGTCGCCACCGAGGTTGGCGGCGAGCAGGGCGGCGCGCCAGGGTTCGCCGTCGGCCACGGCGAGCACCGCGAAGGCGGCGGGCACCGACTCCTGGCTGGCCACGCTGGTGCCGATGAGCGCGCAGATCCGGTCCAGCGCCTTGGCCTCCGGGAGGCCCCGCACCAGCTCCCGCGCCCACTCGATCCGGGACGCGATATCGGCCCCGGCGACCCAGTGCCCACGCCGCGCGCCGGCCCGGGCCGCGGCCACCGCGGCGGCGACGGCCTCCTCCAGTGTGCCGCCTCCGACACCCGTGCTGACGGCGGCGGCGACGGCCGCCGCGCCCGCGATTCCGACGGTTGTGTCATGGGTGACCTGGCAGGACTCCACGACATGGTCGAGGAAGGAGTCGAGCGGCTCGACGGCGAAGGCGATCCCGACCGGGGTGACGCGCATCGCGGCGCCGTTGGTCGTGCCGTACCTCCCCGCCTCGTACGTCGGTACGCCACGGGCCACCGCGTCCAGGGCGGCCTTGGTGGACGGGCCGAGGAGATCGAAGGAGCCCTTGGCCTTCATCTCCTTCTCCCAGTCCAGCAACTCATGGGCGAGACGCAGCGGATCAATGCTGCCGCGGCCCTCGTCGATCAGCCGGCCGACGATGACGGCCTGGTCGGTGTCGTCGGTGACGGAGCCGGCCGGCATGCCGGCGCTGACCGGGTTGTCGGGGAGAGCGGGTTCGAAGCCGGTGAGGGTGCCGTAGACCCGTACGACCTCCTCCCGGGACATCACCTGTGTGGGCATGCCGAGGGCGTCGCCGAGGGCGAGTCCGTAGTACGCGCCGAGGGCGCGGTCGAGTCGGTCGGTCACAGTCGGCCTCCTCGGCCCGAGCGCACACGCAGTTCGAATCTGGCGGGGTCGAGCAGGCTCGTGACCTGCTCGATGACCGAGCCGTCGGCGGCCCGGTAGAGCTGGGCGAGTCGCAGGAAGGACTCGCCGGGGGAGCGGTGCAGTACGGCGGCCTCCGCCGCGTCGAGCCCGATGACCGACACCTGGCCCTCGCCGGAGTCGGTGATACGGCCCGCGGCGATCAGCGCCCGGTTGAGGGAGCCGCCGTCGAGGCCGCGCTCCGGCAGCCCCACCAGGTCACCGGCGGCGGGCACCCTGCTGTGTTCGAGCGATACGCCCTGCCCGTCGGCGAGCCGTCTGACCCGGTCAAGCGCGATGAACGCACTTGACGCGAGCCCCAGTTCGGCGGCCAGCTCCGGATCGGTCACCTCCTCGAAGCGGAGGGTCTGGGTCGTCAGCTCGGTGCCCTGCTCGGCCAGCGCCCGGGTCCAGCCGAGCCGGTTGTCCAGCGGCGTCCCGTCGAAGGTGACGAAGGAGCCGATCCCCGCGTGGGTGGAGATCAGCCCTTCTTCACCGAGGACCTGGAGCGCCTGCCGCAGAGTGGTGCGGCTGACGCCGAACCGCTGGGTGAGCGCGTGCTCCCCGGGCAGCCTGCTGCCGTCGGTATGGACGCCGGAGCGGATCTCGTCGGCGAGAACGCGGGCGATGCGATGGTGCTTGTGTACCTGTCCAGGCATGTCTAGAAGGTAAACGGACAGGATCCTTCCGGTCCATAGCCCGCGGAGTTTTTCTTTCGCCGATGCGTGCCCCGCGCTCCTTCATCGCGTCGCCGGGGGCGATTCGGTGGGCGCGAAGTAAGGGTGAGTATTCGGCCGGGGCCAAATCATCCGGAAGTGATCTGTGTCACAGTCGCGGACCGGGCGGGCGCGTGTGCCGGAAATCGCCGCCCCTCGGGGGTGTGCGCGAGAGAGGGGGCTGCCCTGGCTCGGGATGACGGATGTCATGGCCGGGCGTGATGTATGTCAGGAAATGGATGCTCTCGTTCCTCATTTTACTGTGACCTGCGTCATATGACCCCGGGTTGGGTCGATGCTTACATCCGTCCGCACGGTGTGGTGATCGGCTCGACGAACACGGCCCGTGGGCTGTCCCAGCCGCTCTCCCCAACTCCCGTGCCGAACAGCGCCGATGCTCAGAAGCCCAGGTTCCCCCGCCGCCCAGGACCGAGAGGGAGAGCGCGTGACCGATCCAGCAGAGCGCGGTGACACGGCACCGCTCGCCGTACGTGAGGCAGCCTGGTATCTGCCGGAGCCGGTCGTACCGGTCGCCGGACTGGCGGCACGGGACGAGACCGAGCTCCGCACCCGCGGGGGCCTGGGGATCGACACCGTACGGGCGGACGACCGGCTGAGCGCGGTGGAGCTCTGCGAGCGCGCCGCGCGCCGTGTGCTCGACCGATCCGGGGTGGACGCCCGGGAGTTGGGAGCCCTGATCCTGGTCGAGTCGCGGGCACCGGAGACCCTGCTCAGCTCCGAGGCGACCCGGTTGCAGCATCTGCTCGGCGCCGATACGGCGACCACCCTCGCGGTGGGCGGGCTCGGCTGTGTCTCGATCAGTGCCGCGCTGATCACCGCCCGCGGGCTGCTGGCCGGGGACCCCTCCATGGACAACGTCCTGGTCGTACACGGCAGCAAGCCGGCCGCGGCGGTGCGCTACCGCCACCCCGTGACGGTCAACGGCGACGGCGGACAGGCGCTGCTGCTCTCCCGCCGCGGCCTGGTCCGGATCCTCGACATCGCACAGCGGACCAACGGCCGGTACTGGGACCTCTTCCAGGTGAAGTACCGCGACCGGCCCACCGCGCAGTGGCATGAGGAATGCGGCGACCCGGCCACCTACTCCTTCCGGCTCGCCATGGAGACACGTGGCGCGCTCTCGGCGATGCTGCGCGAGGTCCTGGAACGCAACGGTCTGAGCCAGACGGACATCCGCGGCTTCCTCAGCCACAACCTGTCCGAGGGCAGCTTCACCTTCACCGAGGAATCCCTCGGCATCGACATCCTGCCCGTCTGCCGGGACAACCTCCGGCGCTACGGACACCTCGGCTCGAACGATGTCTTCCTGAACCTCTACACGGCCCTGGAGCGCAAGGAACTCGCCACTGGGGACCGCGTCGTACTGATCAATGCCAGTCCGGTAGCCGCCTGGAGTCTGCTGCTGGTCGAGACAGGACCACAGGAAGGTGTGGCGTGAACGGCATCACCGGCATCACCGAAGAGGTCACGGAGTTCCTGACCGCGGCCCTCCGCCGGCCGATCGGCCCGGACGACGACTACTTCGCCATGGGCCTCGCGAACTCACTCTTCGCGCTGGAACTGGTGACCTTCGTCGAGGAGCGCTTCTCGTTCACCGTGGAAGTGGAGGACCTCGACCTGGACAGCTTCCGCACGGCCAACCGCATCACGGATTTCGTGCTCCGCAAGACCGGGGCCGACCGGCTGACGGAAACCGATGACCAGGGTGCCTGACACCACGCCGCCCGGAGCGGGGCCGCCGGACGACACCCCGACCCACCACACCCTGATGCACGACCCCCCGGCGCTCGCCGGCAGTCCGGGCGACGGCGAACCGGCCGCGCCGGAACGGTCCTTGATACGCGCGGCGGCCGAACTCGCCGCCGGGGCACGCGGTCCGGCGGCCGACTGGGACCGGAGCGGCGGACTGCCCGACTCGGTACGGAAGGACATGGCCGCCGCGGGTCTGCTCGGCGCCGATCTGCCCCGGCGATACGGCGGAGCGGGCCTCGGCCCCGCGGCGCTCGGCGAGGCCGCCGCGCATCTGGGCGGCGCGTGCAGCGCGTTGCGCGGGCTGCTGACCGTGCAGGGGATGGTCGCGGCGGCGCTGGCGCGCTGGGGCACCCGCGAACAGCGCGCCGACTGGCTCCCGAGACTGGCGAGCGGAGAGCTGACCGCGGGCTTCGCGGCCACCGAGCAGGCAGCGGGCAGCGCGCTCGGGGCCGTCGAGACCCGTGTCGACGACCCCGGCGGCGGCGGGGACATCGAGGTGAGCGGCCACAAGAAATGGATCACCTTCGGGGCCGTCGCCGATGTCTTCCTGGTGCTGGGCAAGAGCCGGGGCAAACCTGCCACCGTCCTCGTCGAGGCGGACCGTACGGGCGTGAGCCGGGAGCCGGTGACCGGCCAGCTGGGCATGCGCGCCGCGCGGATCGCCCATGTCACCTTCGACGCCGTGCGGGTTCCCAGGGACCATCTCGTCGCCCCGCCGGGGCTCGGGCTGTCCCATGTCGCGGCCACCGCCCTCGACCACGGACGCTTCACGGTCGCCTGGGGCTGCGTGGGCATGGCCGAGGCGTGTGTCGCCGACGCCGCCACGCACGCCGCCACCCGCACCCAGGGCGGGGTGCCGCTCGCCGATCACCAACTGGTCCGCTCCCTGCTGGCCCGCTGCGCGGTGGACACCGCCGGCGCGCGTGAACTGGCCCGCCGGGCGGCGCAGTTCCGGGCGCCGGGGCCCGGCCGGGGCGTCACGGAGACCATCGTCGCCAAGTACGCGGCCGCCGCTGCCGCCGCCTCGGTCAGCCGCGACACCGTACAGATCCTCGGCTCGGCCGGTTGTGAACCCGACAGCAGACCGGGACGCCACTTCCGGGACGCCAAGGTCATGGAGATCATCGAAGGAGCGCAGCACGTGTCCGAACTCCACATAGCCGATCGCCTTCTGCGTCAGTTCGGCGCTCCGCCCGCCTCCGGCACGCGAGGCCCCGGGGAGTCGGCATGACACCGGACCAGGACTCCCGTACGCGCGCCCCGGGGACCGCCCCTGTCGTCAAGTGCCTGGTGTGGGACCTGGACGACACTCTGTGGGACGGGGTCGTACTGGAGAACGACGATCCCGAGCCCTTCCCCGAGGCCCTGGAAACCCTCAGCGCCCTGGACAAGCGGGGCATCCTGCACGCCGCCGCCAGCCGCAGCGAACACAGCGCCGTCACCCGTCATCTGACGGACCGCGGCCTGGACGACTGGTTCTGCGCGGTCCAGGTCGGCTGGGGCGCCAAGTCCGCCGCGCTGCGGCGCATCGCCGAAACCCTCAACATCGGCCTGGACACTCTCGCGTTCGTCGACAACGACCCCGCGGAACGGGCCGAGGTCGCGGCGGCACTGCCCATGGTCCGGTGCTACCCGGCCGACGAGGTCGGCCGGCTCCCGGACCGCCCCGAATTCCAGCCGGAGCAGGTGACCGAGGAGGCGTCCCGGCGACGCGCGCTCTATCGCACCGAGTGGCGGCGCCGGGAGGCGGAAGAGGAGTTCGGCGAGGACCGGCAGGCCTTCCTCGCCTCACTCGATCTGGTGATGCGGCTGCGCCCGGCCACCGAGGACGATCTCGCGCGGGCCAGCGAACTGACCGTCAGGACCCATCAGCTCAACAGCACCGGTCTGACCTACGACGCGGACGAACTGCGGGCACTGAGCGCGTCACCGGACCATCAGGTGCGGGTGGCACGGCTCAGCGACCGGTTCGGTGACTACGGGATCATCGGCCTCGCCGTCACCGAACTCACCCCCTCGGACTCGGTCCTGCGGCTGATGCTGATGTCCTGCCGGGTCGCGTCACGGGGTGTGGGCGGTGTTCTCCTCAACCATCTGGTCCGGGAGGCACTGGCGGAGGGCCGTCGGCCCGTCGCGCACTTCGTACCCACCGACGTCAACCGGAACATGCTGGTCACTCTCCGCTTCGCGGGGTATCGGCCGGTCGCCACCGAGGACGGCCAGATGGTGCTCGCGGTCGATCAGGACGGTCCGGCTCCGGAGCACCAGGGCCACACCCGTGTGATCACCGGCGCGGAGTGAGAGGGGGAGATCACGGTGGTACACAGCAACGCGCGTGACCGCGACCAAGCCGCCGGAACGCGGGCCCAGGGCGCGTCCGGGGCTCGGGACCAGAGCGCGATCGGGACGCAGGACCGGAGCGCGACCGCGGCGGACCAGGACTCCGTCCTGGACGCCTTCCGGCGACAGGCCGGGCGCTCACCGCAGACGACCGCCCTGATCATCGGAGACACGGTCCTCACCTACCGCGAACTCGACCACGCCTCGGCCGGGCTCGCCCAACTCCTGCGCCGGCGCGGCGCACGGCCCGGCCGGGTCATCTGCATCCGCGTCGAGCAGAGCGCGCTCGCCGTGATCGGGGTACTCGCCGCCCTGCGGACCGGCGCCGCCTGGGCCGCGCTCGAACCGGACCTGCCGGTCTCGCGCGTACGGGCGCTGTTCCGGGACACCGACTGCGCGGTGGTGCTCAGCGCGGGAGAAGACCCGGCCATGACGGGCCTGGTGAACCCGCCGGAGCGGATCGAAGCCGCCGCAATCCGGATTCCCGACCTCATCGAGACGGGCGCGCGGGCCGCGGACACGGACGAGGAGTATCCGGTCTCCGAGGACGCCCCCGCCTATCTCGTCTACACCTCGGGATCGACCGGCCTCCCCAAGGGGGTCATGGTCAGCCGCGCCCAGCTCGCGGCGTCCATCGGCCCTCGCGCCGGGGTCTACGGCACCGAACCCTCCACCTACCTGATGGCGATGCGGCTGTCGTTCGACGGCATGCTCGGCGGCATGTTCTGGTCGTTCCGCAACGGCCACACCCTGCTGCTCCCCGATCTGCGGCAGCTGAGACAGGTTCAGGAACTGGCCCGGCTGGCCGGCCGCCACCGGGCGACCCATCTCATCGTCGTTCCCTCCTACTACCGCGCGCTGCTGGACGAGAGCCGGCTGCTCCCCGATTGCCTGCGGCTGGTGGTGGTCGCGGGCGAGGTCTGTACGCCGGAGCTGGTGCGCACCCACCATGAGCGACTGCCCGGTGTGCGACTCGCGAACGAGTACGGCCCCACCGAGACGATCATCTCCTGCACCGTCGAGCCCGACCCGGACGCCTCTCGGCCACGGATCCCCATCGGCCGGCCCTGGCCGGGCGCCGAGGCCTGGGTACTGGACGACCGATTGCGCGAGGTACCGGCCGGGGTGGAGGGCGAGCTGTACATCGGCGGCGCGTTCGTGGCCCTCGGCTACGCCGGACAGCCCGGCAAAACGGCCGAGCGGTTCGTCGCGGACCCGTACGGACGGCCGGGGAGCCGCCTATACCGCACCGGTGATCTCGCCGCCGTCGACGAACGGGGAGCGCTGCACTACCACGGCAGGACGGATCTCCAGGTGAAGATCCGTGGCACCCGTATCGAACTGGGCGAGATCGAGAGCGTCCTGGAGCGCCACCCCGCCATCGGCCAGGCCGTGGTGGTCGCTGAACCGACCGAGGACGACGAGCCCCGGCTGATGGCCTTCATCACGCCCGCCGGGCCCCGGATCACACCGCCCGGCGGCATGACACTGCGCCGGCACTGCCTCGAACATCTGGTGGAACAGGCCGTTCCCACGATGTTCCTGCCGGTCACGCGGATGCCGCTGAACAGCAGCGGCAAGGCCGACCGCGCGGCCCTGTTGCGCGACTGCGCGCCGGTGGGCGGGGACGAGCGGGACTCGGTGGCGGGCCCGGTCGACGGCCGTACGAGCGCCGACTCCCCGTGGGAGCGGTGGACCGGCCACCGGCGCACGGTCGGCGCCATCTGGGCGGCCGTCCTCAGACAGTCCGAGACCGGGCCCGATGACAACTTCTTCGCGGTCGGCGGCAGTTCCCTGAAGATCATCGATCTGCACGCCCGGCTGAACCAGCGGTGGCCCGGGGTGCTGCGCATGGGTGAACTGTTCGACCTCATCACCATTTCCGCCCAGGCGGAGGCGATCACGAGCCGCGTGGGGACGGATGCGGACGCGGGCACGGACGCGGACGCTGACGTTCGGCGAGAAGACCTCACACCCCCGACCGCCTATGAGCTGTGAAGGCAGGGAGCCGCATGAACGGGAGGGCGATATGACCGGGACGGGCGTGGCCTACGGGACCGGTGCGACGCCGGAAGACGGAGCGACGCGGGGGAACCGGCCGGTGTGGGAGAACGGTGCGACGCGGGGGGACCGTGCGGCGCGGGAAGACGGTGCGACGCCTGCGAGGCCGGCCGTCGCGGTCATCGGTATCGCCACGCGCTTTCCGCAGGCCGACAACCTCGACGCGTTCCGGGCGAATCTGCTCAACGGCGTCGACTCCGTGCGCCCGATACCGCCCGAGCGGGTCGAGTCCACCTGTCTGGACCCCTCCGTGGACTACCCGGAGCTGGGCTATCTGGACCGGATCGATCTCTTCGACCATGAGCACTTCGGTCTGTCGCGGCGCGAGGCGGAGGTCACCGACCCACAGCACCGGCTCGCCCTCGAACTCACCCACGAGGCCCTGGAGAACGCCGGATACGCCCCCGAGACCCTGCGCGACAGCCAGACCGCCGTGATCTTCAGCTCCCCGAGCAACGGATACGCGCCGCTCGTCCGCGAGCAGGGCACGCTGAGCATGATCGGCAACATCCCGTGCGGACTGCCCGCCCGGGTCTCCCACATCTTCGGGCTCACGGGGCCCTGTTACGGCGTCGACACCGGCTGCAACGGATCGCTCGTCGCCGTGCACCAGGCATGCCGGGAGCTGCGCGACGGCGACGCGCGGTACGCGGTGGCCGGCGGGGTGAGCCTGCGCCATATCATCGCCCCCGCGGCCACCGTGGCGGACTTTCCCGGCATCAGCTCGCCGACCGCCAGGTCCCGGGCGTTCGACCACGCGGCGGACGGGGCGGGCGGCGGCGAGGGCGGCGCGGTCCTGCTGCTCACCACCCTGGAGCAGGCGCTGGCGGACGGCGCGTTCATCCACGCCGTGATCCGCGGCAGCGCCGTCGTACACAACGGCCGGCACTCCGCCACCATCAGCACACCGAGCGCACGCTCCCAGGCGGAGGTCATCCGCAAGGCGTGGAGCGGCGCCGGCCTGGACATCGCGACGGCCGGGTATGTCGAGACACATGGCTCGGGCACCCGGCTCGGCGACGCCATCGAGGTGGAGGGGCTGACCCTCGCCCGCCCCGGCGACCGACGCCGCCTCGCGGTCGGATCGGTGAAGACCAACCTCGGACATCTGGACCATGCCGCGGGAATCGCCGGGCTGGTCAAGACCATCCTCAGTGTGCGGCACGGTGAGCTGTACCCCTCGCTGCACTTCGAACGGGCGCCGGAGGAGATCGACCTCGACGGGGCTCGCCTCGATGTCGTGACATCGGTCAGGCCCTGGCGGGACGAGGTGCGCCGCGCCGGTGTCAGCTCGTTCAGCCTCGGTGGCGTCAACGCGCACTGTGTGGTGGAGCAGGCGCCCGCGACGGCCGTACGGCGCGCGGCGGGCACGAACGATGGCCCGGCCGAGGCGCGATTGGTCGGTGTGTCCGCCCGTACGCCCGCCGAACTCATCGCGCAGTGTGAACGGCTCTCGCTCGAACTGCGCCACAGCACACGGCCGTTGGCCGATGTCGCCAGGACCCTGAACGAGGGACGGGAGCACCACCCCTACCGCGTCGGCGCGGTGGCACGCCGCACCGCCGAACTGGCCGTCGCACTGGCCGCCGAGGCCACCTGGCAGCGGCTGGAGGCCCCCGGTACGGCGCTGTCCCCGGGGGCGGGCGGGACCGAATCCCGGCGCGCGGCCGCGCCCCGCGTGGTGTTCCTGTTCTCCGGGGACGCCGACCCCGGCCGGTCGCCGGGGACTGGCCCCTCCCCGGACCCGCTGCCCGAGCGGTTGCCCGTACCGACCGATCGCGCCGCGATGGTACGCGCCCAGCTCGCCGCGTACACCCGGCTCACCCGGGCCGGAGTGGCCCCCGACGGACTGATGAGTTCCGGGATCTCGCGCTACACCGTCCGCCATCTCCGGAGCACCCTGACGCCCGCCGACACCACGGCGCTGGAGCGGGCATCGAGCGGCCAGGACCCGGCGGTGGCCGGCGGGGCGCTCCGGCTGGAGCAGCTGCGGGCCGCGGCGGACGAGCAGTTGGCGAGCGGTCCCGTCGTCTTCGTCGAGCTGGCGGCCCGCGGGGAACTGGGCGAGCGACTGTCGGAGTATCTGGACGGCCGCCCCGGCGCCCGCGTGCTGACGTTGGAATCCGGTACGGACGGGGTACTCGACGTGCTCGCCCGGCTCTACGAGCTGCGGTGGGATCCCGACTGGGCGGCGCTGGCGGCGGCGGGCGAACGCGAGGGCGTCGGCCACCGGGTCCCGCTGCCCGGCCGCCCGCTCCGGGGCGTCCGCTGCTGGGCCAGGCCCGTGGGCGACATCATCTCCTTCGAGGGGTTCGGAACGGCCGCGTCGACGGCGGCGTCGATGGCGGCGGCCACCGAGGCGGCGACATCCCCGGCGCCCACCGCCGCGCCTGCCCATGTCCCGGCTCCTGCCCATGTCCCGGCTCCAGTTCAGGTCCCCGCGCCCAGGCCCGTTCCGGCGCCGGGGCCGGTCTCTGTACCCGTCGCCCCCGCGGCTCCCGCGGCCCCCGCGCCCGTGGCTGTGCCCGGGCCCGGTCCGAGCGCGCCGTCCGGTTCGCAGACGGTGCTCAGCTGGCTCCAGGAATCCCTGACCGATCTGCTGCGCGCGGACGAAGTCCCCGCCGACGCCGACTACTTCACCATCGGCGGGAACTCCGTCATCGCGCTCCAGCTCGTCCAGGGAATGGAGCGGCGCTACGGAGCCCATCTCAAACTGGTCGACATCTACGACCACCCCGTCGTCGGCGACCTCGCGGACGCCCTCTCGGCCCGGCTGCCACAGGCCCCGCCGGAGAAGGGGACCTGGCCGGAGCTGTCGGCCGAGCCCGCCGCCCAGGACGACGGCCCCTCGCTGCCGCCGATCCTCCCCGGCGACGAACTGGTGCTGTCGTACGGGCAGGAACGCATGTGGTTCCACCACCAGTTGGACCCGACCACCACGCTCTACAACCTGCCGGGCGTCTCCCGGCACCGCGGCCCGCTGGATCCCGACGCCGTACGGCTCGCCTGGGAAGATCTCGCCCAGCGGCACGAGACCCTGCGCTCGAACTTCGTCGAGGCCGACGGGCGACCCCGGTTGGTGATCCGCCCGGAGCTGGGCGACTTCTTCCGGTACGAGGACGTCTCCGCCGACCCGGACCCCGAGGCCGCGGCACGCGCGGTCATCAGGGTGGAGACCGGCTGGGTGTTCGACCTCGCCCGTGACTCGCTGGTCCGGGTGACGCTGGTGCGAGTCGCGCCCGACGAGTATCTCTTCTGCTGGGCGATGCACCACGCGGTCAACGACGGCTGGGCGCCCCAGATCCAGATGAAGGAGTTCCTGGCGTTCTACACGGCCCGCCTGGACGGCCGCGTACACCGGTTCGAACCGTTGCCCGTACAGTACCGGGACTACGCGCGCTGGCAGCGCGAACTGCTGGAGGGCTCCCGGCTCGACGGTGAACTGGACTACTGGCGCGGGCGATTGAGCGATCCTCCCGCGCTCGAACTGCCCACCGACCGGCCCCGTGCCACCCGGATGGACTTCGCCGGAGCCTCCCACGGGTTCACCATCCCCGGTGAACTGGTCAACGGACTGAGGGCCGTGGGCGGCCGGGAGACCGCCACCCTCTTCATGGTGCTGCTCACCGGACTCAAGGTGCTGCTCTCGCGCTGGTCAGGTCAGCGGGACATCGTGATCGGCACCCCGACCATCGGCCGTAGCCGCCCCGAACTGTGGGGCCTGCTCGGCTTCTTCAACAACACCATCGCCCTGCGCTCCGACCTCTCCGGCGATCCCACCTTCCGGGAGCTGCTGCGCCAGGTGCGAGGCGTGGTGCTCGGTGCGCTGGACCATCAGGAGATCCCGTTCGACAAGATCGTGCGTGAGGTCGCGCCGGAGCGCGATCCCAGCCGGAACCCGATCTTCGATGTGATGTACGTCCACCAGACCCTTCCGGCGGGCCTCGCGTTCGGCGAGGACCTGTTCGGTCCTGCCGGGCATGAGGACACCGGTCCCTACTTCCCCGGACTGCCGCAGGGCACGGCCAAGTTCGACCTCACGGTGGTCGTCGCCGAGCGGGCGGGCGAGGAGTCGCTCGACGTGGTGATCGAGTACGCCACGCAGCTTTTCGACGCCGGTACGGTCGAGGCCCTGTCGGCATCGCTGATGGAGCTGCTGGGCGCCGTCGCGGCGAACGAGGACACCCCGTACGGGGAGATACCCGTACAGCCGGCCCCCGCTCGGCGGACGGCCGTCGAACGGACCGCCACCGAGCCGACTGCGATCGAGCCGACGGCCACCGAGCCGACGCCTACCGAGCCAACCGCGATCGAGTCGACGGCCACCGAGCCGACGCCCACCGAGTTGGCCGTCACCGAGCTCGCCGCCCCTGACACCCCGGTCCCGGCCGTCGATTCCGCGGACCACGCGGACCACGCAGACCACGCAGACCCGGTCAGCGTCTGCCTGGAGCTGCGTGGCGAGGTGGACGGGGCCCGGATGCGAACCGCGCTGCGGGAGCTCGCGGAGCGGCACGCGGTGTTGCGTCCCGTACGCGGTGACTTCTTCACGGCGATCGACACCTCCGACCGGGACGACCCACCGGCCGCCGCACGTCAACTCGCCCTGGCGGAAGGGCGGCGGCCGCTGGAGCCGGTGGCGGGCCGTCCGCTGCGCGCGCTGCTGATCACCACTGGCCCCACCGAACACATCCTCGTGGTGACCACCCACCCCGCGGCCTATGACGGAGCGCGGCCCGGTGTGTTCTTCCGGGACCTGTTCGCCCTGTACGGCGCGCGGCTGCACGGACACCCGGCGCGGCTGCCCGCACTGCCCGAACTCCCCGTCCCGTACGAGGAGTACGCGCGCCCGCGGCGCGAGCCGGGCGCCGGAGGTCCGGGCGCTGATGTTCCGGGTGCGGATGCTCCGCTCAACGGTGGCCTCGACCACTGGAAGCACACCCTCGCCGGGCTGCGCGCCTTCGACCTGCCCGCCGACCGGCCGCGCCCGCTGTTCGGTACGGGCGCCTGTGCCGCCCACACCTTCCGGATTCCGGCGGAGCTCGCGGTCGAACTGGGCCGCGCAGGAGCCCGTGAGGGGCTGCTCGCGGGTATCGCCACGCTCCTCGCCCTGCGTTCCGAGACGGAAGAAGCGGTCATCGGACTCACCACGGCGCCGGACGCGGGCGAGTTGATCGGCCCGTTCGCGCGCACGCTGCCCCTGCGGATCTCGCTCGCCGACGACCCTTCCCTCGACCTGCTCACCGGGCGGATCCGAGGGCTGGCCGCCGACGCGGAGCACCATCGGGATGTGCCGCTCGCCGAGATCGTCCGCGCGGCCGGTGTGCCTCAGGAGCCTGGGCGGGCGCCGCTCTTCGATGTCGTCTACGCCCACCACCGCCTGCCCGCGAGGCTCGGCGCGGCGGCCGGCATCGAGGCCGGTGCCGTGCGGTGGCCGGGGGAGGAGGCGGGACGGCTCACCCTGCCCAACGGCCGGACGGGTCACGATCTGGTCTGGTCGGTCGTCGAAGGCCCAGGGCCGGACGCGTTGCAGATCTCGGTGGAATACCGCACCGAGATGTTCGACGCCTCGACGGTCGCCGCCCTGGCCGACGATCTGGTCGCGCTCATGCGCGTCGCCCTCCGTGAGCCCGCCGCGCCACTGCCCCACCTGTGGTTCGGCGCCGCCGCGTCACTCACCGACTGACATCCCGGACAGAGCCGAAGGAGATCCGTAACCGTGCGCGAACGCAAGGACAGTGAGCCGGCCATGACACCCGGCGCGCCCGTGGGTGTCGTCGGTGCCGGAACCATGGGGGTCGGCGTGGCGCAGTGCTTCGCGGAGGCCGGATATCCCGTGGTGGTCGTCGATCCCGATCCGGCGGCACTCAGCAGCGGCCCGGCCCGCCTCCGCGCGGGGGTGCGGATGGCGAGGCTGTTACGACGGCGCTCCTCGTCGCCGGCCGGGACCGGAGCCGGGCCCGGTGGCGCGGGACCCGGAGCGGGGGCAGGCGCCGGGACACCCGCGCCCTCTTCCCCGTCCCCCTCCCTTGAGGACCGTGTCACCTGGTCGGCGAAACTCCCGGACCTGGCCAGAGCTCTCTTCGTGGTCGAGTGCGCGCGCGAGAAGGTGCCGATCAAGGAGGAGATCCTGCGGCGGCTGGATCAGGTGTGCGGCCCTGACACGGTCTTCGCGTCCTGCACGTCCTGCATCCCGATCACCCGGCTCGGCTCCGTCACCGGCCGTCCCGACCGGGTGATCGGCACCCACTTCATGAACCCGGCCCCCCTCAAGGACGCCGTAGAGGTCATCCGCGCGCCGCGGACCAGCGAGTGGACCGTCCGGCGGACCGTGGACCTCCTCGCGGAGCTCGGCAAGCGGGCACTCGTGGTCCGTGACGCGCCCGGCTTCGTGACGAACCGCGTGCTGATGCTGACCCTCAACGAGGCCGCCGCCGTGCTGGGCGAGGGAACGGCCGACGCCGAGACCGTGGACCGCGTCTTCCAGGACTGCTTCGGCCACCCCATGGGGCCCCTGCGTACGGCGGATCTCATCGGGCTGGACACCGTGGTCGACTCACTCGAAGTGCTGCGCGAGTTCACCGGAGACGAACGTTTCCGGCCGTGCGCCCTGCTGGCCCGCCATGTCGCGGAAGGCAGTGTCGGCCGCAAGTCCGGCCGCGGTTTCTATCAGTACCCGGAGCAGAGGCAGCATCCGGAACACCAACTCGTCTCGCGGGGAGGAGCCAGCCATGGCTGACCACCAGAGTGCGCGTCACGAGATGTCCGCCGCAGGCCGGGAGGTCTGGCGCGACTCGCCGGCCGACCCCTGGGGGCCGGGCCTGTTTGTCGCGGAGGTCGTGGAGATCCACGGCGCTCTGGACGTCACGGCGTTCGAGAGGGCGCTGGCCCAGGTCGTCCAGGAGAGCGAAGCGCTGCGCGTGCGGCTGCCGGGGAGCGAACCGGGTACGCAGGGGCCGCCCGCCCCGGAACTCGCCGAGGGCCTGCCGCTTCCCCTGGTCGACCTCAGCGCCGACCCCGCCCCGGTCGTCGCGGCCGAGGAGTGGGTACGGGCCCAACTCGCCCGCGCGCCCCGCCCAGCCGGGAACGCGGCGTCGGCACAGGCGCTGATCCGTCTCTCGGCACACCGCTTCCACTGGTTCCACCGCCATCACCGTTCGGTGCTCGACGGCTACGGCTGCTCACTGATCACCCGCCGGGTGGCGGAGGTCTACACCGCACAGGCCGAGGGATGGCCGCCACGGGATTCGGCGTTGACGTCACCGGCGGTGCTGCTCACGGAGGAGGCCGAGTACCGTGCGTCGGACGACCGCGGCCGGGATCTCACGTTCTGGCGGGAGTATGTCGCGGGCCACGCCGAGCCGGTGACCCTCGCCGGGGAATCGGCGCCGGGCGCCGACGACGCCGCTGTCCGGGCTCCGGCCGAGCCCTCGACTCCGGTGGTCCTCAGCACCACCGAATCCGAACGGCTGCGCGCCGCGGCCCGCTACAGCGGAACGGCGTCCCGGGCCGTGTTGCTGGCCGCCGTCGGCGCGTACACGCACCGGATGAGCGGCGCCACGGACCTGTTCCTCGGTCTGCCGGTCGACGGACGGCTGAGCCGGGTCTCCCGGCGCGTGCCGGGTGTGGCCGAGGACATCGCGGCGCTGCGGCTGACGGTGCGTCCCGCCATGGGCTTCGGTCAACTCGTCCAGCGGGTGGCCCAGGAGAGCCGCCGCGTCCGCGCCCGTCAGCGGCTGCGGCACGAAGAGCTGTGCCGTGAGCTGGGAGTGCCGGGCGCTCGCCCGCGGCTCTACGGGCCCGTCGCCGATATCAGGACCCCCGGCCCGGAGATCCGGTTCGGGGCGCTGCTCGCCGTCGCCCAAAGGGTGGACCAGGAACCGGTCCAGGATCTGCGCGTGGTGGTGGACGAGCAGCCCGGCGACGGCCGCCCGAGGATCACCTTCCTGGGCGTGCCGGGCCGCTACAGCGCCGCCGAACTGGCGGCCCATGGCCGGCGTTTCGGGCGTCTGCTGTCCGCCGCCGTGGCCGCCCCCGGCCTGCCGGTGGGCTCCTTCGATCTGCTGGACGCCGCTCTGCGGGCCAGGGTGCACGGCTGGACGGGGGCGCTGGAGCGGCGCCCTCAGCAGGGCACACTCACGGAACTGCTTCAGAGCGCGGCGGCCCGGCACCCGGACCAGATCGCCGTCCGGGACCGTACGACGCGGCTCACCTACGGCGAACTCCACGAGCGGGCCAATCGCCTGGCCCACTTGCTCATCCGCCGCGGGGCCGGACCCGAGCAGATCGTGGGGCTGCTGCTGCCGCGGTCGGCCGAGGCGATCGTCGCGATGCTCGCGGTGCTGAAGACCGGCGCCGCGTATCTGCCGCTCGACCCCGCCTATCCGGCGCGGCGGCTCCGCTTCATGATCGACGACGCGCGTCCCCGGTGTGTGGTGACCGACGCCGCCGGCGCGGACCTCGACATCGACGGTCCCCCGGGAGACATCGACGTACTCGTACTGGACGACGCGAAGACCGCCGACGAACTGGTGGGCTGCTCCCCGAAGCCGCCCACCGACGCGGACCGCGTGGCACCCCTGCTGCCCGCGCATCCGGCGTATGTGATCTACACGTCGGGATCCAGCGGGACGCCGAAGGGTGTCGTGGTCGCTCATCGAGGGGTGGTGCCGCTGATCGCCTGGGTGGCCGCCGAGTTCGGCGCGGGCGCCCTCGCGCACACGCTGGCCGCGACCTCGTTCAGCTTCGATGTGTCGGTGGCCGAGATCTTCCCGGCGCTGGCCACCGGCGGCAGTGTCGAGGTGGTCGGCAATCTGCTGTCACTGCTCGACGGTGACCCGCCGCGCTGGTCGGGCGGGCTGCTGTGCGCGATTCCCTCCGTGTTCGCGAAGCTCATGGAGTTCGGCGGCGTCGAACTGTCGGCGAAGACGCTCGCGATGGCCGGGGAGGCGCTTCCCGCCGCCCTCGCCGCCCGCGTCGCGCGGACCATGCCCGGCAGCAGACTGCTCAATGTCTACGGACCGACCGAGGCCACCGTGTACGCCACCGCCTGGTCCTCCGACGAGTCCCCGGCCGATGACTCACCGGCTGGCGACTCATCGGCCGGCGACTCATCGACCGGGGGCGCGCCGCCCATCGGCCGTCCGCTGACGCATGTGCGCGCGTATGTACTCGACGGGGCACTCCAGCCGGTGGAGCCGGGGCGGCGGGGCGAGCTGTATCTGGCGGGTGCCGGGCTGGCCCGCGGTTATCTGCGCAGGCCCGGACTGAGCGCGGAACGCTTCGTGGCCGATCCGTTCGGCCCGCCCGGCAGCCGTATGTACCGGACCGGGGATCTCGCCCTCTGGCGCGAGGACGGGCAACTCCGGTACCTGGGGCGGGCCGACGCACAGGTCAAGATCAGCGGATTCCGGATCGAGCCGGGCGAGCTGGAGACCGTGCTCGCCGCTCACCCCGGGGTGAGCGAGGCCATGGCCTCGGTACGGAAGGACGCGGCGGGCGACGCACGGCTCGTCGCCTACGCGGTGCCCGCGACGGGAGCCGGGCGTCCGGAGCCCGAGACGCTGCGGGAGTGGGCCGCCGAGCGGCTGCCCGCGTATCTGGTCCCGGGGGAGGTACGGCTCGCCGAGTCGCTGCCGCGCACTCCCAGCGGCAAACTCGACCGGGACACGGAGCCCGCCATCGCGCCGGAATCCGCCGTCGCGCCGGAGCCCGCCGCCACGGCACCGGCCACGGAGCCCCCCGAGTCCGCCGAACCGGCCGGGCCCGTCGAGCCGCCGAGGCCCGCCGAAGCCGTCGTCCCCGACGTTCCCGTCGCTTCGGATGTCCCTGTCGTTCCTGCCCGGCCCGCCGCGCCCGTGGCACCGAAGCCGACGGCCCCGCCGGCGTCCGTGGTGACGCCCGCCGAAACCCGCGTCGAGCAGGTCGCCCGAGTGTTCTCCGAGGTCCTGCGGCAATCCGAGGTCCCGGTGGACGCCAGCTTCTTCGACCTCGGTGGCGACAGCATCATGTCGATCCAACTGGTGAGCCGACTGCGTCAGGTGGGGCTGGTGCTCACCCCGCAGGACATCTTCGAGTACAAGACCGTCAACGCGCTGGCCGCCGCCGCCCGTGAGACCACGCGTACCAGGTCCGGGGGCGCCACCTCGGGCGTGGGCGACATACCGCTCACCCCGATCATGCGCTGGCTCCAGGAGCTGGACGGCCCGGTCGACGGCTTCCACCAGGCCGTACTGCTCCAGGTCCCCGGCGGGGTGCGCGAGGACCGGCTGATCGCCGCCGTACAGAAGCTCCTTGACCACCATGACGCCCTGCGGTTGCGGCTCGACCGGTCGTCGGCCGAGTGGCGGCTCTCGGTACGGCCCCCCGGCTCGGTGTCCGGCGCGTCGTGTGTGCGGCGGGTCGATGTGAGGGGCGCCGACGATCTGGGACGGGTCCTCACCGAAGAGGCCGGCCGGGCGAAGGGACAACTGGACGTCCAGGCGGGCACGATGGTGCGAATCGTCTGGCTCGACGCGGGCGACGAGGCACCGGGCCGGCTGATCTTCATGGCACACCACCTGGCCTGTGACGGGGTTTCCTGGCGCATTCTGGTGCCCGATCTGGTCGGGGCGTACCAGGATCTCGAAGCGGGCCGGGTGCCCGCGCTGCGTCCGGTGGAGACATCGTTGCGGCACTGGAGCCGCGCGCTGTCCGCGCAGGCCCGCGAGGAGCGTCGTACCTCCGAACTCCCTCTGTGGACGGGGATATTGGGCACGCCGGGGCCCCGGCTGGCGAAGCGGCCACTGGACCCGGCCGTGGACACCACGGGGCGCGCGCGCTCCCGTGCGGTGACGTACGGCGCCGACCGGGCCCGGCATCTGTTCAGCACGATTCCGGCCGCTTTCCACTGCGAGATCAACGATGTGCTGCTGACGGCGCTCGCGCTGGCGGTGCGGCGCTGTGTCGGCGGTGAGAGCGATGTGGTGATCGATGTGGAGGGGCACGGCCGTGAGCCGGTCGTTCCCGGCGCCGATCTGTCCCGTACGGCGGGCTGGTTCACCAGCATGTATCCGATACGGCTCGCGCCCGGCGCCGCCGGCACCCAGGACCGGCGTGACTCCCGTCAGGAGCTGGGCCGGGCGCTGCGCCGGGTGAAGGAGCAGTTGCGGGCGATCCCCGACAAGGGCATCGGTTTCGGTCTGCTGCGCTTCCTGAATCCGGAGACCTCGGACGTCCTGGCCGCCGCCGCGCCGAGGGAGATCGGATTCAACTACTTCGGTCGGTTCCTGCTGCCCGCCGCGTCGGGGGAAGCGGACTGGGGTCCCGCGCCGGAGTCGGGCATGAGCGCCGGGGCCGACGCGGACATGCCGCTGGCGCATCCGCTGGAGATCACCGCCCTGACCCAGGACACGGCGCGGGGACCCGAACTCGGCGTCAGTTTCACCTGGCCCGAGGGCATTCTCGACGAGCGGCTGGTCGATGAGCTGGCGGACACCTGGTTCGAGATCCTGGACGCGCTGGCCGCCCACGCCATGGAACCCGGGGCGGGCGGCCGTACGCCCTCCGACTTCCCGCTGACCAGCCTCAGCCAGGACGAGGTCGAGCGGCTGGAGCGCGACTACCCGGGCCTGGAGGAGATCCTTCCGCTGTCGCCGCTGCAACAGGGGCTGCTGTACCACGTCCTGGTCAGCGGGTTGGGCACCGATACGGAGACGGACGAGGGCGCCCGGGAGGAAGCCGGGGCGGCGGAAGAACCGGTCGGCGAACACAGCGTCTACACCGTGCAGGTGTGGCTGGAACTCGTCGGTGATCTGGACCCCGACCGGCTCCGTGCCGCGGGCCGGGCGCTGCTGCGGAGGCACACCAACCTGAGCGCCGCCTTCGTCCACGAGGGCCTGGCCGAGCCGGTCCAGGTGTTCGGTGCCGCGGCCGAACTGCCCTGGCGGGAAGAGGATCTGGGCGCGCTGGCGCAGGACGCGCGGGAGTCGGCGATCGACCGGCTGCTGGATCTGGAGCGCAGCCGCAGGTTCACCCCGACCGCTCCACCGATGATGCGGATGATGCTGATCCGGCTGGGCGACAACCGCCACCGGGTCGTACTGACGACGCATCACATCCTGATGGACGGCTGGTCGTTGCCCATCGTGCTGCGGGAGCTGTTCGCTCTCTACCGGGAGGCGGGCGGCGAGGGTTCGGTCACGGCCGGGGATCTCCCGCCCGAGGATCTTCCGGCCACCACCCCGTTCCGGGAGTATCTGTCCTGGCTCGGACGGGTCGACAGCACGGAGGCGGAAGCCGCCTGGCGGGAGGCGCTGGCGGGGCTGGCGGCGTCGACCCGGGTCGCGCTGGAGGAGGGTACGGCGGAACCGTTGGCGCCGCGCAATGTCACCGTGCAGCTGAGCGCGGAGACGACCGTGGCCCTGGTCGACATGGCACGCCGGCACGGCGTGACGACCAACACGGTGCTCCAGGCCGGCTGGGGCATTCTGATGGGCCAGGAGACCGGTAACACCGATGTGGTGTTCGGCTCCGTGGTCTCGGGGCGGCCCGCGGAACTCGCCGGTGTGGAAACGATGGTCGGGCTCTTCATCAACACCGTGCCGACGCGGGTGCTGCTGGATCCGGGTGAGTCGCTGGGCGCGCTGCTTGTGAGGCTTCAGCGGGAGCAGGCCGCACTGCTGCCGTATCACCACATCAGCCTCGGTGAGATCCGCCGGATCACGGATGTGGGGAACCCGTTCGACACCGTGATGGCGTTCGAGAACTACCCGCTCGACACGGAGGAGTTGGCGGAACCCGCGCCGGGTCTGAAACTGGCGCGGGCCTATGGGGACGACGCCCCGCACTTCCCGCTGAACCTGGTGGTGTCCGCGCGCGGCGAGCGGCTGCTGCTCCGGTTCGACTACCGTCCGCACCTGATGGCGCGCGAGCGGGTGGCATCACTCGCCGACCGGTTCGTCCGGCTGCTGACCACGGCGGCGACCGAACCCACCCGGAGCGTCGGCGGTTTCATGGCCCCCGGCGAGAGTGCCGGCGAGTCCGCCGGTGGCACCGAGGCGGCGGCCGAGGTGCTGCTCGCGGGCACACAGCGGGACCCGGGGAGCGGTATCGGCGTCCTGCTGCCGCTGCGCGAGTCCGGTGAGCGTCCGCCGCTGTTCTGTGTCCACCCGGCGGCGGGGATCGCCTGGTCCTACGCCGGGCTCACCGGGCCGCTGGGTACGGACCAGCCGGTGTACGGCCTCCAGGCGCGAGGGCTCGACGGAGAGGAGGTGCTGCCCGCGTCCCTGCGGGAGATGGCGGCGGACTATGTGGATCACATCCGCTCCGTGCGGCCCACCGGCCCGTACCAGCTGCTGGGCTGGTCGTTCGGCGGCCTGGTGGCCCACGAGATGGCGGTACAGCTCCAGTCGAGCGGCGAGAGCGTCGGGCTGCTGGCGATTCTGGACGCCTTTCCCGCCGACCGGGCCAAGGACGGCGCGGGCGGGCCCACGGCACGGGTGACCGGCGGGGATGTGCTGGCGATGGTGCTGGAGTTCTTCGGGTACGACCCCGCGGGCTGGGCGGGCGAGTCGCTGACCTATCCGCGGTTCGTGGAGATCGCCCGCGAACAGACGGGGCTGCTGGCCTCGTTCGACGAGCAGCGGGTCGCGGCGGTCGCCCGGATCTTCGCCAACAACTCGGCGCTCTCGTACGCCCACAAGCCGGGCCGGTTCACCGGCGACCCACTGATCTTCACCGCCCGGGAGACCTCCCCGGACGTCGCCCGTGAGCTGTGGCGGCCGCTGGTGGACGACGGCGGGATGGAGATACTGCCCATCGACTGCACCCACGGTGAGCTGGGGCGGCCGGGCCCGCTGGGCGAAGTCGCCCAGGTGCTCGCCCAGCGGCTGAAGGCCCGTCCGGCCACGCCGGGGAACGTCGTATGAGGCAGGGTACGGAGCCGGGGAACACGGCGGACCGCCCCGGCTCCGTCCCTCTTTCGACCGCGCAGTACGGGGTATGGCTGGGGCAGCAGTTCGCCCCGCCGGCCCGGTACCACGTGGCGGCGGGATTCGAGGTGTCCGGGGCTCTGGACCCCGGGCTCTTCGAGACGGCCTTCCGGCTCACGGTGGCGGAGGCGGAGCCACTGCGGGCCCGGTTTCCCGCCGGGGAGGGCGAGGAGCCCTGGCAGCGGGTCGGGCCGCTGCCGCCGTGGCGTGTGCCCGTGGTGGATCTGCGACAGGAGCGGTGCCCGATGGCCGCGGCGGTGGAGTGGATGCGGGCCGACGCGGCCCGCCCGTTCGACCTCGCGGCGGGGCCGTTGTTCCGTACGGCGTTCATCCGGCTCTCGGACGAGCGGGTGTGCTGGTTTCTGCTCTGCCATCACCTGGTGATGGACGGTCTGGGCGGCGCGCTCTTCGCCCGGCGTCTCGGCGATGTCTACGCGGCCCTGGAGCGCGGGGAGGACCCTGAGCCAGGCCCCCGGGTCCCGCTGGAGGCGCTGCTGCGGGCGGAGGCCGACTACCGGTCCTCACCGGAGTTCGGCGCCGACCGTGCTTACTGGATCGACCGGATGGCCGGCCCGCGCCCCGAGTCCGCCCGCCCCGAAGCTCTTCGTTCCGGGGCGGGCGCACCCGGGACGGTGGACGCGCCGGACGCGGGAGAGGCCCTGAGCGGGGTCGCGGCGCGCGGCGTCGCCCGGCTTCCCGGCGAGGGGCTGGCCGAACTGCGGCTGCTGGCCCGGCGGCTGGGGGTCCGATGGCCGGTGGTGGCCACGGCGTCGGCGGCCCTGCTGGCACACGCGCGCGCCGGAGTGGGCGCGGGCGAGGAAGTGGTGCTGGGGCTGCCGGTAGCGGGTCGTACGGGCGATGTGGCCCGCGCGGTGGGCGGTATGACCTCGAACGTGCTGCCGCTGCGGGTGCCGGTGCGCGTGGACCGGCCCGCGGCCGAGCTGGTGCGTGCCGTGCACGCCGAGATGACATCCGCACTCGCCCATCAGCACTACCGCGCCGAGGATCTGCACCGGGATCTGGGCCTGACCGGCACCGGGCAGGCGCTGTACGGGCTCGCCGTGAACGTGATGCCCTTCAGTTTCGGACGGCGGTTCGCGGGCCGGCCGATGACGATGCACCATCTCGCGGTCGGCCCGGTGGAGGATCTGTCCGTCACGGTCCACCCGGAGACGGAGCGTTCAGGTCTGCGCGTCGACCTCTATGCCGACCCGGCCCGGTACGGCCCGCGCGAGGCCGCCGCCGAGGCACGCAGGTTCGTCCGGCTGCTGACCGGCGTGCTCGCCGAACCCGACCGCCCGGTAGGGGAGTTGGGACTGCTGTCGGCCGGGGAGCGACGGCGGACGGTGCCCCGCGCCGGCACCCCGCCCCTTCGGTCCGCCGCCACACTGCCGCGGCTGGTGGAGCGCTGGGCCGCGCGGACCCCGGGGGCCCCGGCGGTCACCTGCGGGCCCGACCTCCTGTCGTACGGAGAGCTCAACGCCCGTGCCAACCGGCTGGCCGGGGCGCTGATCCGGCGCGGCGCCGGCCCCGGGAACACGGTCGCCGTCCTGCTGCCCCGCTCGGTCGAACTGGTCACGGCGATTCTCGCGGTGACCAAGACGGGTGCGGCGTATGTCCCCATCGACCCTGCCTGGCCCGCCGACCGCGTCGGCACGATCATGGCGGACGCCCGGCCCGTGTGCGTGGTCACTCCGGACGATCCGGCCGGACCTCTGGACGAGTTCTCGTCCGCCGATCCGGTGGACGCGGACCGTACGGGGCCGCTGACGCCCGGCCACGCCGCGTATGTCATCTACACCTCGGGTTCCACCGGCCGGCCCAAAGGTGTGGTGGTGGAGCACCACAGCGCCGTGTCGCTGCTGGCAGGCGCCGCGGCCGACTTCGGCTTCCACGCCGGTGACGTGTGGACGATGTTCCACTCCTGCGCCTTCGACTTCTCCGTGTGGGAGATGTGGGGCGCGCTGGCGCACGGCGGGCGGCTGGTCGTCGTTCCCCACGAGGTGAGCCGGTCGCCCCGGGAGTTCCTGGGGTTGCTCGCCCGGGAGCGGGTGACGGTGCTGAACCAGACGCCGTCCGCCTTCTACGCGCTGGCGGCGGCCGACGACGAGGAGCCGGACCGGGGGAGGGATCTGACGCTGCGCTGGGTGATCCTCGGTGGTGAGGCGCTGCGGCCCGCACGGCTGCGGTCCTGGTTCCGGCGGCGCGGTGACGCCTCTCCGGTCCTGGTCAATATGTATGGCATCACCGAGATCACGGTTCACGCCACCCGGCTCGATCTGGCCGCCCCTCACAGCGCCGAACAGGGCAGCCCGGTCGGGACATCGCTGCCCGGAACCCGCCTCTACGTACTGGACGGCCGGCTGCGTCCGGTGTCGCCCGGGACGGCGGGGGAGCTGTATGTGGCGGGCCCCGGGGTGGCCAGGGGGTATCTCGACCTGCCCGGCCTGACCTCGGCGCGCTTCGTCGCCGACCCCTACGGCCCGCCGGGATCGCGGCTGTACCGTTCGGGTGACCTCGTACGGTGGCGGCCGGACGGTGGCCTGGAGTACCTCGGCAGGTCCGACGACCAGATCAAGGTCCGCGGCTTTCGTATCGAGCCCGCCGAGATCGAGAGCGCGCTGCTGGGCATCTCCGGGGTCGCGCAGGCGGTCGTGGCCGCCGTACCGGAAGGCGCCGAAGACGGCGCCGGTGGCCCTGACGCGCGGCTGGTGGGCTATGTGGTTCCCGCGCGGGACGGGACGGCGGCGGCGGGCGATCCCGGCCCCTTCATCGCGCGTCTGCGGGAACACCTGCGGGAGCGGCTGCCCGGCCATCTGGTCCCCGCGCTGTTCGTGGTCCTGGAGTCGTTGCCCCTCACCGCCAACGGCAAGCTGGACCGGAAGGCCCTGCCCGCCCCCGTCCCGGCGGCGCCGGTCCATGCCGCGGGCACGCCCGGCACCCCTCAGCAGCGGCGGCTCGCCTCCCTGTACGAGGAGCTTCTCGGTACGGGGCGCGTCGGGCCGCAGGACAGTTTCTTCGATCTCGGTGGCGACAGTCTGCGCGCGACACGGCTGGTCAGCGCCGCGCGCGAGCGCTTCCGGGTGGAGGTGGACGTACGGGACGTGTTCGCGCGTCCGACGGTGGCGGAACTCGCCGCGCACCTGTGGCGACACACCCCGGACGTCGACCTGGACCTCGACGCGGACGGGACCCACGGCATCGAAGGAGCCGAAGACACCGAGGCAACGGACGGCCGCCCCGCGCACCTGCCGCTCTCCTTCGCGCAACGGCGGTTGTGGTTCCTGCACTCGCTCACCGGGCCTGACAGCGCCTACAACGTACCCTTGGTCCTGCGGTTCACCGGCGAGGCCGACGAGGAAGCGCTGCGGGCGGCTCTCGTCGATCTGACGGTACGTCATGAGACGCTGCGCACCATCGTCCAGGAGGCGGCCGGCCGGCCGGTCCAGCGGATCCTGCCACCGGCGGACGCAAGCTCCGCGCTCACCGTCACCAGGACCGGTGCGGGGGAGTTGGCGCGGGCACTGGCGACGAGTGCACGGTACGCCTTCCGGCTCGATGCCGAATGCCCGTTGCGGGCCGAGCTGTTCATCACCGGCTCCGACGAACAGGTGCTGCTGCTCCTGCTGCACCACATCGCCTGCGACCACGCGTCCCTCGCTCCGCTGCTGGCCGATTTCCGTACGGCCTACACGGCCCGCCTGCGCGGCCTGGCGCCCGACTGGGCGCCCCTGCCGGTGCGGTACGCGGACTTCACCCGGTGGCAGCGCCGGGCACTGGGTACGGACGGCGAGCCCACGGCTCTGGCACGGCGCGGGCTCGCCCACTGGACCCGCGTACTCGACGGACTGCCGGAACGGATCGAGCTGCCCGCCGACCGGACGGCCGGGACGGCGGGCGACGAGGCGGTGGACGCCGGGGACACCGTGGCGTTCCAGATACCCGCACCGGTGCACGGCGGGCTCGCGGAACTGGCCGCCACCGAGCGCGCCAGTGTGTTCATGGTGGTGCACGCCGGGCTGGCGGCACTGCTCACCCGGCTCGGTGCCGGTACGGACATCCCCGTGGGGACAGCGGTCTCGGAGCGCGCCGACGCGCGATGGGACGGGATCGTCGGATTCTTCGTGAACACAGTGGTGCTGCGCACCGACACCTCCGACGCCTCGGGCACGATGACGTTCCGTCAGCTGCTCGGGCGGGTCCGGGACGCCGATCTGGCCGCCTTCGCCCATCAGGACACCCCCTTCGACCATGTGGTGGAGGCGCTCGCGCCGCACCGCTCGGCGAGCGGACAGGCGCTGTTCCAGGTGATGCTGGTCGTCACCCCGGAGCCGCCGCGGCGGCTCCAACTCCCCGGAGTCTCGGCCGAGATCGGCACGGTCGGCACCGGAGCCGCCAAGTTCGATCTCTCCTTGAGCCTGTACGAACACCGCGGCCCGGATGGCGCCTTCCTGGGCATGGACGGGGTGCTGGACTACCGGAGCGCACTGTTCGACCGGGCGACCGCACAGGCGATCGGCGACCGCTTCGCGCGTCTGCTGGAGGGCGTCTGCGCCGGTCCCGACCTGCCCGTGCACCTGGCCGGCATCCTGGCGAGCGGGGAGCGCGATCGGCTGCTCACCACCTGGGGCACCTCACCGGTTCCCGCGCGGCTCACGCATGACACCGTGCCGGGGAGATTCGCCGAGCAGGCGCGTCGCGCGCCCGGCGCTCCGGCGGTCCGCGCCTCTGGACAGCTGCTGACCTACGCGGAGCTGGACGCCCGGTCCGACCGGCTGGCCGTACGGCTGGCCGGGTTCGGCGTCGGGGCCGAGACCCCGGTCGCGGTGCTGATGGAGCGGGGCGCGGAATTCGTGGTGGCCGTGCTGGCGGTCCTCAAGTGCGGTGGCGCGTATGTGCCGTTGGACTCGCGGTCGCCGCGTGCGCGACGGGAACGGGTGGTGGCGGAGTCGGGCGCGCGGGTGATGATCGTGGGCGAGGGCACACCCCTCGACGTCGGGCCCCGCGACGACGCGTCCCCGGATGGCGGGCCCGATGGCGGTCCGCGGATCATCGACGTACGGGACACCGCCGCGGCCGCCGCCGATCCGCGACCGGCGCTCGCGGTGGGCGGCACGGCGAGTCCGGCGAGTCCGGCGAGTCCGGCGAGTCCGGCGAGTCTGGCCAAGGTCATCTACACCTCCGGCTCGACCGGTGTGCCCAAGGGCGTGGCCGTCACCCATGGCGATGTGCTCGCCCTCGCCCTCGACAGTTGCTGGCAGGACAGCCGGCCGCAGCGCGTCCTGATGCACTCGCCGCTCTCCTTCGACGCGTCGACCCTGGAAACGTGGGTCCCATTGCTGAACGGCGGGGAGGTGGTGGTGGCCCCGCCCGGTGAACTGGACCTGGCGACGCTGGAGCGCCTGATCACAGGCACGGGGATCACCACGCTGTGGCTCACCGCCGGTCTCTTCCAACTCGTCGCGGAGGAGAACCCCGGATGTCTGCGTGAGCTGGACACGGTGTGGACCGGGGGAGACGTGGTGGCGCCGCGCGCCGTGAGCGCCGTGCGCCGGCACTGCCCGTCCACCCTCGTGGTGAACGGCTACGGGCCGGCGGAGGCGACGACGTTCGCGACCCGGCACCCGATCACCGGCCCCGCCGTCCCCCGTCCCGAGGACCGGCCCCACCGGTCGGGTGTCCCGATCGGACGCCCGCTGGACGGCGTCCGCGTCTACGTACTCGACGACTTCCTGCGGCCTGTGCCCGCGGGCGTGACGGGTGAGCTGTATCTTGCGGGCGCTGGTGTCGTACGGGGTTATCTGAACCGCCCCGGACTCACGGCCGAACGGTTCGTGGCCGACCCGTTCGGCCCGCCCGGGACGCGGATGTACCGTACGGGCGATCTGGCCCGGTGGCTGCCCGACGGCGTGCTGGCGTTCGCGGGCCGTGCCGACGGCCAGGTGAAGCTGCGCGGATTCCGTATCGAGACCGACGAGGTCGCCGCCGTACTGACCGGACATGACGGGATCGGCCAGGCGGCGGTGGTCGTACGGGAGGACCGGCCCGGCGACCGGCGGCTGGTGGCGTATGTGGTCCCGGAGGAGGGCCGGAGGGTTGATGAGGCGGCGGTGCGGGAGTACGTGGCCGGTGTGCTGCCCGAGTACATGGTGCCGGGAACTGTCGTCCTCCTGGACCGACTGCCACTGACCCGCCACCACAAACTCGACCGGGCCGCGCTTCCCGCACCGGCCCGGCCCGTGCCACGTTCGGCGGCGCCGCGTACCGCGCGTGAACGGGTGCTGTGCGGCATCGTCGCGGAATTGCTCGGTGAGGAGTCGGTGGGCGTCGATGACGGCTTCTTCCGCCTCGGCGGGGACAGCATCATGGCCATCCAACTGGTCAGCCGGGCCCGCGACGCGGGTCTGCGGATTACCGTGCGCGATGTCTTCCGCTACCCCGGCATGTCCCAGCTGGCCGAAAAAGCAGAGGTGTTCGAGGCGGGCGCCGCCCCGGTGCCGTCGGGGGAGGACGACGGAAGCGGTGAGCTCCCGCTGACTCCCATCATGCGCTGGTGGCGGGATCAGCCGGGTGACGATCCGGCTGCCTTCAGCCAGTGCCTCACCCTGCGGACCCCGCCGGGCTTGACTCGCGAGCAACTGGCCGACTCCCTCCAGGCCCTGCTGGACCACCACGCGGCACTGCGGCTGCGACTGCGGATGAGCCCCGGCGATCCGGCCGAATCGGACGGCACGGGCGGCGACAACAGGCCCCATGGTGCGGATGACGCGGTTCGTTCGGCCGATACGGCGGGCTGGGCGGTGGAGGCTCTGCCGCCCGGGGTTGTGCGGGCGGGGGACCGGGTACGCCGGGTCGATGCCGTCGACGACTGGGCCCGGCTGCCCGAACTGCTCTCCGACGCGGCCCGCGTGGCCCGGGACAGCCTGGATCCCGCCGTGGGAGGGATGGTGTCGGCGGTGTTCCTCGACGCCGGGCCCCTCCAGCCGGGCCGACTGGTCCTCGTCGTACATCATCTGGCCGTCGACGGGGTCTCCTGGCGCATTCTGCTGCCCGACCTGGCCGCCGCTCATCGGGCCGTCGCCGATGGTCGCCCTCCCGCACTGCCCTGCGTCGGGACCCCGTTCCGCGACTGGGCCGGATATCTCGCCGGGCAGGGCGAAACCGGCGCGCGGCAGGGCGAGTTGGCCCTGTGGAAAGAGGCACTGTCCGGGGCGGACGCGTTGACGGACGCCCCGGAGGGAGCGGCGCCGGGAGCGACGCGGCGGTTCACGGCGACGCTGCCGCCGGAGCGCACCCGCCCCCTGCTGACAGAAGTGGGCGCCGCCTTCCGGTGCGGTGTGGAGCCCGTACTGCTCACCGGGCTGGCCCTCGCCATGGAGGAGTGGCGCCGCCGCCGGGGCCGCGCGCCCGGCGGGGACTCCCGTGGTGTGGTCGTCGAGCTGGAGTCCCATGGACGTCCGGAACTGCCCGAGATGGATCTGTCCCGGACAGTGGGATGGTTCACCAGCATGTTCCCGGTCCGGCTGGAGAACACCGAATGTGCCTGGACGGATGTGTGGACCGCGGGCCCGGCGCTCGGCCGGGCCCTGAAGCGGGTCAAGGAGCGGTTACGGGCCGTGCCCGACCTGGGTATCGGGTACGGCGTACTGCGTCATCTCGACCCGGTGGCGGCGCCGGAGCTGTCCGCCCTGGGGGCGCCCCGGGCCGGGTTCAACTACCTGGGCCGGATCGCCGCGGAGGGCCGTGAGGACTGGGACATCACCGCGGAGTTCACCACACTGCCCGACACGGACGGGACACTCGCGCCGCCCGGCGGGCATTTCCTCGGCCTCGACGCGGTGACCGTCGACGGTCCGGCAGGACCGCGGCTGAACGCCGCGTGGTCCTGGGCGGAGCCGGCGTTCACGGAGGAGGAGATCCGGGAGCTGGCCTCGCTGTGGTTCACCGCGCTCGACGCCCTGGTCGTGCATGCCAGAACCCCCGGGGCGGGCGGACACAGCCCGTCCGATCTTCCCCTGGTCCCGCTCCAGCAGACGGAGATCGAGCACCTGGAGTCGGCGTACCCCGGCCTCGTGGACGTCCTGCCGCTGACCCCGCTCCAACAGGGACTGCTCTTCCACTCGCTCTATGCCCCGGACAGTCCGGACGTCTATCAGGCGCAACTCGTCCTGCGTCTGCGGGGCGAGCTGGACGGTCAGGCCCTGCGCGCGGCGGCGGCGGGGCTGCTGGAGCGGCACCCCAATCTGGGGGCGGCGTTCGTCCATCACGAGCTGCCCCGACCGGTCCAAGTGGTGCCGGGCACGCTCGTGCCGCAGTGGCGTGAGCTCGATCTCGGGGTGGTGTCGGCCGGGCGCCGCGAGCGTGTCTTCGACCGGCTCGCGGCCGCCGACCTGCGTCGGCGCTTCGAGCTGGACCGGCCTCCGCTGCTGCGCTTCACACTGTTCGCGTGGGGGCCGGACGAACACCGGCTGGTGCTGACACACCATCATCTGATCCTGGACGGGTGGTCGGTGTCGCTGCTGGTCGGTGAGTTGTTCACGCTGTACGCCGAGGGGGGCGCCCCTGGTGCGCTGCCCGCCGTGACGCCCTACCGCGAGCATCTGTCCGCGCTGGCGGCCCAGGACGGTGACGCGGCCCGGGACGCCTGGCGGGCGGCTCTCGCCGACGCGGCGGCGCCGTCGCTCCTCCAGGACACCGACGGCGGGACCGTCGTCCGTGGAGGCGCGGTGCCGGTACGGTCCGTGGAGTTCACCCTGCCCGAGGCGCTGACCGCGTCGTTGCGCGACCTGAGCCGTCACGGTCTCACGCTCAACACCGTCGTCCAGGGCGCCTGGGCGCTCCTCCTCGCCCGGCACGGCGGCGTGCCGGACGTGGTGTTCGGCACCACCGTCTCGGGCCGCAGGCCCGAGATCGCCGGGATGGAATCGATGATCGGGCTCTTCATCAACACCGTGCCGGTACGACTGCGGATCGACCCCGCGGAGACCGTACTGAACCTGCTGGCGCGCTTCCAGGACGAGCAGGCCGCGCTCCTGCCGCACCAGCATCTGGGGCTGGGGGACATTCAGCGGCTGGTCGGCCGGCGTGAGCTGTTCGACACGCACGTCGTCTTCGAGAACTACCCCCTCGACCGTGCGAGCCTGGCACGCGCCACCCCGGGCCTGCGGCTCGTCCACAGTGAGGGGCGCGACGCCACCCACTACCCGCTGACGCTGGCGGCGTTCGCCGGCGACGGCCCGTTGACGCTGCGGCTCGGCCATCGCCCGGACGCGGTGGAGCGCCCCCGGGCCGAGCGGATCGCCACGGAACTCGAACGTCTGCTGGGCGCGATCGCCGCGGCGCCCGACGACGCGGTGGCCGGCCTGCTCAGCCCCGAACCTTGAGCCATGAGCGCCCCTGCCCCCTGTCCCCGCCCTCTCTCCACGCGATGTCCGAACACCTGAAAGGAAAGAACCTCCATGAGCACCAACCCCTTCGACGACGCCGACGGCGTCTTCCACGTCCTGGTCAACGACGAGGGCCAGCACTCCCTGTGGCCGGCCTTCGCCCCGGCCCCCGCGGGCTGGACGGCCGCGCTGAGCGACGTGGACCGTGAGACCGCCATCGACTACGTCAACGAGCACTGGACAGACATGCGTCCCCGCAGCTTGCGGGAGATATCGGACACCTCGGTCTGATACGTGGTGGCCCGTGGTGGCAACACCGGGACATCGGATGGTATTGCTGACGGTGGGGCCGGTTTCGGCCCGTAACTGACGGATCGTCCGTCGGCCGGAGGCGGCCCCGCCTCCGGGAAGGTACGAGGGATGTGTCCACCGGTGTTGTTGTGGAAGCGCCATGGCCTGCTGTTCGGCGCCGGGACGTTGTGCATTGTGGTGAACGTCCGCGGCATCGGGCCGTTGTGGTACGTGGGTGTCGCCCTGATCGCGGTCGCGATCCTTCTGCGCTGGGCCCTGGTACGGACCCAGCGTCCGGTCGGGGACCGGCGGCCCGTGCTGGTCCGGCCGCCCGTCACCGGGCGCTGGACAGCGCTCAACGGCCCCGCGACCAAGATCCCCAGCCATACGCACAGCCACGCCCAGACCTACGCCATCGACCTGAAGTACGAGCCGCCGCAGGACGCCGCGGACGCGCCGCGCACCCCGCCCTTCCACTGGGTCTGGCCGGTCGGCCAACGTCCGCGGTCCTATCCCTCCTTCGGGAGGCCCCTTCTCGCTCCCGCCGATGGAGTGGTCGTCGCGGCCGCGAGTCGGCAGCGGGACCATCTGAGCCGGATGTCGCTTCCCGGCCTCGCCTTCCTCGGCCTGGAGGGCTTCCTGCGCGACGCGGGCTGGCCACGCCACTTGTTGGGCAATTACCTCGTGCTCGACATCGGCGACGACGTGTACGCGGTCCTCGCCCATCTGCGGCGCGACTCCCTCCGCGTGACGGTGGGCGACCGCGTCACGGCGGGGCAGCACCTCGCCGAGTGCGGAAACTCCGGGAACTCGTCCGAACCTCATCTGCACTTCCAGCTGATGGACGGCCCCGATGTGGCCACCGCGCGCGGCGTGCCCTTCGAGTGGGAGTACCGCGACGACGACGGGGCCGAACGGCGCGGTGTGCCGGAGGACGCCACCCATTTCTGGTCCGGTGAGCCGGTCGGGTGTGGGCAATGACGAGGCGGAGTGTGCTCGTGGTGCAGAACACGCCGAACGGCGGTCCCGGCCGCGTCGGCCGCTGGCTGCGGGAGGCAGGACTGAGCCTGGAGACGGTCCACGCGTACACCGGCGAGCCGCTGCCCGAAACGCTCGGACGCCGGGCGCTGATCGTGCTCGGCGGCGGATTCCTCCCGGACGAGGACGCGCGTGCGCCCTGGCTCCCCGCGGCCCGGCGTCTTGCCGGACAGGCGCTGGAGCAGGGCAATCCGATGCTGGGCATCTGTCTGGGCGGCCAGTTGCTCGCTCATGTCGCGGGCGGCACGGTGCGTGGCCGCTCGGGCGAGCCGGAGTGCGGGAGTACGCCGATCCGGCTGCGTGCCGAGGCGCGCGAGGACCCTCTCTTCGGCGGGCTGTCTCCCGTGGTGCCCGCCATGGAGCGCCATGTGGACGCCGTGACCGAACTCCCGGCGGGTGCGGTCTGGCTGGCGGACAGCGAGCGGTGCCGGTATCAGGGATTCCGCCTGGGCGAGCGGGCCTGGGGCGTGCAGTTCCACCCCGAGGCGGTGGCGGCGGACGTCCGTCGCTGGGACCGGGAATGGCTGACATCGCGGGGCTTCGACCCGGACACGGTCTATGAACGGGCGGTGGCCGACGAACCGGCGTCGTCCGCGGCCTGGGAGGGATTCACCCGTCGTTTCGCCGAGGTCGTGCACCGAGGGCGCGCCGCACAGTAGCGCCGTCCGCCCGCCGCCGGGGATCACGGGACAGCCCTTAGGGTCCGGCGTGGACCTGGCAGGCCCACAAGCTGGGGGTCCGGGGATACGTGTCCCGCAGCGCGCACACCGTGGAGTGCAGGGCCTCGGCTGTGCGGCCGACGTCCAGCGCGCCGTCGCCCGTGCTCAGGGCCTCGTACACGTTCTGGGCGACACCGGCTCCGATCGTGTCGTCGACATGCCACAGCGAGCCGACGACATGAGGGAAGCCCGCGATCTGGAGGGCGCTGACGATGTGGACGGACTCGTCGGCGAGCTCGGGGCTGGTGCGCAGGGTGTCACAGGCGGAGAGATAGGCGAGCCGTACCGATGGCAACCGCAGCCGGGCGAGGTCGCGGACGGTCAGTGGCCGTTCGGCGTGATCGTGCAGGACGAGCCGGCTGCCGGACGGGCGCTCCAGATCCCCCCGGGCGTGGCAGACGAAGTGCGCGTACGCGTGCCGGGGCAGGGCCGAGACCACCGCGGAGTGGGTGGCGGACGCGCCCGTCAGCACCTCGGAGCCGGGCAGCAGCCGGGCGAGCCGTTCGGCCTCGCGGCGCGCGGCGGGCAGTGGTGCGAGACCGGCGGCCTCGCCGACGGCGACGACGAGCGCGCCGGTCCCTGCCGGACGGGCGACGCGCTGCCTGGCGTGTCGCAGCGCCCGCAGCGTCGGCGTGTACGAGGAGACGACCCGGCCCAACGCCCCGGGCGCGCCGTCCTGGGGGGTCGCGGCGTGCAGCGGCAGGTTGCCCAGGACGCCGCCCGGCGACCACCACACACGGGGCAATGGTCCGGCGGGGACGGCCGGGACGCCCAGATGATCGAGGACCGGTCCGGTGGCCGCCTGCCACAGCCAGGCGAGCGTGTCGCGGACGACTCGTTGTGCGCGCAGGGACCGCGCGCGCGAGGTGCCGGGCGTCTCGATGCGTAACAGCGCGTCCTGGAGAGCTTGTCGGCGGGCCGCTGTCGTCCCTGGGGCCAGTTGGGGGAGCGGTACGGCGTCGATGGCGTGCTCGGTGACGATCAGTGCGTCGCCGCCGTACGAGGAGACGTTGACCAGCACCACCGGGCCCCCCGTGGCCGCCGCGCGCAGTTCCCGCTCGTCCCACTCCCTTACCGGCCGCAGCAGGCCGAGTTCCGGGTGCTCGGCGCGGATCCGCCGGGTCAGCTCCCGCCACTCGGCGGCCAGCCGCTGCCGCAGATCGGCGCGGGCTTCGGGGCCGGGCGCGTCGCCCCGGTGCCTTTCCGGCCCTTCTTCGAGGAACCCCTGATCCCGGCTGTCGGTAGCCGTGTCCAGAGCGTCCCGGAGTTCTTCGAAGCGGTCGGCGAGCTCCGGGGCCGTCTCCCGGAGCCGGGTCAGATCGCTGTCGGCGTCGAAGGCGTGGGAGAGAAGTACGCCTCTTGCCTGTTCGAGCAGCCCCACCGCGAGCCCTGGCCTGCCGCCGCGCACCGCGCAGGCCGCCGCCTCGGCACCCAGCCCGACGGTCCTGCTCAGCAGGAACTCCTGGTCATCACGGACGAGATGGCGGGGCGCGACGGAGTGCAGCAGGTCGACCGCCATCGCGTAGCCGTCCAGGGCGCCGGCCCAGTCACCGAGTTCCGCGCGCACGGCGCCCCAGGCCCGTGCGGCGTCCATGCGTTGGGAGGGGGCGCACTGCCGCTCCAGGGCCGCTTCCCGGAACACCTCGGCCGCCTCGACCAGGTCGGATCGACGGCGCCTACGGCGCGGCCCCCGGTCCCGCAGGACCTCACCGAGAGTAGCCAGGCGTTGTGTGCGCTTCGCGTGGCCGGGCGGGGTGATCTCGACCGCCCGGCGGAGCAGTGCGATCGCCTCGTTGGGTACCGCCGACGACAACACGGCGCCGAGGCTCGACAGCCGGGCGCCGGCGGCCACCACCAGGGCTCCGGGCAGTTCGGGTGAGTCCGCGGGCAGCGCGGCGATCACCGAGTCGGCCAGTTCGCGGGCCTCCCGCGCGTCAATGAGCCGTTGTGCCGTCAGGAAGCGGGACATCAGGGCCACGGCCAGATTGTGGCGCCGACGCGGCAACAGGCGGTCGTCCGCCGGGGTGAGGGCGAGCGCCTCCCTGAAGAGGCCGATCGCCTCGTCGAGTTGGGCGTCCGGGTCGGCGGCACGCTCGAATCCGGTGATGCGACTGATGGCCGTCGAGCCGAGCAGCGCCGCGCGGTGCGCGCGGCCGAGACCCGGCAGTTCCCTGGCCAGGCGCCGGCACTCCCGGGCCTCGCGCAGGTCCTCGCCGTCCTCGGTCAGCTGGTGGCGCAGGCCCAGGGCCATGCCGAGATTGAGCAGTCGCACGCCGAGGATCTCGTGCCCTTCGGCGGTGAGCGCCACCGCCTCCCGAAGAGCCAGGACAGCCTCGTTCAACTCCTCGGGATTTCCCGAGCGTTGGTAGCAGGTGCTGAGCACCAGCCCGAGATCGCCGAGAGTCACGGGCCGTTCCGGGTGGCCCGGCGGCAGAAGCGTCTCGGCCCGCCGCACCAGTCGCAGGGCCTCCGTGAGATCCGCACTGTTCCCTTCCGGATCAAGAGCGTGGCGGGCGTGCAGGGCCATCGCGGGTGCGAGCAGCCGCGTCGCGGTGCGGGGCGTCGGCTCCCTGGAAGCGGCGACCACCGCGGACAACTGTGTGATCGCCGCGTCCAGATCGGCCGGATCACCGGTCAGCGCGTAGCGGGCGCGCAGCGCGTTGCCCAGGGCGGCGCGGACGGCGGTGTGCTGCTCCGGGTCCCGGGAGGCGCCCAGCGCGTTGGTCAGTACGCCGACCGCCTCGCGCAGATCGTGCGGCCGACCGGTGCGCTGGTAGCGCAGGACGAGCCCGAGTCCCAGGTTGAGCCCTGCCGCCGCCGGCCCCTGGGGATGGTCGGGAGCCGCTCGGCGGAACAGGTCCACCACCTCGTCGCACTCCTCCGGCGTGCCGCCCTCCCGCTGGCGCAGTTGCAGCAGCGCGACGCCCAGGACGGTGAGGTGCTGGGCGATGTGCGGGCCGTGCGCGGGCAGTTGGGCCAACACGTCGCGTCCGATGCCGACCGCTTCGTACAGGTCGTCCGGGTCGTACGACAGCCGGTATCGATCCAGGAGCCGGACGCCCAGATCGCTGAGTGTGAGCAGCCGGTCGGGGGAGTCGGCGGGAAGGCGCTTGAGGGTGCGGTGGGTGAGACGGAGCGCCGCGTCGGGGCCTTCGTCGGCCATCGGCCAGTCGTCGGGGGCCTGCCAGTCGTGGACCGTCGGCCCGTCGTCGGTTGTCGGCCCGTGCTGCCCGGCGAGGGACAGCGCGTGGGTCAGATCGGCGACCCGGGTCGCGTAGGTGGGGTCGTGCTCCGGCGTCGCGAGGACGGCGAGGCCGCCCATCCCCACCGCCGTTGCGAGCAGGAGCTCACGCGAGGGCAGCGAGGCACCCACCCGCACGGCCAGTTCGTACAGCCGGAGTTCGTTCTCGGAAGCGTCGCGCGGCGGATGGTGCTGTCGGCCCTCGGCCGCGATCACGGCCGCGGCACAGTCGGCCGACCACTCGGCGGGACCGTCGGCGTTCGCCGGATCGGGGCGGTCCGCGGGGGCGGTGGACTCGAAGCCGGCCGCCAACCGCGGTGGCACGAGACCGGGATCGGCCATCCACACAGGGAAGAGCAGCGTTCCCGCCATGGCTCCATGGACAGCGCCGCGCCTGCCGGGCGTGGCCGCCGCGCGGGCGACGCAGAGCCAGCCGGCCACCAGCCTGGCCTCCAGGTCGGTCCTGGCGTCGGCGGTCCTGAGCAGGGCCCGGAGTTCGGCATCGGCCGCGGGGCCGAACACCACGTCCCTGTGCACACCCTCGTCCGCGGTCCCGGCCCGTGCGAGGCGCGCACGGATCGCCTGTACCAGCCCGTCCCTCACCTTGTCGCTCCCCCTGTTGTCGACTGCCGGCAGTGCGGCGACTCACTCTCGGCGGTGCCCGCTCTCCGGCACACTTGGAGCATGACCGTATCGCCTGACAACCCCGAACCCGCCCGCCGGACAGCGGCGTTGTGCTCCCTGCTCGGCTCGTCGCACGACATGCGGCAGCCCGGGGTCCAGGAGCCCGCCGAGCGCGCGCGGGACCTGCTGCGGTCGGGCGAGGACGCCGCCGCGCTGGCGGCCTGCTACGACGACCTGGACCACGCGTTGCGTCTGGCCGGGGTCGCGGGCGGACTGCTCAACGCATCCCGCGGCGTCGGCGCTCCCGGCGTCGCGACCCACATGAAGGTGGCCGTGTGCCCGGGACCGGCCCGTTGCACGCGGCTCGAACGGGCCCGCGACCTGCTGCCCGCGCCCCACTGCGCGGTCAATGGAACACGCATGCGCAAGGGCCGGCTGGACCCCGGACAGTGACCGCCTCCGGCCTCCCGACCTCATGAACCCCCTCCTCGCCACCCTCGGCGGAAAACTCACCGAGCGCTGGCTGAACCTGTTGGTGCTGCCCGGCGCGCTCTTCCTCGCCGTCACCGTCGTCGGCGCCACCCTGGGGCATCGCCACTGGCACGACGTCGACCGGCTGCGCGGCACTCTGGACGACCTCGCCGCCCGTCCCGCCCTGGACCGGACCGGTACCGCCGCGATTATGGTGGCGCTCGTGCTGCTCACCGCCGCCGCGGCCTCGCTCGCCGCGCAGTTCCTCGGCGGGGCGATCGAACAGTACTGGCTGCGGTTCGGCCGGGACCCGCTCTCACGTGCCCTCACCGCATGGCGGGAGCGACGGTGGAGGGACAGGGACGGGAAGGTGGCGCAGGCCGTCGCGCACGCCGGCCCGACCGGCGTCGGAGCGAACGGCACGGTGACGATCCCGAGAGGCACCTGGGCGCGGATCCAGGCCCTAACCGAGGCCCGCGACCGCATCGCGCTGCGCGTACCGACACGCCCCACCTGGTACGGCGACCGTATGCAGGCGACGGCGGACCGTGTCGAGGCCGCCTACGGTGTGGACCTCGCCGCCCTGTGGCCGCGACTGTGGCTCATTCTCCCCGAACCCGCCGGACGCCAGATCCAGTCGGCCCGCGACTCCTTCAGCGCCGCGGCCCGCCTCGCCGCCTGGGGCGTGGGCTATGCCCTCCTCGCCTGCTGGTGGTGGCCGGCCGCGCTGGTCGCCGTCGCCTGCGGGGCCGTGGCCCGTTCCCGTGCCCGGACAGGGCTGGAGGCGCTCGCGGGTCTCATCGAGGCGGCCGTCGACGTACACGGCAGAGAACTGGCCACCCGCGTCGGCCTGTTGGCCCCGGACGCGACGGGGCTGCTGGCCCATGACACGGGAGACGGGATGTCGGAGGTGTTCAGGAAGGCGGAGTGAGGGTCGGGGTCCTTCCCCGTACCCCGTACCCCGCTCCTCCGCCCACCGCCGATCGTCGGCGACGGGTCCGACGGTGCCCGCCGGACCCAGCCGCGACTCTGTCGATTCTGTCGAGCCGGGCGCGCTGTCGCACGGTCACGACATCACTTGGTGTCACGCTCCGGCAGGGGGGAGTAGCTGGTGGGCCCCGGAGTGCGGCCCGCCGGGGCGTAGTCGCAGTCGAGACTGGAGACCTCGTAGTCGTCGCCCTCGTTCTGTTCCTGGTCGACGACCACCGCCGCGGTGCACGCGCGGCCGTGCTCGTCGGTGAATGTGACGATCTCGCTGTAGTCCGTCGGAACGCCGCATCCCGCGAGCAGGAGTACCGCCCCGGCGGCCACCGCCGCGCCGAACCCCCGTAGCCGTTTCATCCGTTGCCCCTCCACGTCCGCTTTCGCCGACCAACTCGGCTGCCGCGCAACACCGTAGCCCTCAACGAGGGTCCGGTCATCGGGTCCGCGGGATCCGGGATCGGCCCTTTCCGGCACGGTCTCAGGCTGCGGAGTCAGGCCCCGGTCGAGTGTGGGGCCGACTCGCCCGGTCGGTCCCGCAGTTTGGAGGCGATGCGGATCAGTGCCTGCTGGTCGGCGGCGGGGAGTGGGTCGAGCACATACCGCCGTACGGAGCGGACGTGGGTGGGCGCGGCGGCGACCACCACGTCGTAGCCCGCGTCCGTGAGGGCGGCGACGGTGTACCGGCCGTCGTCGGGGTCGGGTGAACGCTCCACCCAGCCCCGCTGCTCGAACCGTTTGACGACATTGGACAGGCGCGAGAGCGAGCCGTTGGCGAGATAGGCCAGATCGCTCATCCGCAGTCGGCGCTCCGGGGCCTCCGAGATGTGGCTGAGGGCCAGGTACTCGAAGAGGGTCAGGCCGGTCTTCTGGTGCAGTGGCGATTCCAGCCTCCCCGGGAGCAGCAGGACCAGCGAGACCAGCCCGGTCCATGCCTCCTTCTCGTCCGCGGTCAGCCACAGCGCGCTGTCGGAGGCGTCCTCGGAGGGGTGGGGGTTCGAGGGTTCGGCCATGGCGGCACCCTATCGAACGGTCGTGACTTCACGCGTGAAGTCAAATCGTGGTATCTTCACTTCACGCTTGAAGTGAAGATGAGAGGGATGCCATGAGCGAGCCGGAGTTCTTCGCCACACCCGGATACGGTGAGACGCAGTTGGCCAACATGCACTACAACCAGGCGGTTCGCATCGGCGACCGCGTCGAGACGTCCGGCCAGGGCGGGTGGGACGATGACTGGAACTTCCCTGAGGCCCTTGAGGACGAGATCATCCAGGCGTTCGACAATGTCGAGGGGACCCTCAACCTGGCAGGCGCCACGTGGCGTGATGTCATCGCCGTGAACTCCTACCACATCCCCGACGCCCCTGACTTCATCGGAGAGGCCCACAACCGCGTCATGGTGGACCAGTTCCGCGAGCGCATGGGCGACCGCGCGCCCATCTGGACCGAGACCGGTGTGCCGGCCCTCGGTGCCCCGAAGATGCGTGTCGAGATCCGCGTCACCGCCATCATCCGACACGACGGCTGACCGGGGCACCGGCACAGGCACACCGGCACAGCACACCGCCGCACCGCGGTGTGCGTCGCCCCGGAGTTCCGGCGTCCTCAGAGTGCGGTGCGGGCGCCGCCGATCGCCTCGTCCAGAATCGTCAGACCGAGCGAGAGCTCGTCCTCGGTGGCGGTCAGCGGCGGGGCGATCCGCAGGACTCCGCCCATGCCGGGGAGCTGGACGATGTTCGTGTGCAGGCCGAGTTCGAGGCAGCGTCGGGTGACCTCGCTGCCCAGCTCGTCCGAGCTCCGTTTCGTCTCGCGGTCGACGACGAGTTCGAGCCCGGCCAGCATGCCCCGGCCGCGGATGTCGCCGACGACCGCGTAGCGGCCGGCGATGTCCGCCAGGCCGTCACGGAGGAACGCGCCCAGCGTCCGCGCGCGCTCGTCGAGTTTGTCGGCGAGCAGCACGTCGAGGACGGTATTGCCGACCGCGGCCACCAGCGGATCGGCGACATGCGTGGTGAAGAACAGAAACCCGCGCCTGTGCGCCTCCTGCTCGATCTCGGCGCTGGTGATCACGGCCGCGAGGGGGAGTCCGGCGCCGAGTGTCTTGGACAGCGTGAGGATGTCGGGGACGACACCGTCGCGCTCGAACGCGTACCAGGTCCCGGTGCGGCAGAGGCCCGTCTGCGCCTCGTCCAGGATCAACAGCATGTCGCGTTCCCGGCACTTCTCCCGCAGGGCCGCGAAATACCCCATCGGCGGCTCGATGATGCCGCCCGAGCTCAGAATCGGTTCGACGAGGCACGCGGCCAGGCTGCCGGTCGACTGGGCGTCGATCAGGTCGAACGCGAAGTCGAGCTGACGATTCCAGTCCAGCGAGCCGTCGGCCGTGGTGAAGTCGGGCCGGTACGCGTTCGGCACGGGGATGGCGAAGTTGCCGGGGGCGGCCGGGCCGTAGCCCTTGCGCCCCGTGCTGTAGGTGGCGGACGCGGCGGCCTGTGTCATGCCGTGCCAGGACCGCGCGAACGAGACGATCTCGTGTTTGCCGGTGACGAGCTTGGCCATCCGGATCGCGGCTTCATTCGATTCGGCGCCGGTGGTCAGCAGCAGCGCCTTCTCCAGTGGCGCGGGCAGCGTGTCGGCCAGCCGCCGGGCGAGGTCGACCACCGGGCGGCTGAGCATGCCGCTGTAGAGATGGTCAAGGGTCGCCACCTGTCGCTGGACGGTCGCGACGATCGCCGGGTGCGAGTGGCCGAGGAGCGCGCTCATCTGGCCTGAGGTGAAGTCGAGGATCTTCCGGCCGTCCGCGGTGAACACGAAACTTCCGGCGGCGCGGTCGATGATCTCACGGGTGAACTCGCCGCCGTAGCGCACGAGGTGCCTTTCGGCATCGGACCAGAAGGATTCGGCGGACGGCGGAGCGGTCGAAGCAGCCATGCCTCTGACGGTAAGTCGCGCCGAGCGACACGTCCATCTCGCGATTCCGGCTTTCCTGTTCGGTGGAACCGCACAACAATGGGGGCGTGATGAACCCGTGGAGGCTACGGCTGCTGAGCCGACTGGACACGCTGGGCACCATTCGGGCGGTCGCCAAAGCCGCCAACCTGAGCCCGTCGAATGTCTCCCAGCAACTCGCGCTGTTGGAGGCCGAGACGCGCACCCAGCTCCTGGAAAGAACGGGGCGGCGGGTACGGCTGACCCCGGCCGGGCTGATCCTGGCGCGACGGGCGCGGGCGATACTCGATCACATGGACGCCGTCGAGGCCGAGCTGCGCGGGCTTGGCGAAGAACCGGCCGGGCTGGTGAGGATGGGGGCGTTCCAGAGCGCGATCCACACCATGTCCGTGCCGGCGGTCACCCGCCTCGCGCGCGAGTATCCACGCCTCACCGTCGAACTGCTCCAGCTGGAACCGCACGAGAGTATGCCCGCGCTGCGCGGTGGCGACGTGGACATCATCATCACGACCACGAACTTCGACGAGCTGCCCCTGGGGCCGGATCTCGACCTCGTGCCGCTGGCCACGGACCCGATCCTGCTGGTGACACCGCTCGGGCATGCCGCGGCCGGCCGCGGCACCGTGGACATCGCGGCCTACGCCGACGAGCCGTGGGCGTTCGACATGCCCCAGTCGTACATGGCGAATCTCGCCCTTCGACTGTGCCGTCAAGCGAGTTTCGAGCCACGGGTGGTGTGCCGGTTCAGCAATTACCTGATGACCTTGCAGCATGTCGAGGCCGGGCTGTCGATCGCGCTGCTGCCCGGACTGGCCGTCGACCGCCGGTATCGCGTCGCCACCAGGGCACTCGCGACTCCCGTGACGCGCACGATCACGGCGGCGATCCGCCGCAGCGGCCGGAGCACACCACCTCGCGCGGCGGTGCGCGTCGTGCTGGACGCGCTGCGGCACAATCCGCACCCACCGATGCCGGGACATGACTGATCGACCGACTCCGGGCGACAGGTGTCCCTCGTATCTCGCCGCGCACCGCCCATGTCACAGCCCGCCCATGTCACAGCCCTCCCGTGGCACAGCGTCGAGCGTCCTGCGGAAGGCCCACCCGTTCACCCGGCCGGTTCACCGGTGGGCATCTCACCAGGGGACACCCTGCCCTGGACGATCCTCACGCCGACAGGAGCGTGACCACCTCCCGGCACACCGTGCGCGGGCGCTCGGAGACCACTTCCAGTACCCAGGTCCCCGGACCGCCCTCCAACTCCGCGCGGAACGCCTCACCGTCGGGGACGAACGCGACAGGATCGCCGTACGGAACATCGTCCCGGCGCAGCACCGCCCGCAGATTCCGGTCGGCGAGCCCCGATCCCACGGCCCGGACCTCGAACGGTTCGCCGGCCGCCGCGCACTCGGGGATCTCAAGGCCGAACTCCTCGTCGGCCGCGAGCATGTCGCCGGCCGGCCGGCCCTCCCTGATGACGGCGAGCTGGTGGCCCACAGCACCACCGCCGGCCATGTCGGCGTGCCGGTAGCCGTTCCAGATCCCGTCCTCCTTGTAGTCGAGCGCCCAGCCGGCGAAGGCGGATTCCTGCGGTACCGTCCCGTCACCTGACCACGGACGGCCGGCGTCCAGATCCGTGGTGAACCGCGGCCCGTCGGGCGACAGTTCGACGCCGTGCACCGTCGGGTGTGCCATTCCCCCGAGGCAGTGCACGCGGTAGGGCAGCCGGCCGCCCGCGTCGCCGCGGCGATGGGCCTCGCGGGCGTCCCGGAACTCGTCGTGGAAGGCGAAAGCGTCCTTGACCAGGGCCGTGGGCAGGTCCGGCACCGGGTGCCGGGCATCGTTCAGATAGCGCCGTCGGCTCTTGCCCGGAATCCGGACCGCGTCGTACACGGGCAGCAGTTGGGCCACGGAGGGCAGGGTCAGGGCGAGTTCGCGCAGCGATTCGTTGACGACACGGCCGGTCGCGCCGAGGCCCACCCGGCGCAGTCCGCCGTCACCGGGCAGCGGTCCCACCCCGTTCCCGGTCAGGAACCGGACGGCCTTGGCGGCGCCGCGGTGCGGCGTGCCAAGTGTGACCAGGGTGCGGGCAGTCTCCCTGCCGCCCAGGCACTCCAGGTAGTAGCGGCCGATCAGACCCCCCATCGAGTGACAGACCAGAATGACCTTCGGCTCGTCGGAGTGGCCCGGGTAGTGGTGGCCGACCCGCTCGCGCCACCGGGCGAGCTCGCGCTCGACGTGTGCCTTCAGATCCTGGGCGGTCAGCCGGTTGGAGAGCCGCCAGTCGTATGCGAAGGGCACGTACTGGCCCTCGGCCATATCGCCGAGCGCGGCCCGGACATCCGGGTACCCCAGACAGGAGAGCAGCCCGGGCATGGCGTCCGGGGACTTCAGCAGCCCCTCCGCCACCAGCCGGTGCTCCTCGTCGGGACGGTCGTCGCCGATGTCCGGCGGCAGGGCCATACCCGCCATGGCCCGTCCCGGCCGTCGGAGCTGGAACAGAGCCTGCCTGGACTGGTTCCAGACGTCCCTGCCGTCCCTGGTCAGCCGGCTTCCGAGGATCCCCGGTACAAACACCACGAGGTCGTGCTTCACTGTGCGCTCTCTCTTCTCTGTCCGTGCCTCACGGCTGTCGCGACGTGCTGTCGGTCGTCATCCGGTCCGTGAAGAAGGCGTGGGGCAGCCGGATCAGGTCGCAGCGGTGGTCTCCTTGCAGGGCCACCACCAGACCGTCGGGGTCCGGCGCGGCGTCCGCCGCCCGGACCGGGTAGCCGCGCGGGGGCACCCCGTCGCCGTGCAGCCATTTCTTGTCCCGCAGGTCCCACACCGCCGGCGCCCTGTGCTCGTCGCACACCAGCAGCAGTGGCCGCTCCGGCGCACCGCGGAAGACCAGGGACGTCACTCCCCGTACCGTGCCCGGCAGGCTCTGCCACCTCTCGCCCCCGCCCGTGAACTCGGCGACCTTGACCTTGCCGCCGTCCACCCAGGCCAGCAGCGGGAAGGACTCCTCGTCGTCCGGGTCGTACAGCTCGCCCAGTGTGAGCCGGGTGGGCTCGGCGTCCTCGTCCCGGCCGGGCAACGCGACGCGCGCGGTCACCTCCAGCCGGCCCTCCCGGTGCTCCCACAACAGGAGTTCGTCCCCCAGGTCCGCGGCCAGCCATATCGTGCCGTCCCGCATCCCCCGGGCATCGACCGCGCAAGAACGCAGCCCCGCCGGAACCGGCTCGCCCCTGAGCCACCCCCGCGAGGCGTCGCCCGGCATCTCCGCGTGATCGATGCGCTGCCGGTCCGGCACGTAGATCCGGAGCCTGTCGACGGCCCGGTCGACGACCAGGCCGAGCGAGGGCACCCGGTTGCCGGCGTCGCCGCCCAGCGTCAGATCGTGCTCGGCCGCTACGGACAGATCGTCGGCCAACCGCCAGAGTCGTACGGTGCGCCGCGCGGCCGCGACCACGATCCACGCGTCCGAGTGGCGCACCGCACGGACCGCGGTCACCGGCGCGAGGTGGGTGAGGACCTGGGCCGGGCCGGTGGCCGGTGCGCCGTCGCGGGGCCGGGAGACGAGGATCCGCTCGCCCCACACACGGCACAGCAGCGGCGGTCCCTCGGCCGCCCCCGCCAGCGCGACCAGCGGCTTCTGGTCGTGAGCGCGCCCGGGCAGGCCACGACCCGGCGCCATCACCGGTCCCACCTCCAGCATCCGGATGTCGGGACCGTCGGCGAGGGCCAGCACTCCCTGTCCGCCGGGTTCGAAGGCCATGGCCTCGTCCCTCGGTTCACTCAGCCGGAACCGCGCCTCGTAGCGCTGGTCCTCGACATCGAGGACGCGGACCGTGAGGTTTTCGAGCAGGGCGAGGAGCGTGTGATCACCGTGGTGTCCGAAGGCCATGCCGCGGGCCGGGGAGTCGAGGAGCCGCACCCGGTTCACCACGGGCGGCGCGGACGGCGCCCCGTCGTCCGTCTCGCACCGCCAGATCCGGACCTGGCCGCCGTCCGCGACCGCGAGCCAGCCGAGCTTCCCGCCCTCCCTCGCCGACGGCGCACCCTCGGGTGCCGCGATCGCGGCGGCGGCCAGCGCGGGTGCCGTGAGGTCGCCGAGATCCACGCCCTCGGGCAGCAGACCGCCGGTCCGACCGGTCCTCCGGTCGGCCTCGTACAGCATCGCCCGCTCGCCCACCACCAGGGCGAACAGCCGGGATCCCAGCACGAGTGCGGCCAGCCGCTCGGCGTCGGACATGCTGATGTCCACCAGGCTTTCGTCCCCGCGGTGCGTGCCGCCCCGTTGCCAGCGCCACACCCACACCCGCCGGCCGTCGGCGGCCAGCACGACGGTCTCCTTGGCCCGTTGGGCGGCGGCGAGGCTGCGCACCGCGCCGCCCCAGCGATAGACGTACTCGGGCAGCCGGGAGTCGGACCGCCAGAAGTACAGGGCCCGGCCGTCGCGGGCGACGGTGATCCAGTGCGGACCCGTGCCCACCTCCCGCACCTCGGTGAGCGCGTCGCCCCGCTCCCGGTCCGCGCCGTGCGTCCGGCGGGTGAGCAGCCGTAGGCCCGACTCCGGATGCAGCACCAGCACCTCGCCCCGGCCCCCCGCGGCCAGGGTGTCCCCGGACAGTGGTTCCGCCGGCCCCGTGCCGCCGCGCCAGCTCAGCGCCCTCGCCCCGCCCAGCGGAGCGGGCCTGCGCCATTCGACCGGGTCGGGCGGCATGTCCGTCCAGTACTCCCGCCACGGCAGAAACCCGTCGATCCCCTCCAGGGTCCGGTACGACCGTTCACGGTGGCTGACGAACGCGGTCGCCCGCAACAGCGTCTTACGGGTCGTGAGGTCCGCGGCGTTGCGGAAGGCGTGGGCGACCCGCCCGTACAGGGCCGCGCCGTCGCACTCCCGGGCCAGGGTGGACGCGAGCGGCAGCATGACGTCAGGACTGGTCCGGACAAGGAACTCGACATCCTCGAACAGCGCCCGCAGTTCCTCCACTCCGACCTGCGCGGCGTGCGCGCCGAGATAGTGCAGCGTGTACGCGTCGGCGTCGGACCAGCCGCCTGCGGCCCGCGCCCGCAGCGCCCGCACCACGGTGCGGTGCGCCTGGGGCGCGTCGAGGCCGGCCTGCCGCAGGAAGTACGCCCCGTAGCTGGGGTGGGCCAGGTGATGGACGGTGTCCTGGGTGTCGGGCGCGGGCTGGGCGGTGACGATACCGCCCGCCGCGCTCAGCACCACGCGTCGCAGATCCCCGGCCGTCAGTTCCAAACTGCCCGCGTCGCGCAGCGCGTTGGCCAGCACCAGCCACGGTCCGCGACGTGACAGCCCACGCCCCTGGACGACGGCCAGCGGGCGCAAGAGCTCCTCCGCGCGCTCCGAGCCCCGCTGGGCGGTGAGATGTCCCACCTCCTCGGCGAGGCGTTCGCTCAGGGCCATCCCTCCCTGCCGCATCCACTCGGCGAGTTCCGCCTCGGTCACCGCCCGGCGCCGCCGGGCGAGTTCCCGCGCGGCGAGCCGGGCCACCAGGAACGAGCCATGGCTCTCGGCCGCGACGAGTCCCGCGACCCATTCCCGCTCGTCGCGGTGCTCCTCCCCGTGATACGGCGAGCCCACGTGGTCCAGGACGGAGGCGGCCATGCCGGCGATGCTGTGCCTGGCCTCCTCGTCGTCCCCCAGGACGAGAGGGGCGACGCTCTGATCGAGCGTGTCCAGCAGTGTTTCCTCCAACGTCCGCGCGCTGGTACGCCGCCGGGGCTGGGGGCGGGTGGCGACGATCACCCGGACCCCCCACAGCGCGGACAGGGGGTTCAGCAGATGCCGGGCGATGTCGTGCGCCTGCTCGGGCATCGCCTCGTCGAGGGCGTCGAAGAGCAGGTTCAGGGAGCCCGCACGCGTAACGAGTCTGTCGACCGCCGCGCGGCACTGCTCGGGCGTCACCGCGGCGCCCGGCAGCGAGTCCATGCCCTCAAGCCGGGACAACACCTGCCACAACGCGTCCGTGAGCGAGTGCAGCGACTGCCCCCGGCAGGACAGGGCCGCCTGCACCGTTCCCGCCCTCGGTAGCGTCGAGGGGACCAGCTCCGTGCCGACGGCGTCACGCCACTGAGGCAGTGAGGTCAGGGCGAGCCGGCCGAGCAGGGCCGTCTTGCCGGCACCGGCGGGCCCGGTCACCGCGAGCAGCCCCTTCGGATGGGTGTCCATCCAGCGCACCACGCGGCCGAGGGCGCCCTGCCGTCCGGCGAAGTGGCGCCGCAGATGGCTGTCGTCCTCCAGCCCGAACTGCTCGGCACCCAGCCATGGTTCCCGGCCGCGCAGCACCGCGGGGGTGTGGGCGCGCCGACCGCCGTCGACGAAGAACGGGTTGTCCAGGAAGCTGTTGGGCAGTGACCGCACTTCCGTGTGGCCCGGGCGCTGGGCCGGCTCGTCGAGGCCCGAGGCCGCCGCCGCGGCGGCGACCGCCTCGATCAGGTAGGGGACGGGCAGATACAGCGCGGCGGGGTCGAAGGGGCGGGCGTGGTCCGCCGCGACGAAGTCCGGGGTGGCCAGGACCTCTTCCAGCCATCGCACCCAGCGCCCGTCGGGCACCGACACATCGATCCCTGAGGTGCCGATGACAACGAACCCGGTCTTGCGATTCCTGCGTGCCCATCGCACGCTCGCGTGTTCCAACGACAGTGCCCGCGCCAGCGCGTGGGACAAGTGACCGTGCGAGAAGCAGGCGTCGACGATCAGCAGGGTGTCCGTCTCGCAGTCCGGTCGCAGGAGCCGGTCCACGAGATCGGTCAGCGCGATCGCTCGCCGCGGGTCGAAGGATCCGTCCGCCGCCGAGTCCTCGCAGGCGAGGAAGTAGCCCTCGCGGCGCAGGTCGACCCCGTGGCCCGTCCAGTAGAGGATCTTCCGCTCGGCGTCATGGGCGAGAAAGCTCTCCAGCCCCTCCCAGAGCCGCCGCCGGGTGGCGCCCTCCTCGTCGATGCGGACCGCGTCGCCGAACTCCAGCCTCTTGCGGACGACTTCGGTGAACCGTCGGCGCACCTCCGCCACGTTCCGCAGGTCCGGCAACAGCGGACGGCCGCCCGGGGGATGGGCGTACCGGGACACCGCCACCGTACCCACCAGAGCGGATGCGCGTCGCTCGGATCTGATCAATGCCAGAGGCTCGGCCACAGCACGTCCGTATCATGTCCGGGTCTGGTGTGCGGGGTACATACCAGCCATCAACTCATCTGCCGTAAAGGATTATTGATGATTCCTCGGGTGCATCGGGACCGATTCACCGTGGTCGGCCGCGAGACGGACTGTCATATCTTCGAGGGCGACGGGACCCGGCCCATCAAGGAGGACGACGTCCGCGTCAAGTACCGGCCGCAGCGGGTGGAGTTCCCTGAGGAGATCGGCGGCTGGCGGCATGCCATCCAGGAGGCCGAGGAACGCAAGGAGGCCCTCGGCCGGCCGCACCGCTGGAACAACAGCCGTTTCGCCGTCGAACGGGTCGTCGTGACCCGCACCCACCTCGCCGAAGACCCCGTCGTGACCCTCACCCTCCAGGACGCCGACTACTACGACTTCCTCACCACGTCGATCAACCTGGACCGTACGCAGCACAACGGGCTGACCCTGCGCGAGCAGTACCTGGAGAGCCGGGATCCGGTCCTGGCACCCCCCTTCATGAATTGCAGCTTCGGTGTGAACGTGGCGCTGGAGACAGGCCGGGACGGCAAGATGCTCTTCTCCCACCGCAGCGCCCAGGTGGTCGGGCCGAACCGCTCACGCTGGAACTCGTCCGCGAACGAGGGCCTGGCCCGGGACCACGATCTGCCGCGGGACGGCGGCCCGATCAGCCTGTACGCCGTCGCCCGGCGGGCCCTGTTCGAAGAACTCGCCGTGCACAGGACCGACGCGCTCGACCTGGAACTCCTGGGCTTCGGCCTCGACCTGCGCAACAACCAGTGGGCGGCCTTCTTCCGCGCCGTGCTGCCCGACCTGGACGAGAAGACCCTGCGGCTGCGCTGGACGCGCGGTGTGGGCGACAAGTGGGAGCACGACCGCTTCGCCTTCGTCACCGCCGACCCCGACTCGGTACTCGACTTCATGGCGGAACAGCCTGCCGAGACCTGGACGCCCTGTGCCCCGGCCCTCTTCTATCTCGCCCTGGTACGGGGTGCCGTACGGCGGGCGGGAGACGACCCAGCGGCCCGCTTCGAGGTGGAGGAGGCGGAGGAGCGCGTCATCGAACGCCGGGGCCTGTGACGGCCGAGGCGCTGACGATCCCACGCTCAACGACCTGATCAACCGCCTCCGTGACCGTTCGACGAGCGCTCTCGCCTTCCTCGTCGCGCACCCGCGCCCGGCCGTTGTCCCGTCTCAGGAGGTGAGCGAGCGGCCCGTGGGCGCCGGCCGCCGGCCGGCTGTTGCCCAGGGGCCGAGGGTGAACCGGTCACCGTCCCTTCGAACTTCCAGGGCCCCCGCGCCACCGAAGTGCGCGGGAACGAGCAACTCCCGTTCGTCAGCCGCCCGTCCGAGCACCCGACGGCGGCTGGCCACCGCTTGTTCCGGGGCCAGGCAGGCGCTGCTGTTGCAGCAGGGATCCAGGATCTGCACCGGGCTGTGCAGCAGATCTCCGACGAAGACCGCCCGGTCGCCGCCGGATGCGAGTCGCAGCACGGACGAGCCGGGAGTGTGACCGGGCGCGGATTCCAGGGTGAGGTGTTCGTCGATGCGGTGGAGGCCGTCCCACAGCACGGACTGTCCGGCCCGGTGGATGGGCGCGATGCTGTCTTCGTAGATCAGGCGGTCGACCTCCTGCGCGCCGTTCCTGTACGCGTTGTCCGGACCGTAGTGGAAGTCGTCGGCGGCCGGAATGACGTACTGGGCGTTGGGAAAGGCCGGTACCCACTGCCCGTCCGCGTCGACGGTATTCCAGCCGACGTGGTCGACGTGGAGGTGGGTGTTGACGACGACGTCGACATCCCGCGGGTGGACTCCGGCCCTCGCCAGGAGGCCGAGGAAATCACTCTGGGCCCGGTGGAACGGCCCCATGCCCGGTCGTTCGCGCCCGTTGCCCGCTCCGGTGTCGACCAGGACGGTCCGGCCCGCGCTGCGCAGCACCCAACTCTGCAGAGCGAGCACCACCACGTCGCTGTCCTGCGCCCAGTGGTCCGGTGCGAGCCAGTCCTCGTTGTCCTTCCACACATCGGCGGCGGCTCCCGGGAACATGCCGGAGGCAGGCAGGAACGGCTCGTGCCACTCAACAACCCGGATGACCTCGACCTCCCCCAGCACCATGCTCTGCGCGCTGTCGTTCTCATTCGTCATGGGCTCGACCTTAAGGAAGGCCAAAAGATCGCCTCAATATCCATCTGGCTCACAAAAATACGAATGCGTCTCATCCCTCATGCGCCGGATATCCTGGCTGGATGGATGTGGTGAGCGACGCGATCTCTGCCGTGCACCTCGGGCACCCCTGGTCCCACCGGCTGCGGACCAGCGGGAGTTGGTGCGCGCGACTGGACCCGTACGACGGCGCGGGCTTCTACATCGTTCTCAAGGGCCACTTCTGGCTGCTGACCGACGGCAGCGCCCCGCTGCCTCTCGGCGTGGGCGACGCGGTGCTGCTGCCCCATGGCACGGGCCATGTGCTCGCCGACTTCCCGGTCGACGCGGCGGTCGCGAAGGAGAAGGCGGTGCCGTTCGAGCAATGGCTTGAGGAGACAGAGCCGCGAACCCAGCCCGATCGCCACGAGACAGAGATGCTCTGCGGGAAGTACTGGCTCGACTGCAGCCGTATGCACCCGCTCATGGCAGAACTGCCCGAGGTCGTCCACCTTCCCAGCCAAGTGAGCAGACATCTCGAACTCCGCGCCGCCATCGATCTGCTCGCCGGTGAGCTGGACGAGATGCGGCCCGGCTCCTGCGTGGCGCTCCCGAGCCTGCTCGACCTCCTCCTCGTCTACATGATCCGCGCCTGGATGACCGACGCCCCCAGCGGAGTCTGGCCCCGCGTACTGGGCGACCCGGTGGCGGCCGCCGCTCTGCGGGCGCTGCACGCGAATCCGGCCGCGCCGTGGAGCAATGACCGGCTGGCGGCGGAGGCGGGTGTCTCCCGTCCCACCCTGGCGCGCCGGTTCACCACCCTGGTCGGCCGCCCTCCGATGGCGTACCTCACCTGGTGGCGCGTGATCCGCGCCGCCACCCTGCTCCGCGACACCCCGGACACCCTGGCCACCATCGCCGACCGAGTCGGCTACGGCAGCCCGTACGCACTCTCCCACGCCTTCCAACGGGAGTTCGGCATCACACCGGGGCGGTATCGAGCCGCCAACTCGTCCTGAGGCCCCCGCTCCGGTGATCGCCCGGACGCGCGGCCACGGCGACGACCGCACCACGCGGCTCGCGCTCGCCGACGAGGCCAGGGGAACCGGAAAACGTCATGTCCCCGGAGATCACGCACGGTGACCCGCGCTCAGCGACGGACGCGGGAAGCCGGTCACGCACGGCCTTCGTCGCCCCGCAGATACGCTCCCGCGCGTGCCGCGGCCGCCGCGGCCGCCGCGGCCTGGTCCGCGGCGGCTTCGTCGAGGCGGTCGCCACTTGTCAGCAGGCGGTAGTAGAGGGGGGCGGAGACAGCACGGATCACCTCGTGCACATCGGTGCCCTCGGGCACCTCGCCCCGGTCGATGGCCTGTTGGACGCACGGTGCCCACTCCTTGACGCGGATGTCGTAGAAGCGGTGCAGGGCCTCGGCCGTCTTCGCCTCGCCGGTGGCGGCGGCGATCACCGCCTTGAACAGCGCTCCTTGCCGTGGGTCGGCCAAGGTGCGCTGCACGAGCCGGGCGTTGGCCCTGAGATCACCGAGCAGCGAGCCGGTCTCGGTACGCGGCAGTGACTGCTCGGCCATGTCCAGCAGCACATCGGCCACCAGGCTGGTCACCGTTCCCCAGCGGCGGTACACGGTGGTCTTGCCCACCTCGGCACGGCGCGCGATGTCGGCGAGGTCCAGGTGGGCAAACCCATGCTCCGCCAGGGCGTCCCCGGCTGCCCGCAGCACCGACGCCCGCACCCGCGCCGTGCGCCCACCAGGACGGACGGTCCCCGGAACCGCACCCTCAGACCCCATAACGGGACTCCAGTTTCATTAATCGGCCACACCTGCTACGTTGGGGCACACACTAACGGAACTCCAGGACCGTTAGCCAGGTCAGGCGACGAAAGAGGAACAGTCATGGAATACAGACGGCTGGGCACATCCGGCCTCAAGGTCTCCGCACTGAGCTTCGGCGCCGGCACCTTCGGCGGCCGAGGACCGCTGTTCGGTGCCTGGGGCAACACCGATACGCGAGAAGCCCGCCGCCTCGTGGACATCTGCCTCGACGCCGGGATCACGATGTTCGACACCGCCGACGTCTATTCCGGCGGGGCCTCCGAGGAGGTGCTGGGCGAAGCGATCAAAGGCCGCAGGGACCAGGTGATCGTGTCCACCAAGACCAGCCTGCCGATGGGCGAGGGCCCAGGCGATGCGGGCTCCTCCCGTTCCCGCCTGATCACCGCGTGCGAGGACGCCCTGCGCCGGCTCGGCACCGACTACATCGACCTGTTCCAGCTGCACGCCTTTGACGCCGGCACGCCGATCGCGGAAGTCCTGTCCACACTCGACGATCTCGTACGAGCGGGGAAGGTCCGCTACCTCGGCATCTCCAACTTCTCCGGCTGGCAGGCGATGAAGTCCCTCGCGATCGCGGAGAAGTACGGCCACCCGCGCTATGTCGCACATCAGGTCTACTACTCCCTCATCGGCCGCGACTACGAATGGGAGCTGATGCCCCTCGGGCTCGATCAGGGCCTCGGAGCCCTCGTATGGAGCCCGCTCGGCTGGGGACGGCTCACCGGCAAAGTCCGCCGCGGCCAGCCGCTGCCGGCCAACAGCCGACTGCACCACACCGCGGACTACGGCCCGCCGGTCGAGGACGAACACCTCTACCGTGTGGTCGACGCCCTCGACGAGATCGCGCAGGAGACCGGGAAGAGCATTCCGCAGATCGCCATCAACTGGCTGCTGCGGCGACCGACCGTCTCCTCCGTCATCATCGGCGCCCGCGACGAGAACCAGCTTCGCCAGAACCTCGGTGCCGTCGGTTGGACGCTCACGCCCGACCAGATGGCGAAACTCGATGCCGCGAGCGGCAAGACGGCGCCCTACCCGTACTTTCCCTACCAGCGCCAGGAAGGCTTCGCCCGCCTCAATCCACCGGTCGTCGCACTCCCGCCCGCTCCATGACGCCGACTCAAGTAACCGACGGCGTCAGCCTGTCCGCCAACCTGTCGGCACGACCGCGGAAGGTCACCAGGGGCGAGGTCGCCAGTGCGCCCCGCCGGCATTCGGCCCGCGCGAACGTCGGCTCATCGCGCGAGGGCCCCGGTCCCGTCAGTCCATGACCGGCGGGCGATCGGGTCGTCGACGGCCTCACCGGCCAGGTCTCCCCGGCCTTTGACCACGCCGTGGTCGCCACCGGCATGTCCGAGGCACTCGGCACTCCGCTGGAGGCCGACGCGCTCCCGGTCTCCGATCTGACCTTCGGGGCGGGCGCCGTCCGGATCGCCGTCGGTCCGCTTGAGCTCACCTACGACCGGGCCACCGCGACCTGCACCACGACCGGCGATTCCGGACCGGCGATGCACGAGTCGCCCTCACCGGACGGAAAGCTCGTCGCGTTCGTGCGGGACCACAATCTATGGCTGCGCGAGCGAGCCACCGGGGACGAACGCCCGCTCACCTACGACGGTGAACCCGACCACTCCTACGCGACCCCACCCGACATGACCACGTTCCGGCATGTGCTCGGACCGCTCGGCATCCCATCCCCGCCGCTGCTGATCTGGTCCGCGGACTCGACCCGGATCGCCACCCACCTCATCGACCAGCGCGAGGTCGAGCGGATGCACCTGGTGCAGGCGCGGCCCCCCGGCGGCGGCCGGCCCGTACTGCACACCTCCCGCTACGCCATGGTCGGCGACGCGCACGTCCCGACCGCCCAGATGCTGTCGGTCGACGTCGTCACGGGCGCCGTCACCCTGGCCGACTGCGGCCCGCAGGTGGCCAGTTACCTCTCCGAGTTCCAACTCGGCTACGCCTGGTGGGGACCGGGGGAGCGGGAGCTGTTCTGGATAGCCGGCGATCGCGGGAACCGCACCCTCACCCTGTGGGCGATGGACCTGAGCACCGGCAGCACCCGCACCGTCCACCAGGAGAAGGGTGACCCGCCGGTCACGCCGCACCCCGTCTTCGGGGCGCCGCCCAACATCCGCGTGCTACCGAACGGGGACGTCGTCTGGTGGTCCGACCGCACCGGGTGGGGACATCTCCACCTCATCGGCGTCGATGGCACGATCCGCGCGCTGACATCGGGGGAGTGGCTGGTGGTCGACCTCGTCTCCGCCGATCCGGAGTACGCCTACTTCACCGCGACGGCCCGTGACACCGACGCCGACCCGTACGCCCGCGCCTTCTGCCGCGTCGACCTCGCCACCGCCCGCGTCGACACCCTCCTGGAGGATGGCCGCGACCATGAGATCACGGCGTCCCCCGACGGTCGCCGCTTCGTCGATGTCGTCTCCTGGATCGACGAGCCCGCCACCAGCCTGCTGCTGGACCGCGACGGTGACCTCGTCGCGACAGTGAGCACCGCCGATGCCACCGGCCTGGTCGAGGCGGGATTCGAGCCGCCCGAGCGGTTCGTGGTGAAGGCCGCGGACGGTGTGACCGATCTGTGGGGACTGCTCTACCGGCCCCACCAGCTCGACCCGGACCAGAAGTACCCGGTCCTCGACGAGACCTACCCCGGCCCGCAGGTGAGCGTGGTCAGCGTCCGCTACCCCCGCTCATCCGGCCCCGCGCACGATCACGCCGTATCCATGGCCGCCCTGGGATTCGCCGTGGTCGTTCTCGACACCCGCGGCACCCCCCGCCGGAGCAAGGCGTTCCAGGCGGCGACCCGCGGTCCGGGCGACCGGGTCGGCCTCGACGACCATGTCGCCGCGATCACTCAGCTCGGACAGCGCCACCCCTGGCTGGATCTCGACCGGGTCGGCATCTACGGGCACTCGGGCGGTGGATACGAGTCGACCAGAGCACTGCTGCTGCACCCGGAGTTCTTCAAGGTGGCTGTTTCGAGCGCGGGCGGCCACGACGCCCGTGTGTACCACGCGGCATGGGGCGAGACCTATGTCGCCGACGCCGGCGACGAGATCTACGTTCCGCACGCCAACGAGACCCACGCCCAGAACCTCGTCGGCAAGCTGCTGCTCATCCACGGCGAGCTCGACGACAACGTCACCCCCTACGTCACACTGCGCCTCGTCGACGCGCTCATCGACGCGGACAAGGACTTCGATCTGCTGATCGTCCCCAACGCGGACCACGCGCTGCTGTCACGGCAGCGCTACTGGTGGCGACGGCGATGGGACTACTTCGTCCGGCACCTCATGGGGGAGACACCCCCGAACTACGCGTTGACCCCGAAGGCCGCCGACTCCGCGACGCTGGCCGACATGGCGTAGCGGGGAAGGGGCGCGTTGTGCCGTCACGCCGGACGGCCGGTGGCCGCACCCGACGGCGCCCATGTGGTACGGCCGCATAATGGACTGAGAAGTCCAATCCGGGAGGGTGCGATGAGCGGTGTGCTGACGGCGAAAGGGCAGGCCACCAGGGCTCGGATCGTTGCGGGCGCGGCCGAGGTGCTACGGGAGAAGGGGGCTGCGTCGACGACGCTGGACGATGTGCGAGCGCGTACCGGCACCAGCAAGAGCCAGTTGTTCCACTATTTTCCCGAGGGCAAGGACCAGTTGCTGCTCGCGGTCGCGCGGTTCGAGGCGGACCGGGTACTGGACGATCAGATGCCGTACCTGGGGTGCCTGGACTCCTGGGATGCCTGGGAGCAGTGGCGGGAGGTGGTCGTGAAGCGCTATGAGGAGCAGGGGGACCACTGCCCGCTGGGCTCACTGATCATGCAGGTCGGGCGCTCGACGCCGGGTGCGCGGGCCATCGTGGTGGAGCTCCTGCGCCAGTGGCAGGAGTATCTGGCGGTGGGCATCAGGGCGATGCGGGACGCGGGACGACTGCCGGCGTCGTTCGACGTCGACGAGAACGCCGCGGCGCTGCTCGCGGGCATCCAGGGTGGTGTATCGATCATGCTGTCGACCGGCCGGTCGACGCATCTGCGGGCGGTGCTGGACAGCGGTATCGGACACATGCGCGCGGCCGGAGTCGGCTGAGGCCACCGTGCGGCGGCCGCCCCGCAGGCCGCCGGGGTATCCGGTGGTGTGCGGAGCGGCCGCGTGGCCGGCGGACACCGCGAGGCCCTGACGCTGCGTTGGCGGGGCGGCGTCCCGCGTCCGGGTCACACGTCGTAGGACCCGCCGTCGATGTGCAGGGTCGTGCCGTTGATGTAACCGGCGGCCGGGCCGGCCAGGAAGGCGACCAGGTTGGCGTACTCGTCGGGCCTGGCGATACGGCCGGCGTCGTTGGGGGCGAGCGCCACCGTCTTGGGTTCGATTTCCGCCCAGGTCTCTCCCCAGCCCTGGGCCCTGCCCACCCCCACCAGGAAGTCCTGGGTGGCGGGGGTGAGGATGCCTCCCGCCGCGACGGCGTTGGAGGTGACACCGGAGTGCTTGAGTTCGCGGGCGAGCGAGGCGGCGAGGTTGTTCCGGGCGGCGTTGGTGGCGGCGTAGTGCGGCTGGTTCGGCGAGGGCCGGTGGCCGGTGACGCTGCTGATCTGGATCACACGTCCCCAGCCGCGTGCACGCATGCCCGGCAGCAGGCGCTGGACCATACGCACGCTGGAGATGACGTTGACGTTGTACAGCTCGGCCCAGGCGTCGGGCGGGGTGTCGCCCCACCGCGCCGCCGGATCGTAGACGCCGACGTTGTTGACGAGAATGTCGATGGGGCCGTCCTCGACCGCCGCGGCCCGGACTTCCTCGGCACCGGCATCCGTGGCGAGGTCGCCGATGGCGACACCGGCGACACCGCCGTCCTCGCGGATGGACTTCGCCACCGCCTCGGTCCGTGCCCTGTCCCGTCCATGCACCACGACAGCGGCGCCTTCGGCGGCCAGGCGCCGGGCGATCGCCTCGCCGAGGCCACTGCTCGATCCGGTGACTAGAGCCCGCTTGCCAACGAGTTGAAGATCCATCGTTCTGATTCCTTTCATGGGGATGAGACGCCTGGGCGGGGAGCGGTGGCGGCGTCGGCGCCCGTGTCGGTGTGCGGACAGGGGAGACCGTAGGCCGATAAAAATGGACTAGCAAGTCCAGAAATTTGCTCGGGGGACTCGCTGTGCGGCCGCCGGGGCGCGGTACCTTTGGGATGAAAAGTGGCAAGTTCGACCCTTTCAGCGGTACCGCCGGTGTCATGTGGGCGACGGCGGGCGGAGGCCGGGGGCGCGCGGACAGGCGCCGATGCCGGAGGCGCGGCGTCGGGCGATGACCAGAGGGGACCGAGGAAGTGCGGAAGGCGAGTGATCGGGCCGAGCTGGTGGCCGTGATCAGACCCGATGGGACCGTGGCGCTCTGGACCGAGGCCGCCGAACGCCTGTGGGGCACTCCCGCCGAAGAGGTGGTGAGCCGGCCGGTCGGCGGATTGCTCTCCGGCGCGGACGTACCGGTCCCTCCCGGTACCGAAGGAGCCTGGGCCGGGTGGTCGGGGCCGGTCGAGCTCAGGCGACGTGACGGCGGCGGCTGCGTGGTCGATCTCCACGTCTCCCCGCTGCCCGTCGGGGACTCGCGGGGCGACTGGCAGGTATGGGAGGCCGGTCCCGTCGAACCGTCCGGGGCCTGGCCGGACCCGGCGATGCTGCGCACACTGTATGGGCAGGCTCCGCAGGGCGTGATCGTCTGGGACCGGGAACTGCGTTGCTACTGGCACAACGACGCGATCGACGGCATGGGCCTCCTGGTCGACGGGCCTCGCCTCGGGCGCCGGGTCGAGGAACTGCTCGTCCCGGGCCGCCCCGAATCGCTGGAGGCCGCTCTGCGCCGAGTCCTTGACGGCGCGTCACCGTCGAGCAATCTCGAATGGGTGGTGCCCGACGCGACCGGGCGCGGGGAGAGGGTGCTGTCGCTCTCGCTCCTCCGCCTCGACGCCCCGGACACCCGGGCGCCGGGCGTGTGCCTGATCGCCGTGGACGTCAGCGAGACGGCGGTGTGGCAGCGGCGGAATCTGCTCCTTGAGGCGAGTACGCGGATCGGCACCACGCTGGACGTCATGACCACCGCCCAGGAGATGGCGGACGCGGCGGTGCCCGCCGTCGCGGACTACGTCACAGTCGACCTGGCCGACACCTTCACCCCTGACGACGAGCCCCTTGACCGCCTCAAAGCGACCGACAACAGGATCCCCGCCTTCTACCGAGCGGCAGCCGCGTCCGTCCGCCCCCATCTGCCCGAATCCCTGTGGCTGCGTGGCGAACCGGTCTATGTCCCCCCGCGGTCCCCCTTCACGACCGTCCTCCTCTCCGGCGCGGCCCACTTCGAGCCGCTCCTCGACACATCCCCCGGAGGCTGGCTCGACAGGGACCCCGATCGGGCCCGGGTGATCCACGCGACGGGGATGCACTCACTGATGGTCGTTCCTCTGCGGGTCTGCGGGACGCTGCTCGGCGTCGCGGTCTTCGTGCGCACGACGAACCCGGTGCCGTTCGCCCAAGCCGACCTGACGCTGGCACAGGACCTGGCGGCGCGCACCGCGGTCAGCCTCGACCACGCGTCACGCTACCGCCGCGAGCACACGGCCGCGCTCGCCCTGCAACGTGATCTACTGCCCCACAGGCTGCACGGCGGTGTCGCGGTCGAGGTGGCGTCACGCTATCTGCCGGCGGACCCCCGCAGTGGTGTCGGCGGCGACTGGTACGACGTGTTCCCGCTCTCCGGTGACCGCGTCGGGCTGGTGGTCGGCGATGTCATCGGCCACGGCATCCACGCGGCGGCGACCATGGGTCGCATCCGTACCGCGGTCCACACGCTCACCAATCTGGACTTGTCGCCCGACGCGTTGCTCGCGCGCCTGGACGAACTCGTCGACGAACTGGAACGCGACCAGCTCGACGAGGGGCTGATCACCACCAGTGTGGGGGCCACCTGCGTCTACGCGGTGTACAACCCGGCATCCGGGCGGTGCACCATGGCGAGCGCGGGGCACCTGCCGCCGGCGGTCGTCTCGCCCGAGGGCGGCGTCGAGTTCGCCGATGTGCCGACCGGTGCGCCCCTCGGCGTCGGACTGGGGTGCTACGAGTCGGTCGAGATGGACGTCGCCGAGGGCAGTGTGATCGCGCTGTACACCGACGGGCTGGTCGAAACGCGCGAGGAGAGCATCGACCGAGGGCTGGACCGGCTGCGGGCCGCCCTCACCCTCCCGAGGACCACGCTGGAGGACCTCTGCGTGGAGGTGACAGACCGTATGACGAACGGGCAGCGCTCCGACGACGACATCGCGCTCCTGCTGGCCCGCACCCGCGCCCGTACGGGTGTCCTGACCGGCGTGTGAGCCGGGAGGAAGCCGTCTCCCATCGGTACAGGAACCAAGGTCGGCAGCGGCCGTCGGCGCTGTGGCCCCGCGGAGGCCGGACGTCCACCTCGGTACGTCACCCCGCACCCGGACGTCCACCCCGGTGCGGTGCCCCGCACACGACGAGCCCGACAGGAGGCCGGATGGCCACCGATCCCGCCGCGTCCGGCGCCCCCGCGAGGGCGATCACACCGTCGGTGATTCTCCGCAACAGCCTCCTGGAACTCCTTCTGACCCTGCTCCTGCTGTTCGGAGTCACCACCATCGTGCGATGGGTGGTGGGGCCCTCGCCCATCTCCTCGGCGATCCCGTCGTTCGAAGTGCGACTGCTCGTCGTCGGCGTGGCGGTGGGGGTGCTTCTCTGCGGGCTGATCGTCAGTCCGCTCGGCAGGGTCTCCGGAGGCCATATCAACCCCGCGATCACCCTGACCATGTGGCGCTTCCGGGTCTTTCCCGGTGTGTCGGTGGCGCCGTACATCCTGGCCCAACTGGCCGGGTCGCTTCTCGGTGTGCTGGCCGCCCGCGCCGTGTGGGGCCGGGTGACCGACAACCCTCCCGTGTACGACGCTTCGCTGAGCCCGGCCCCGGGCTGGTCGAGCTGGGCCGTCTTCCCGGCGGAGGCGGCTTCCATGGCCGTCATCGTGCTGCTTGTCGGCTGGTTTCTGTCCGTACCGAGACTGGCTCCCCTGATGCCCGCTGTGATCGGCCTCCTCGTCGGCCTGGGTATCGCCTTGCTCGGGCCGATCACCGGGGGTTGCATCAACCCCGCCCGCCAGTTCGGGCCGGCGGTTGTCTCGGGTCATCTGGACTTTCTGTGGATCTATCTCCTCGCTCCGATGGCCGGCGCCCGCCTGGCCACCGCGTTGCGTGAACTCCTCGCCCGTCGGCCGGTGCTGACCCACAGGCTCTGCGGCACGCACGCGGACGGCTCACGGCTGTGATGACCTCCGGGGCCGTCGGAGGGCGAGCCCGGCCACGGTCAGGAGACAAGCGGAGCCGATCACGCGGCCGCCGTCGGACCGCCCTCAGCCGTTCGTCCCGAGCGGCGCACCGCTCGTCGCTCCGTCGGCCGCGCCCGCCAGCACTTCGACCAGTTCCGCACCGAGGTCGGGGGTGGCCGCGACCACTCCCGACCAGCGGCGGGTCAGATCGGTGTCGAAGACGACGGGGCGGCCACTCACATCCAGCACCACGCCTCCGGCCCGCGGCACCATGACGGCCGCCGCCGCCAGGTCGACCAGCCGGTGGGTGTCGGAGCAGGCGTCGGCGAAGGCGTCGATGGCGCCCTCGGCGACCAGGGCGGCCTCCAGACAGGTGGTCGACAGGATGCGCACCCGGGCCGCCTCGGAGGCGGCGGCCCACCAGGCCGCCGCCGGGCCGGGCTTCGCCGTGTGCGGGCGCAGCATCGACAGCGCGGCGCCGGCCAACCGCCTGCGGCCCGAGGTGCGATAGGGCACCGGGTGGTCACGGTGCGCCCACCAGCCGCGGCCGGTGTCCAGCCACACGGTGTACGCCTCGGTGAACTCCCCGGCCACCGCGACCGCGCCGGCGAAGGCGGTCAGCGGGACGCCGGCCGCGCCGTTGGCCGAACCGTCCAGCGGGTCGATCACCAGGGAGATCTCACTGCCGTTGTCGATCCAGCCGCTCTCCTCGGAGAGGACGTTGACCCGGTGGGGCTCCAGCGCGGCGATCACCGCGTCCTCGACGATCCGGTCGATGCGCATGGTGGGCGTGCCGTCGGCCCCCATGGCGACGGGCTCGGCCAGTTCCTGAGCACTGTGGGCGGCGCGGGCAGCGCGGTACGCCTCCTCGGCGGCCTGCGCGGCGGCGGCCAGGGCGGGATCGCGGCGGGCCGCGGTGGTGTCGTTCATGGTTACCGTCCGTGTGCGTCGAGGAGTGTGGCCACGGAGACCGGGGCGCCGTCGGCGTCCCGGGATTCCTCCGCGAGCAGGGACATCCGTACCGTCTGCTGGCTGCCGTCGGTGGTGACCACGATCAGGTCGGCGCGCAGTCCCGGGGTGAGAGCGCCCCGGTCGGACAGTCCGGCGGTACGGGCCGCGCCCGAGGTGACCAGGGCCACCGCGCGGTGCAGCGGTACCACCGAGCGTCCGGCGAGGCGCAGGACGGCGGCAAGCAGGGTAGTGGGCATGTAGTCGCTGGACAGATTGTCCACCAGGCCCTCGGCGATCAGTTCCTCGGCCCCGACATTGCCGCTGTGCGAGCCGCCGCGCAGCACGTTGGGCGCCCCGGCCACCACCGGCATCCCGGCCTCCTTGGCGGCGCGGGCCGCCTCGGTGGTGGTGGGGAACTCGGCGACCGCGGCTCCCGCGGCCCGGACCTCGGCGAGCTGGTCGGCGCTCTCGACATCGTGTGCCAGCAGACGGATGCGTCCGGCCCGTGCCTCTTCGCCGAGGTGGGCGAGGGTGCGGGCGCGCTGCGGCAGGCCGTCCGCCCGCTCGTCGATGCTCAGCCGGATGAAGGCGTCGGCCTCCTCGGCGGAAAGACCCTCCTGCCGCTGGACCGCCGTGCGGTAGGAGTCCAGATCGCGGAACTGGCCCTGGCCCGGGGTGTGGTCCTCGTACGAGACGAGGGGCGCGGCGTCGCCCACGGACAGGCCGGCCAAGGCGCCACTGAGGACTTCCAGGGCGTCGGCGTCCCGGGCGTCCAGACGGTGCAGCAGACGGTGGTCGACCAGGGCGTGGCCGGTGGCGGCGCGGTCCCGGACGGCCTCCGCCAGGGCAAGGGAGCGGTCGATGGTGCGGTCCTTGAGGACATTGGTCTGGTAGCTGACCGCGTGGTGCATGGTGGTGACCCCGGCGGCCCGCACCCGGCCCTCGAAGCTGGAGACCGCGAAGGCGGGCGCGAACTCCACGGTGGGGCGCGGGCGTTGCTCCTTCTCCAAGGCGTCGCTGTGCGTGTCCACGATGCCCGGCAGCAGCAGCGCGCCGCGCAGGTCGCGGGCGCCGGCCGGGACGGCGCCCGGGGTCAGCGGACCGGCCTCGACGATCCTGCCGTCCTCCACGACGACGAGGGCGTCGTCCACGGTACGGTCGGGCAGTACGGCACGGGCGTGGGCGAAGACATAGCGGCTCATCGGGCCACCTCCAGAGGCAGGCTTGGATCGTGCAGGATGTCGGTGGGCGTTCCGGCGCCGAGCACCCGGCCGCCGCCGAGCACCACCACCCGTGTGGCGAGGCGTTCGATGGCGTCCAGGTCGTGGAATACGGACAGAACGGCGGTGCCGGTGTCTTCCAGTCGGCCGATCAGGTCCAGGACGGCGCCGCGGTTGGCCGGGTCCAGGGCGGAGACCGGCTCGTCAAGAAGCAGCAGCCGGGGCGGGGCGATGGTGCCGGCCGCGATGTTGACGCGCTGCTTCTGCCCGCCGGACAGAACGGTGGCGTGCATGTCCCAGAGATGCTCGGCGATATTGACCTGGCGCAGGGCCGCCACCGCGGCGTCCCTGGCGGCGTCCCGGTCCATGCCGCGTGCCGTACCGGCCGAGGTGACGATGTCGATCACGGAGCGGCGCGGCTGGGGGCGCAGGAACTGGGAGACGTAACCGATCTCCCGGCCGCGCAGATGGGCCGCTTCGGCGTCGGGCAGGGCGGCGACGTCCACCAGAGGGCCGGACGCGGTGCGGAACCAGATATGGCCGCCGCCCGAGAGATACGTGCGATAGACGCAGCGCAGCAGGGTGGACTTGCCCGCGCCGGAGGTGCCGGCCAGGGCCACGTGCTCGCCTGCCCGCACGTCCAGGTCGACGCCGTGCAGGGCGCCCACCACCCGGCCGTCGATGGTGTGCAGACGGAATTCCTTGCTCAGGCCGCGCACCGACAGCACGGCGTCCTGTGGCACGGGCGTGTGGGCGGCGGGGGACTGGGACTCGGTCACTGTGATCATCCTCGGGCCGCCGCGACGAGCTGCTGGCTGTAGGGGTGTTGGGGGTCCTCCAGGAGCTGGTCGGTCAGTCCGGCCTCGACCACCCGGCCGTGCTGCATGACCAGGACCCGGCGGGTGAGCATGTCGATCACGCCGAAGTCGTGGGAGACCACGACGGCGGCGACACCGGTCTCCTCAAGCAGGCCCCGGAGCAGGTCGAGCACTCCGGCGGCGACGGAGGCGTCCAGGCCGGTGGTGGGCTCGTCCAGCAGCAGTACGGGAGGTTCGTTGGCGAGCGCCCTGGCGATCTGGACGCGTTGGCGCATACCGCCGGAGAAGGTGCGCACCAGGTCGTCCATGCGGCTCAGCGGAACCTCGACGCGCTGGAGGAGGGCGGCGGCGCGCTCCCGGATCTCGCCGTAGTTGCGGTGGCCGATCGCGGTGAGCGGGTCGGCGATGTTGCCGCCCGCCGTGACATCCAGGTTGAGCCCGGCTGCCGGGTCCTGGTACACGGCGGCGATGTCCCTCAGGCGGAGCTTGCGTCGGGCCGCGGCGTCCAGGTCGCACACGTTGACAGTGCCGTCGGCGACACCGCGCAGGGCGATGGCGCCGGCCGTGGCGGTCTCGTCGCCGGCCACGCAGCGCATCACGGTCGATTTGCCGGAGCCCGACTCGCCGATGATGCCCAGGGCTTCGCCAGGGGCCACCTCGAAGGAGACGTCCCAGGCCGCGACGACGGCGCCGGTGGCGGGCGAGACCGCGGTGCCGTGCTCGGGGCCGGTGCCGGGCAGGGACGCGGGTCCCGGGTCGCCGTAGACACGGCCAAGGCCCTCGACCTTGAGGGCCCAGGCCGGCGGGGCGACGGTGTGCGTGGTGCTCATGCGCTCTCTTCCATTTCTCGCGGCTGATCGCGCTTCCCGGCCGGTACGGCGGCGGGCGTGTCCCCCGAGGAGGGCCGGGGCCCGCCGGGGATCGGGTCGGGGGCGTCGCCGGCGCGACGCCGACGGCAGAAGTCGGTGTCCGAGCACACCCACGTGCTGAACGTGCCGTCCCGGCCCGGCTCCTGAACGAGGTAGGTGTCGTCCGAGCCGCACACGCGGCACGAAGCCCCGGGGGTGAACTCGACCTGGAAGGGCCGGTCGTCGAAGGTGAGCGGCACCACCCGGGTGTGCGGGGGGACGGCGAACAGCCGCTTCTCACGGCCCGCGGACAGCACGGTGATCGCGTCCGAGTTGTCGAGCTTGGGGACATCCCAGCGCGGGATGGGGCTGGGCGTCATGATGTAGCGGCCCTCCACCAGCACCGGGTATCCGGACGCGGCGGTGATCAGGCCGTTGTGGACGATGTCCTCATAGAGCCGGACCCACATCTTGGCGTAGTCCGCCTCGGCGTGCATGCGGCGCTGCTCGTCCATCTCCTTGACGATGCCGGCCAGGGGCTCGGCGCCGGGCACCTGGAGGACCAGCACCTGGCCGTCGGTGAGCGTCTGCTCCGGGACGCGGTGGCGGGACTGGATGATGTCGGCGGCGCGGGTGTCGGTCTCCTCCTCGCAGCCCACGTGGTCGATCACCAGACGACGCAGGTTGGAGGCGTTGACACCGGCGTCCTCGCCCTGGTCGATGACCTTGAGCCGGGAATCCTCGCCGACCAGGGCGAGGGTGGCCTGAAGACCACCGGAGCCCCAGCCGCGGGCCACCGGCATCTCCCGTGACCCGAAGGGGACTTGATAGCCGGGAATGGCGATGCCGCTGAGAATGGCGCGGCGGATCTCCCGCTTGGAGAGTTCGTCGAAGATGCCGGGGCGCGGTGCGGGCCCGGCGAGCCGGGTGGTCAGCCCCTGTGGGGCGCCGGGTTCGGTGGATGCGGTGATGGTCATACGGGTTCTCCGGGGTGAGGGGCGTCCGCTCCCGCGCGGTGACGGGCCTCCGCGCGAGCGGCCCGGGCGCGTTCCAGGACCGAGCGGTACTCGACGGAGTGCGGCAGCTTGAGGTGCTGGAGGTAACCGGTGGAATCGAGGCCGTCCAGCGTGAGCAGGACGTCGTACTGAAGGTCGGTGATGCCCTCGTGATGGGCGAGCAGCAGGTCGAGACCGGCCATGGAGATGGCCTTGCGTTCGTTGTGGCCGAAGCAGAGGCCGTAGCCGACATCGAGGTGGGTGGGCAGCGCCCCGGCCCGGGGCAGGCTATGGAAGGTCTGGACCTCGCTGACCCGCACCTCGCCCGCCGTGACGGCCTGTCCGGTGTACGGGTGGGTGACGCGGACCGGGAGGGCGCCATGGCGCAGTTCACCGGGCGTCTCGTGGCCGTCAGGACGCCAGTCGGAGCCGTACCACAGGTGCATCAGCGAGCCGGTGTCGGCGCGTGCCATCGTCTGGAGCCAGGCGGACCGTGGTGCGCCCGGACGCACGGGGCGCCGGGTGACGTCGTACGGATCGGGATCACCGGCCTCGCCCGGGGCCGTCACGATGCCCATCTCGCGGAAGACCGCGAGGACATGGCCGGGGGTGCGGTCCGCCGGGCCGGGGGGTGCGGGGGAGTCGCCGGTGTCGGTGTGCGGGTGGGTGTGGGTGTGGGCTTCGCCGGGAGTGGCGTGGTCGTGACCGTGGGCAGGCCCGGCTGGGGAGGCCGGGACTTCGCCGGTGTGCGGGGTGGCCTCGGCCGCCTGGGCGGCCCGCTCGCGTCCCTCGTCCTCCGGCAGGAGGTCGAGCAATCGCCCCACGTAGTCCAGGGTTCGGCCGAGGACCTGGCCACCCGGCGGGCTGCGGAAGGCGGAGCTGATCCGTCGCACCACCCGCAATTCGGCGGTGTGCACAGGGTGTGACACGGCGAGCCGCGGCAGGGCTGTGCGGTGGGCGCGGAGCAGTTGGGCGGCCTCCACCGGGTCCCCCTGGGCCTGCCGCACGGCGCGGGCGGCCAACTCGGGTGCCCACAGGCCGCTTTCGCCCATCGCCCGGTCCACCGCGAGTGGCAGACGCTCGTTGATCTGTGCCAGTTCCAGCCGGAGCGGTCCGCCCGGGGTGGCCGTGGGGGCGACGGTCATCGGGCGCCCCCGTCCGCCTCGGCACGGACGGCTTGGACGCGTTCCATCGTGGAGCGGAAGTCCACGTAGTGCGGCAGTTTGAGGTGTTCGAGGAAACCGGAGGCTTCCGGCCCGTCCAGGGCGATCAGCACTTTCTGCTCCAGTCGGTCGGTGGCCGCGTCGCGGTGCACCAGGAGGTCGAGGGCCGCCATCGCCAGCGCCTTGGGATCGTTGTCGCCGAAGCAGAGCCCGTACCCGGCGTCGAACCGGCTGCCGTCGGGGCGGGGCCGGTCGTCGGGGCGGACCACGCGGGCCTCGGTGACCCGGGCCCGGGTCACCGTGACGGGCCGGCCGGTGTGCGGGTGGGTGACCAACAGGGGCAGCGCGCCGCGCCGCAGTTCGAGGGGGATCTGCGGCCCGTGGTTGCCGGGCGAGCGGGACGCCGTGTACCACAGATGGGTCAGGGAACCGGTCTCCGCCCGTGCCATGGCACCGAGCCGGGCGGAGCGGGGAGTACCCGGACGGGCCGGGGCACGGGTGATGTCATACGGCTCCGGGTCCGCAGGGTCGCGCCGGTCGGCCAGGAGGCCGGTCGCGCCGAGTTCGTCCCGGAAGGGTGTGGGACGGACGGCGGGCGCGGCCCCGGAGGGCCGTGCGGGGGCGGGCCGGCCCGCGGTGTTCTCCGCGCCGCCCTCCGCGTCGTCCTCAGGGGTGAGGTCCAGGACGCGGGGGGCGTGGTCGGTGGTGATGCCGAGGATCTGGCCTCCGGGCGGGTTGCGGTGGGACGGCACGATCCGGCGCACCGGCCGCAGCGAGTCGGGGTCCACCGGCAGGCTGTAGCCGAGTCGGGGCAGGGTCGAGCGGTGGGCCCGCAGCAGTTGCGCGGCCTCCAGCAGGTCACCCTGGCCCTGGCGGACCGCGCGGGCCGCCAACTCGGGTGCCCACAGACCGCCCTCGCCCATCACCCGGTCCACCGCCAGCGGCAGCCGCCCGGTGATCTGGTCCAGTTCCAGCCAGCGGCTGCGGCCACCGAACCGGGCCCGGTGGGCGAGGCGCTCGGCGGCGACTATGGCCTCCTGACCGCCGCGGACTCCGGCGTATCCCATCTCAGTTCTCCTCGGCCGGCCGAAGCCGGGTGGTACGGGGCAGCGCGGCCACCTGGCCGTCGGCCGCGACCAGGAACACATCGACGCCCCGGGGAAAGTCGGCGTTGGCCTCCGCGAGCGCCACCACAACCGGTGCGGAAAGACCGCGCACCGCGAGCCGGCGCTCCTCGCCGTCCGGGACACCCGGACCGGCCAGCAGCAGATCGACGTCGTGCGGACCTTCCCCGCCCACGGCTTCCACCTGCGCGAACACCCGGGCGCCGGTCTCCGGGTCGAGTGGAGTGCCCACCGCCAGGGCCGCGATGTCCTCAGTGGTGAGCGGACGCAGGGCGACCACGGCGCGGGCGGCGGACAGTCCGACGCGCGGGGCGCCGGTGGCCTCATGGACCGCGTCGGCCCACCCGGCCGCGCCGGGGGCGGTCAGGACATGCGAGGCGACCTCCACATCGAGCAGACCGCAGGCGGCGACGGCGGCGGGCGGCGCGCCGCCCGGAACCGTCAACTGCCGGACCCTGCCCGGTCGGGCGAGGACGTCCAGCAGGACGGTGAAGTCGTTCCGGGAGTCCTGGGGGGTGCGGCGCAGCGCGCGCACCCAGGCTCCGGGCGCCGGCCGGGCCGCGGCGGACATGGTCTCGGTCATGCCAGTTCCTCGAAGTTGACGGTGGTCGATGTGACGTCGGCCCACTCGGCGGAGTCCTCGGCCGCCAGCCGCTCGGCGACGGCGGCGCACAGGGCGTCGATCTCGTCGGTCGCCGGGTCACCGGCCGCCGCGAGCGCGTCCAGCAGGGCGCCGGCCAGCGCGGCGATTCGGTCGTCGCCGGGCCGCATGCACCAGCCGGGTACTCCGGAGACCTCGACGGAGCACTCGGTGACAAGCACCTCCCCGAGGTAGAAACGGGTCTCCTCGACGGGCTCGCGCACCTGGAGGACGACCATGCCGGTTTCGGGGGCCTTCAAAACGGTCGGTTCGGGTCGGCCGGCGTCGGCGAACAGGCGCTCGGCCAGCGGGACTATCTCCTCGCGTGCGGCGGCGGCCAGCAGCTCGCAGCGCCGTTCACGCGTGGGCGTGAGGGACACGCTCTCTCCTTGTTTCGAGGTGTTGTCCGAGGTGTTCACGGGTCTACGTATGTAGTGATTCAGGGATATTTCGGTCGGCTGTGGCCGTGGGTGCTCCGGGCCGTGACGGTGGGCGGCTCGGGCCCTGCCCGCGTGGTGCCGGGGCGGCGCGGGCCGCCCCGGGGTCACGGACCGACCGACCCGTCGAGCTCGACGATGAGCCGGGTGCTGTCCTGCCGGGACCAGGTGGAACTGCACATCACCGCTTTGCCGGTGGTGGCGTCCCGGCTGATGCTCTCCACCAGCCACACCGGCCGGTTGTGATCGGTCTCCAGACCCTCGGCCACCTCCGGGTCGGGCAGCACACTGCTCACCCGGCACCAGGCGCGGACCGGTGCGACTCCGCACATCTGGCGCAGGATCGTGTCGAGGGACTCCACCGCGTGCACCGCCACGTTCAGTTCGGTCAGCAGGTCGGCCGGGATCCACTCCTGGGACCAGCCGTTGAGGAGCCCGTTGATGTAGGACTGCCGGGTGAGCAGATGGGCCTCACTGCCCGCTTCCCGCTCCAGGCGCGCGGCCGGCTCGCCGGTGAGGGCGATCCTGCGGACGTCACGCACCACGGTGCGCAGTTCCGCGCCGGCCTCTCGGACGGTCTGATGCATCGAGGGCGCCCTGCGCTGGGAGAGGACGTAGTCGATGCGGCGGTTGACGAACGTTCCGGCGCCCCGGACCCGGCGGACCAGGAAGCGGCCTTCCAGTTCCTGCACCGCGGCCCGGGCGGCGGCTCTGCTGACCTTGAAACGTGCGGCGATCTCGTGCTCGCTGGCGATCCTGGTACCGGTCGGCTGGTCCGCGATCTCCGATGCGAGCACTTCGGCTATTTCGGCGTATCGGCTTCGATTGGCCACGTCCTCACCCTGCGCGGCCGAGTTGTCCGTACAACCGGCCGGAATTCACTACTCCCCTTCGCCCGGGTGAACGCTGGAAACAGTTGTTGTGCGCCCATACGTGCATGGGAGTGTCGTATTTCAGGATGAATCGCGTGAAAAGCCTCGCTCGGTCGGACGGCCCGGGAGCCAGGTGCGCTCCGCAGCCGGGCCGGCCCGGCCGCGGAGCGAGGGCGGGGAGGGCGAGGCGGTCAGGCGTAGACCTTCCGCACCCACATCGCCAGCCCCTCGACGAGAAGCACTGCCGCGAGCACCATGAGCACCACGGTCGTCACCACCGGGAACTGGAGCACCCGGGCGGCGTTGAGCAGGTCGTAGCCGATGCCGCCGGCGCCGACGATGCCCAGCAGGGTCGCCGAGCGGATATTGACGTCCAGCTGATACAGCAGATGGCCGACGACGGCGGGCCAGGCCCTGGGCAGGATCGCGCCGAAGAAGACCTGGTGGCGGCGGGCCCCGCAGGCGATCAGCGCCCGGGCGGGTCCCGGGTCGATCTCCTCCAGGGAGTCGGCCACGAGTTTGCCCAGCAGCCCGACCGAGCCAATGCCGAGGGCAAGCGCGCCGGCCACCCCTCCGAGTCCTGTGACCACCACGAAGACGACCGCCAGAATGAGTTCGGGGATGCCCCGAATCAGCAGGATCAGGGTACGGAAGCACCGCGACACACGCACCGAGCGGACGACGTTACGGGCCGCCAGGGCGCCCAGGGGCAGCGCGAGCACGAGTCCGATCAAGGTGCCGGCCAGGGCGATCTGCAGGGTTGTCCACAGGTCGGCGACGAGCTGGCCGGTGATGCCGCCGGTGCCGGGCGGCAGGAAGTCGCCGAGCGTGGGGAAGAAGGAACCGGCTCCGCGCCACAAGGTGTGCCAGGAGATGTCCAGGCGCGCCGCCGAGGCCACGACGAGCGCCGCGGTGAGGAGCAGCCAGACAAGACGGCGGACTCGGCGGGCGTCCCAATGCGGGCTGATCCTGCGGACCGCAGGGGCCGCCGGGGCCGCCGGGGATCCGGGCCGGGGCGCGCGGCCGGGTGCACGGGGGTCGGCGGAGGCCGTCCCGGCCATCGTCCCCGCCGCTGGTCCGGCTCCCGTCCCAGCCACCTTCGCGGTCACCTTCCCGGTCGTCGGGCGGAACCGTTTGCGGGTCCGGCCCGCGGTGACATCGTGCAGCAGCGTGCGCCGGATCGCGCCGGAGACCGACTCGGCGGCGAAGCAGAGCAGCAGCAGGACCAGTGCCAGGGCCATCGCCCGTGGATAGTCGAGCGTGCCGATCGCGCTGGCCAGGGCATAACCGAGGCCATTGACCCCCACGAAGCCCAGCACGGCGGATATCCGCAGATTGATGTCCAGCCGGTGCAGCGCGGTGGCCACCAGGGACGGCAGCACCTGTGGCAGGACCGCACCGGCGATCTGCTGCGGGCGGGTCGCCCCCGCCGCCCGCAGCGCGGTACGCGGGCCTTCGTCGATCTGTTCCACGGCGTCCGCGTAGAGCTTGCCGACCATGCCGACGGAGTGAATACCGAGGGCCAACACGCCCGTCATACCGCCCAGTCCGAAGATCCGGAAGGCGGCGATGGCGAAGACGACTTCGGGGACGGCGCGGCAGAGCACGATCACCGTGCGGGAGACGCCCCGCACGGGACCGTTGACGGTGGTGTTGCGCGCCGCCAGCAGGGCCAGCGGCAGACTGAGGATCACCGAGAGGACGGTGGCGCAGACCACGATGGCCAGCGTCTGCCAGACGAGGGAGAACAGTTCGCCGGGCGGGGGGAAGTCCAGGGGGAGCATGCGGCCGGCGAAGTCCGCCGCGTTGCCCGCGCTGTCCGCCAGCGTGGCGACGTTGATCCGCAGGGCGAGGAAGGACCAGATCCCGCCACCTACGCAGACCAGCAGGGCCAGGCCGGCGCTGAGGCCGCCCGCGGTGGGACGGGTCAGGGAGCGTCTGCGGTCCTTCCCTCCGCCGGGACCGGGGGCGAGAGGGGCGGTATGCGGCCGCCGGTCGACGGCGGACGCGGACGCGGTCACTCCGCCTCCATGGAGGGGCCCGCCGTACCGACTTCACCGCGGTGCGCACCGGGCGCGCCCGCGCCGACCTCCGAGTAGAGCCGCATCACCTCGGCCCGCTCGATGCCCCGGGTGGCGACGTCCATCACCACCCGGCCGGCCCGCAGCCCGATGATCCGGTCGGCCCAGGAGAGCGCCAGATCGACCTGGTGCAGGCTGCACAGCACGGTGAGACCGTTGCGTACGGCGATGTCGCCGAGCAGCCGCATGATCTGCCCGGAGGATTCCGGGTCGAGCGAGGCCACCGGCTCATCGGCGAGCAGCAGCGCGGGCCGCTGCATCAACGCGCGTGCCACCGCGACGCGTTGCTGCTGTCCGCCGGAGAGAGTGTCGGCACGCTGGAAGGCGTGCGCGGTCAGCCCCACCTCGGCCAGGTGGTCCAGTGCCCGTTCGCGGACGGCTCGCGGGTAGCTGAACAGACCGAGGCGGGGACCGCGCAGTGAGCCGAGGGCGCCCGTGCAGACGTTCTCCAGCACGCTCAGCCGGCCCACCAGATGGAACTGCTGGAAGACGAAGCCGATCCGCCGGCGCAGGGCACGCAGGCCGGCCGGGCTCGCGGTGGCCAGATCGGTGCCCAGGACGGTGCCGGTGCCCGAGGTCGGGGCCAGGAGCCCGTCCAGATGGCTGAGCAGGGTGGACTTGCCGGAGCCCGAGAGCCCCAGCAGTGCCACCACCTCGCCCTGCCGCACCTCGAAGGACACCTCGTCCAGGGCGAGCAGCGCGTCGGAGCCGGTGCCGAACCGTCTGGAGAGTCCGTCCAGCCGGATCACCGGCTCGGCGGCACCGCCCGCCGCGACCTGCGGCCTGAGAGCGGTGGTCGTCACGAGCCCGCCTTGCACTGGGAGTCCTTGGTCACGTCACACACGTCACGGACGCTGTCGTAGTCGGAGTCCTTGGCGATCGCGAAGCCCCAGTTGCCGCCGACCATGCAGGCGTCGCCCGTGCAGTACCCCTTGGACTTCATGTAGTCGGCGTTCGCCTTGTCCAGGAAGGTGTCGGTGATCTTCTCGCGGAGCTCCGCCGTCAGGTCGGAGGAGACCGCCACGGGTGAGCCGGGGATCTCGGCGGACTTCCAGAGGACCTTGAGCCGGCCCTTCTTGATCTTCCCCTGCTTGATGAGCTCGCTGTCCACCATGGCGTCGAACGCGAAGCCCGCCTCGCAGTCGCCGCCCGCCACGGCGAGCACCGACGCGTCGTGTCCGCCGGCCATCACCTTGCTGTAGTCGGACGAAGTGACGCCCGCCTTCGCCAGCCCGGCGACCGGGTACAGATAGCCGGAGGTCGAGGTGGGGTCGACGAAGCAGACCTTGTGGCCCTTGAAGTCGGCCAGGCTGTTGATGTCCTTGGTGCTGTTCAGGGTGAAGCCGTACGACTTGTAGCCCGCGTCGGCGCCCTTGGTGGCGACCTGCGTCCCGACGAGGTCCAGGCTCACCCCGCTGTCCTTGGCGACGACATAGGAGAGCGGGCCGTAGAAGGCGATGTCGGCCTTGTGGGCCCGCTGGGCCTCGATCACGGCGGCGTAGCTGGTGGCCTTCTGGAGCTGGACCTTCTTGCCGGTCTCGGCCTCCAGCAGCTTGACGATGGGCTGGTACTGCTCGGCCAGTGTGGTGGAGTTCTCCGACGGGATGGCGGCGATGACGAGGTTGCCGGGGTCCCGCCCCGAGGCGGAGGACGCGCCGTTGTCGGCGGCGCTGGTACCGCAGGCACTGAGGACGAACGGCAGCAGGGCGGCCGCGGCGATCACGGGGAGACGCAGGTGGCGGGGCATGGAGGATCGTTCCTTACGGCAGCGAAGGCGGCGGGATTCCGCCGGTGTGGTCGCAAGATTCCTCAGGGGAGGTGTGTCGGTGGGCGTCTTCCGGTTACGGCCGACTGAACGCTGCGGAAGACAACGCGAGATTTGACTGGACAACACAGCGGGCCGCCGGTACCCGCCGGGAGCTTCGTGAACGGCGGAGCACCACGACGGCCGGCCGGGCCGGTTGACGCGCTGATGACTCTGCCAAGGCCGGGCCGATGCCGTCTTTCGCGTCGGCGCGCGGTTCTTTCACCTGGACGTGATGTCCGGCTCGCGACGCCGGGACGGGGCCTATTGCGGTACGTGGCTAATGTTGTTAGCTTACTGGCTACTGAACAGAACCAAGGGGGTTCGCATCATGGTCGGCACCGCGCACAACACCGAGTACCTCTCCGTCGACGGCGGCCGGATCGCCTACGACGACACCGGGGGCGACGGCCCGCTGGTGGTCTGCCTGCCCGGGATGGGCGACAACCGCACCACCTACCGTTTCCTCGCCCCGGTCCTCGCCGAGCGTGGCTACCGGGTCGTCACCGCCGACCTGCGCGGCGCCGGCGAGTCCGACGCCGGGTTCGCCGACTACTCCACCACCGCGGTCGCCGCTGATCTGCGCGCCCTGGTCCGGCACCTGGACGGCGGGCCGGCCGTCGTGGTGGCCAACTCCTATTCCGCCGGCGCCGCCGTGATCGCGGCGGCCGACGAGGCATCGGCCTTCGCGGGCCTCGTCCTCACAGGACCGTTCGTACGCGACCCGAAGAAGCAGGGCGCCGTGGCCCGGCTGGCCATCGCCGTCGTCGGGCGCTTCCCGCGCGCCTGGACGGCCTTCTGGGCAACGCTGTTCGCCAGTGCGAGGCCGGACGACTTCGCCGCGGCCCGCGCCCGGTTGCTCGGGCAGCTGCGCGAACCGGGGCGGATGGCCGCGCTGCGCGCCATGGCCGCGGGCGGGCACGACGCGAGCGAACGACGGCTGGGCGAACTCGCCGCGGGCGGGCCGCCGGTGCGGATCGTGATGGGCAGCAAGGACCCGGACTTCAAGCCGGACCCGCGTGCCGAGGCGGACTGGATCGCCGAACGGTCCGACGGGGATGTCGTGATGGTCGAAGGCGCGGGCCACTACCCGGCCGCCGAGAACCCCCGGGCCACCGCCGACGCGGTGCTGCCCTTCCTGGCAGGCGTCGCCGGTGCCGCGCAGTAGGACGGGGGCGGGCAAGTCCGGGATCAGGGCGGGGCTGAGCCCGGCCGCGGTGGTGGACGCGGCGCTCGCCACGGTCGACGAACAGGGCCCGGCCGCGCTCACCCTCGCCGCCGTCGCCGCCCGTACCGGGGTCGCCGTGCCCTCCCTCTACAAGCATGTCAAGGGGCTGCCCGAGCTGCGGCTGATGCTGGTGAAGCGGGTGTTCGGGGAGCTGGCGGAGCGACTGCGGGACGCGGCGCTGGGGCGCAGCGGCGACGACGCGGTCGCCGCCGTGCTGCACGCGTACCGCGACTACGCCCGCGCGCACCCCGGCCGCTACGCGCTGCTGCCGCAGGGCGCGGGCCCGCAGGCGAGTGAACTCGGCGCCGAGGTCGTGAAGGTGATCTTCGCCGCGCTGCGCGGTTACGGCCTGGCCGACGCCGATCTGGTGCACGCCACCCGCTGCCTGCGTGCGGCGGCGCACGGCTTCGCCGCCTTGGAGACGGCCGGCGCCTTCGGCCTCCCGGACAGCGTCGACGCCTCCCACGACCACCTCGTCACCACGTTCACCTCGGGCCTCGCCACCGCCTTCCGTATCGGCGGCTGACGCGGCGGCGCTCGGCCCGTTCGCGTACCCCGAGCGGATCGCCGCCGTCAACGAACGGTCCACAACGGGTCGTTCCGTGGCGGTGCGGAACGGTTCACCGGCCGACCGTGTCGATGTGGGCTCCGTCGCCGGGGACCAGGAGGGCGAGGTGGCCCCCCTCGTCGAGCGGTGTCGGGACGGTGAGTGTGGTCAGCTGGACCGCTCGCTCCGCGTCGAAGAGGTGGATCTCGCCGTGCCCGCCCCGGGAGACGGCGACCAGTGGGCCTCCCGGCGAGCCCGCGATCGCCCGCCGCTGGACGCCGTCCCACGGTGTACCGCCGCGACGAGGGGCCCCGCTCATCTCCGGCAGCGGGAGCCGTGCGGTGACATACGGGCGCTCGCCGGGAGCGGTCGGTGCCGCGAGCAGGACGAGTTCGTCGCCGTCGGGGTGCACACGGGCGTAGGCGATATGACCGGCGGTCACCGCCAGCCGGAAGACGAGGCCGGGGCCGAGGTCCAACCGGCCGGTGTCGTTCGTGTCCAGGTGGTGCCACCAGGCGTCGTTGGTCCAGTCGGGCCACTGCCCGGGATCGGCGGGCCCGCCCCGCACGCAGGACCACAGGGTCCGCCGGACGGGATCCAGCCGCAGATAGAAACCCCGTCCGCCTTTCCGGCCGTCGGCCGCCCAGGGCAGCGGCGGTTCGGCGACGAGCCGGTCGCCTTCCCGCCGGGCGCTGTGTACGCCTGAGCCCGCCGCGGCGAACAGCCGGCCGGTGCGCGGGTCCAGCGCGTCCCCGTGTCCGTCGTCGTCCGGGAGGGGGAGGCGCTGAACGGCTGCCGCGGGTGGGCAGGCGGGGGCGGCGGCCATCAGGTCGCGGTGCCGGTAGACCGCCAGTTCGCCCGGTTCCCGGTGGCGCAGGACAACAAGCGGCCCCTGGCCGCCGATGACGGTGACTCCCGGCTCGCCGGCGCGTGTCCGTACGCGCACGGCGTCGGCGCGTCCGGGGGCACCGAGGTCGACGGCCGTCAGCAGGTCGGTCCACGCCTCCCCGTTGCGCCCGAGACCGGTGGTGACGGCGAGGTACCGCCCGGTCGGGTCGGCCGACAGGTGTTCGGCCGGCGTGGCGACCGGCACCGCGGTCTCCAGCAAGGGGCGTCCCGCGTCGGGGCCGTAGGGATCGAGGACAAGCAACTCGCCGGCCCGGTCGTCGACGAACGCGGTCCGCTCGCCGCGCAGTGCGAGGAACCCGGCGTGCTCGGCGAGGTGCCGCCCGCTCATCGCCGTTCGTTCCGTGCCATCGGGGAGGTCCAGCAGGGTTATTCGGCCGGCTACGTGGTCGGCGACCAACAGGCGTGGGGGCAGGGGCATGGCGGTCTCCTGTGTCGAGGTGGCCGGTATCGGGGCGGCTGGTGCGGGGCGGCGACCCGAGGCGGTGGTGGATCAGTTATTGATAATGATTATCATGACTGCGTCTTGGTCCGAAGTGGGGAGCACCGGGCCCCTGCCGAGACGCCTGACACGCCCCGGGACGACGGAACAGAGGAACCAATCCCATGCCACGCACAGTGCTGAGAGCCCGCCGATGGGTCGCGACCGCCGTACTGGGGAGTCTGCTTGTCGGTTGCGGCTCCGGGGCCTCGGGCGGTGACGACTCCGCGGGCAAGGCCGACAAGAGTGACACCTCACGCACGAGCGTCGACGTGCGGCCCATCGAGACCGCGACCACGATCACCGACGCCAAGGGCGTCACCGTCTCCCTGACGAAGCCCCCGGAGAAGGTCGTCTGTCTGGTGGCGCTCTGCGACGACATCCTCGTCGAGCTGGGCATGACCCCGGCTGCCACCAACTCCGTGTTGCCGGCGCATCCGAGGTTCCTGGGCAAGGAGAAGGCGGCGAGGATACCCGTCGTGCCGGGCGGCTTCCTGAGCCCCGAGGTCGAGGCGATCCTCTCCTACAAGCCGGACCTGGTGATCGGTCTGGAGGACACCCACGGCAAGCTCGCGCCCGCGCTGAAGGGCGCCACCACCTTCTGGCCGGTTCAGCCGGGCTCCTGGCAGGACAGCGTCGGCTACCTCCGGAACCTGGCCTCCCTGACCGGGCGCACCGAGGAAGGGGAGAAGGCGGAGCGTACGTTCCGTACCCGCCTCGCCGAGGTGGAGAAGGACAGCAGCGACAAGACCGCCTTGATCATCTTCGGCAGTGACGAGAACTTCGGCGTCGCGACTCCGGAGACCGATGTCGCGGCCGGGCTCTTCCCGAAGTTCTCCCACTATCCGTGGAAGAGCCGTGGCGTGGACGGTACGTACAGCATGGAGGAAATCCTCGCCCGCGACGTCGACGTGCTGTTTGTCGAGACCCTCTCGTTCGGTACCCCCGACGGCAAGCTGTCCGACAAGCTCGCCAAGAACCCGCTCTGGTCGCGGATTCCCGCCGTCAAGAACGGCAAGGTCATCGAGGTCGACTCCGAGGTGTGGGCCAAGGGGCGCGGAACCCGCTCCCTGGGCCTGGTCCTTGACGAGGCGACGGCCGCGCTCCGGTGACACGCCGGCCGGTCGCGCTCGTCTGTCTGCTGACGGCGGCCCTGGCGAGCGCTGTGTGTGCCCTGTGCCTGGGAACGCCGTACGTGGCACCGCCGAGGATCGCGCAAGTGCTGGGAGGAGACGGTCCGGAGGGCGTCATCGTCGGCCAACTGCGGTTGCCGCGGCTGGTGCTGGCGGTGGTCGCCGGGGCCTGTCTGGGCGCCGCGGGGCTGGTGCTCCAGGAGGCGTTGCGCAACCCGCTCGCCGTCCCCGAGATGCTCGGCGTGTCCTCGGGCGCCGCGCTCGGTGTGGCGGCTCCGCTGGTGCTCGCCGTGTCCGTGCCGCTCGCCGTGGAACCGTTCCTGGCTCTGGGCGGGGCGGCGCTCGGCGGGCTGCTGACCCTTCTCGCCGCGGGCCTCGGACGGAGCCCCTCGGCGGTGCTGCTGACCGGAGCCGCTGTCGCGGCGGCACTCCAGGCGGGCCTGTTGGTGCTCATGGTGCTCGCCGACCAGCTCGACCTCCAGCTCATCTACCGCTATCTGCTGGGCAGTCTGTCCGCCCGGACCTGGGAGGACGTCACGGGGCTCTGGCCGTGGCTCGTCCTGGCGCTACCGGCGCTCGTGCTGTGCGTGCCGGTGCTCGGGGTGCTGCGGCTGGGGGACGACGACGCCCGCGCGCTGGGTGTACGGGTCGGACGTGCCAGGGTGGCCGCGCTGGCCATCGCCGTCGTACTGATCGCGCCGCTCGTGGCGGTCTGCGGACCGGTGGCCTGGGTCGGCTTCCTCGCGCCCCAGCTGGCCGGACGGCTGCGGCCGGACGGTGACGCGGGGCGCCGGCTCGTCTGGTCGGCGGCGTGCGGCGCCGTCGTGGTGCTCTGCGCCGACCAGCCGGCGCGACTGGCCCTCGCGCCCGTCGAGACGCCGGTGGGCGCGTGGACCGCGCTGGTCGGGGTGCCCGTCGGAGTGGCCCTGCTGAAGACGGGGCGGCGACGTGCCCGGACCGGGGGCCGCGCGGAACCCGTCGCGCGGTACGCGGCGGAGGCCGATCCGGTACGGGAGGCCCCGCCCGCCCTCATACGGAAGGCGGAGCGATGAGTGCGCCAGGGGCCGTTACGGCGCCGGTCCACCGCGCGGTACGGGCCGGGCGCGCCAGGATCACCGTCCTCGCGCTGCTCGTCGTCGTGGTCGGCTGCGCCGATCTGGTCGCCGGGCGTGCCGTCTCGCTCGCCGATGTCGGGGACGTCCTGCTCGGCGGCGGCGACCCGATGGCCCGGCACATCGTGCTCCAGCTCAGGCTGCCCCGGCTGCTGGTGGCGCTGGTCGCGGGCGCGAGTCTCGGGCTGGCCGGGCTGGTGCTCCAGTCGGCGCTGCGCAATCCGCTTGCCGGGCCCGAGGTCACCGGCGTCACCCCGGGCGCGGTGCTCGGCGCCGTGACCGCCACCGGGCTCGGCCTCGCCGGCTGGGAGTCCCCGGCGGCGGTGGTCGTGGCGGCGTGTCTCGGCGGCTTCGCCGGAGCGGGACTGCTCTGGCTGCTCGCCGGACGGGAGCGGGGCGATCCGGAGCAGACCGCGGTGTACGGCGTACTCGTGTCGGCGGTGCTCGCCGGGTGCACCGCCATGGTGCTGCTGGTGGCGCCCGGCGAGCTGGGCAGTGTCGTCCAGTGGCTGGTCGGCTCCACGGAGGGGCGGGTCTGGCAGCACTGGCACCTGCTGTGGCCCTGGGCCCTGGTGTGGGCGGCGGTGGCCTGGCTGCTCGCCGGACCGCTGACACTGCTGCGCTGCGGCGACGAACAGGCCGCGGCGGCAGGGCTCGACACCGGCCGGGGCCGGGCGGCGGCCCTGGTGTGCGCGGTGGCGCTGACGGCTGGTGCCGTCTCCGCGGTGGGCGCGCTCGGTTTCGTCGGGCTGCTCGTGCCGCATCTGGCGCTCGCGGTCTTCGGCGCCGAACTGCGCGTCGCGCTCCCGGGCGCGGGGCTGCTCGGGGCGGTCGTGGTGTGCGGGGCCGACGCCGGCGCGCAGTTGCTGTCCCGGTCCCTGGCCGGGGCACTCGACTCGGACCGCTTCATCGTCCCGGCGGGCGCGCTCACCACATGTGTCGGCGCGGGGCTGCTGTTGATCGTGGCCCGCCGGCGTACGGATGAGCGATGAACGGCCGACGCGCCGACCCAGGAGGGACGCGCGGTGCGGGTGGGAGAGAGGACGGGAGGGAAGGCGACATGATCACTGGGGATTCCGGTGCCGTCCGGGCGGAGGGCCTTCGGTTCGGGTATCCGGGGCGCGAAGTCCTGCGCGGCGTCGATCTGCGCATCGGAGCAGGGGAGTTGGTGGCCCTGATCGGGCTGAACGGCTGCGGCAAGAGCACCTTCCTCAAGCTGGCCGCCGGGCTGCTCGCCCCGAGCGGGGGCCGCGTACTGCTGGCGGGGGACGAGGCGTCCGGACTGACCAGAAGGGCCGCCGCCCGCCGGGTCGCGCTGCTGCATCAATCCGCCCCGGCCGTACCGGGGCTGACCGTACGCCAGTTGGTGCGGCAGGGGCGGTACGCCGCCCGGGGGCCGCTCGGCATGCTCCGCGACGGGGACGACGAGGTGAGTGCCCGGGCGCTCGCGGATGTGGGTGTCACGGCGTGGGCGGACCGTCGGGTGGACGCGTTGTCCGGGGGTGAGCGGCAACGCGTGCGGCTGGCCATGGCGTTGGCGCAGGACACCCGGGTGCTCTTCCTCGACGAGCCGACCACCTATCTGGACCTGCGGCACCAGCTGGAAGTGCTGCAAACGGTGGTGCGGCTGCGCGCGGAGCGTGGCTTGACGGTGGTGATGGTGCTTCATGACCTCAACCACGCGGCCCGTTTCGCGGAGCGGATCGTGGCGTTGCGCGACGGCCGGGTGGCCGCCGACGGCACACCGCACGAGGTGGTCACCCCCGGACTGCTGGCCGAAGTGCTGGGTGTCCAGGGCCGGGTGGACCGGGACGCCGAGGGCGGCTGGCCGGTCTGTTACCCAGATCACCCTGTCGAACATCGAAAACTATTGCGGAATGAAAATCATATTCATTAGTGTCGCTGGTGCGGCCGAACAACAGCCGCGACCATCAACCCGAATCACATGGAGGCATCAACTCATGGAGCGCGACAAGGTGTTCAGCCCGATCGCCGACCAGGGCCAGCTCGCCCACCTCTCCGCCACCCACTCGAACGCCCTCGTCGAGAACCCCTTCGACGACGCCGTCGAGGCGGACACCGCGGCTGAGAAGTAGCACGACTCCTGCTGGCAACAGCAGGTGGTGAGAGCGTGCGACGGGCCCGCCCGGCTGTGATACGGGCGGGCCCGTCCCGTTCCCGGCCCTGACAACGACCACTACCCGGAGGTTTCCGTGCCCCCCAGTCGACTCGCTCCCGGCACCGGGATCGTCAACGTTCCAGGTGCCGGACTGGCGCTGCGTACCGCGGACGGGGAGTTCCTGCGCATCGACACCGGCCATGCCGACGCCGAGGCACTGACGCACCGGCTGGTCACGGGGACGAGCGGGGAACGAACCGGGGCGAACGACGAACTCGCCCCGCTCGTCGAGGCGTTCGAGCAGGCCGGCTACGCCGTTCCGGCGACCGCGGACCCCCGGCCGGGTCCACTGCGCGGACACACGGTGCTCCTCCTGGGCGACACAAGCCTCACCGCGCCGCTCGCACGCTTCGCCGCCGCCGAGGGCGCCGATCTCCGCACCGCGGAACCGGAACAGGTGAGCGAACTCGTGGACGGCCATGGGCCCGACGTCCCGACCGCGGTGGTCTGGTGCCTCGACTCGCCCGTTCCCGAAGGGCTGTGGGACGAGGCCGACCGGCTGCCCGCGGTGCGCGTCGGCTGGCTGCGCTGCCACCGCGAGGGCGCCCACATGTGGATCGAACCGATCGCCTCGGCCCCCGGGGACATCACCTCCGCCCACATACGTCTGCGCAGGCTCGCCGCGACCCCCGCCCACCGCGAACTCGCCGCCTACTGGGCCGGCCATCGCACCCCCGACACCGGCCCGCACCCCACCGAGGCATCCGCCGCGCTCATCGCCTCACTGCTCACCGCCGACCTCGTCGCCTGGGCGGCCGGAGAGCGGTATCGGGCCGCCGCACCGCCCGCTCGCCGCAGACTGCGACGGGTGGACCTGAGGGATCTGACGGTCACCGACCATCCCGTCCTGCCCGTGCCCGCGGTCGCCCCGTTGCCTGCCTCCGCCAAGCCGGCGGGCAGTCGGCCATGACCGCCCGGACGCACCACGTCATCGCTCCTGACGGCGTCCGGCTGGCCACCGACCTGTGCCTGCCGCGATCATCCGGGCCCCATCCCGCCGTGGTGATCAGGACCCCCTACGGCCGTACCGCCCACCGCGCCGAGCTGCACGGCTGGGCGGCGCGCGGCTTCGCCGCCGTCGCCCAGGACGTACGGGGCCGGCACGGCTCGGAAGGGGAGTGGCATCCGTACCACAACCATGAGGAGGAGGACGGCGCGGCGACCCTGTCCTGGGTACGCGGCCACACATGGAGCGACGGCCGGGTGGTCGCCGCGGGCGCGTCGTACGCCGCCTACTGCGCGCTCGTCACCGCCCTGGCCCATGACGGGGACGGTGACGGTACGCCGGACGCCGTGATCGCCGCCGTGCCCGCCCTCGGCCTCGCCGAGACGGCTCGCGAGGCCACCGGACCCGAGCGGCTGCGGGCCCGGGCCGGATGGTGGGCGGCGCACGGCGACCGGCCCGACTCCGACCCCGAAGCGCTGGAGACAGCCCTGGCCAGGGATCCCCGGCTGCTGGAACACCTCCCGGTCGCCGGATTGGGCGACCGGCTGGAGCGTGAACTCCCCTCATGGACCCGGATATGGGACGATCGCCGACGCGGAAGGCTCGTCCTGGACGGGGCGGCCGCCCGGCTGCCTCTTCTCGCGGTCGGCGGCATCCGCGACCCGTTCGCCGAGGACACCCTGGCGCTGTGGCGGGGCTGGGGCGGCCCGTCCCGACTGCTGCTCGGACCGTGGGGCCACCGTCTCACCGCCGGGGCGGCACCGGCCGCGCCCGGCCGGATCAACCTCGGTGCGCTGTACGTACGGTGGGCGAAGGCGGCCCTCGCGGGCCGGCTTGAGCACACCCGGCACGGCGTCATCGCCCTGGGTGACAGCGGCCGGTGGTACCGCGCACCGGGATCGGACGACGGGCGGTCTCCCGAAACGGCGGACGCGCTCGGGCGGCAGGTGCTCACGGGCGCCGGGCGGCCGGGGACGGACCGCACGACACCTCCGCCGCGGACGGCACAGCACGCACCGGGCGGAGGGACGGCGCCGGGTGGGATCGGGGACGCGGAATCCACCCGGCCCACGGTCTGGGCCTTCGGTACGCCCACGGGCCTGCGGCTGCTGCACGGCGCGGATTTCACGGCCGACCCGGCCCGGCCCGTGCGCTCCGACGATCTCATGATCCCGGTGGACGGCGACCGCGCCGACCGCTGTGTGCTGCTCTCGCCCCCGCTGCCGCGCCCGCTCGATCTGGCCGGGCACGCGGAGGCAAGAGTCAGAGCCGTCACCGACGGGCCGTGCGCCGACTGGGCGGTCCGGGTCACCGCTCTCGACCCGTCCGGCCGCGCGGAACCACTCGCCTTCGGCATCGTCCGGCGCACCGACCCGCCGGACGAAACCGCGGACATCACCGTGCCGCTCGGCACCCTGGGCCGCCGGCTCGACGCCGGAACCAGACTCCGGGTCGAGATCGCCGGACACCACTTCCCCGCCCACGCGCGCAACCCGCACACCGGCGAGAACCCGGTGACGGCAACCCGGCTCGCACCGTCCCGCAGGACCGTACTGACCGGGGGCGGCGCCCTCGTCCTGCCTGTCACCGCCCGACGTCACTACGTCGAGCCCGTACCGGAGATATGCCGTTGAGCAGCGTCCCGCCGTTGAACACCGTTCTGCCGATCGAGGCCCTTGTCGATCCCGTCTGCGGGCTGATCCGTGATGTGGCACCCGTCGAGCACCCGGACGGCGCACCGCCCCGTTACATCGCCATGACCGCCAATGTCGCGGACGCCCGCCGTCTCGGCGCCTGGCCGGCCGACCGGGTCTCGCTCGGCACCACGTTCGGCGACCCCGACGGCGCGCGGATCGCCGCCATCGCCGAGGCCGTGGAGCGCTACTGCGGCAACCGCCTCCCGCCGCCGGGCCACCCGAACGCTCCCCGGCGGGCCACCGCCGGCCAACTGGCGGCCGAGGGGGCCCGACTGTACGGGCCGGGACAACTGCCCTCGTACGCCTCCTGGCAGTACGAACGCCGGGGATTCCCGTACGCCGCGCTCCGGCCGGAAACCCCCGCGCTGTGGACGCCGGGCATGGAGGACGGGCGGGAGTGCTGGGCGCCCGTGGCGCTGACCCACCTCAACTGGCGTCAGGGCGAGCTGCGTTCGCTCCCGCGCACCCATCACCTCAACTACGCGGGGATAGCCACCGGGCAGGGGTTCGACGACGCCGTCGAGCGCGGGCTCCTCGAAGTCGTGGAGCGTGACGCCCTGGAGCTGTGGTGGCACCTCGACGGCCCCACCCGTGGCATCGACCCGGCGACCGTGCCCGGCCTCACCGAGGATCTGGCGGGCGCGGACCTGGAGGTCCACATCGTGGAGATGCCCTCCGAGTTCGCCCCCTGCGTGGCGGCCCTGGTGCGTGATCCCCGGCGGGGCATCCACGCGGCCGGATTCGCCTGCCGCTACGACCCGGCGGAAGCGGCCCGCAAGGCGGTCCTGGAGGCCGTGCACACCTGGGTGTTCACCCAGGGCGCGGTGGACGCCGACGGCTGGGTGTTCCAGGCCGTGGAGGCCAGCATGCTCGCCCGCGGACTCTACCTCGACCACCGGGCCGACCGGCGCTATCTCGACGACTGCGGGCCGCAGTTCGCCGCCGTACGCGACCTCGGCGCCCATGTGCAGGTCTGGCTGGACGACCGGATGGCCCCTCTGGCGCGCCGCTTCACCGAACCCGCCCTCGGCACCGTCTCCGTCACCGAGGTCGCCCGCGGCAGCCGGGAGGCGCTGGACGCCGCCCTCGCCGCCGGGGGACACCGTGTGATCACCTTCGACCTGACCACCGAGGACGTCGCCGAGACCTCGCTGCGCGTGGCCCGCGTCCTGGTTTCCGGTCTGATCCCCAACGCCCCGGCCGCCTTCGGCTACTTCGGCTCCCCCCGCTTCGCCGAGGCCGCGCTCGGCCGAGGGTGGCGGGCCAGGCCACCGGCCGTGCCCGCGGACTTCACGCTTGCTCCGCCACCACACATGTGAAGGCACCCGTTCATGACCCGCACTCCCGTATCCGCCGCCGACCAGGCACTGAGGCATGCCCTCGCCCACGCCAGATCCGCCCACGTGCCCGCCCGGGCGGCCCGCGCGCCGCACCGCCCCTTCCCCTGGGCCGGTGAGTCGTTCCCCCTCGGGCGGCCGGGCGAGCCGGGCGGCCCCGGGGGACGCGGCGGCCCCGGACAGATGGCCCAGGGCGGCGAACGGGTGGACCTGGACCGCCTGTTGCGGCTGTCGCTCGCGGTGCCGGACGGCCGGGCGGGCCGGCGTCGACCCGTACCCTCGGCGGGCGCCCTGCACCCGGTCCGGGTCCATCTGCTGCTCGGTGCGGGCTGCTCGCTGCCGCCCGGACGGTATGTCTACGCGCCGCACACCCACCGGGTCCACCGCCGCGGCCCGGCCCCGGCCGACGCGCCGCCGGGAGCGATCGCCGTACTGACGGTCACCGCCGGGAACACCGTCACCCACTACGGCCACCGGGCGTGGCCCCTGCTCCTTCTGGACGCCGGCCATGCCGCCGCCGCACTGGTCCTGGCAGCGGAAGGGACCGCTCCGACGGTCTGCCTGGACGCGGACGGTGCCACCCTCTGCGCGGCCGCCGGACTTCCGCGCCCGGGCGAGTGGAAGACCCTCTGGCCCGGCGCCGAACCGGAACAGCCACTCGCCGCCGTCCGCTTCACCCTCCGAGAGGCCGGCCACCACGACGACCCGCTGTCCGTCTGGGCCCGGCTCCCGCTCGCGGACGCTCCCGTCCCCCTGCCCGGCGCGGACCTCACGCCGCCCGTCGCACTCGCCGAAACCCGCTGTCTGCTGGAGATCCTCGGCGCCGGTGAGCGGACCGGGGCCTGCTGGCATACCGCCCGGCGCCCCGCGCCCGTCACGGACAGCGTGCTGTCGGAGCGCCGGAGCGCCGACCCGGCGGATCTCACACAGCCGCCTTCCGAGGACCTGCTGGCCCGGATCCTCACCACGGCCGTCGACGCGTGGCCGGGTGGACTGTCCTGGAGTGCGGCCGTCGGTGGCCCCACGCCCGGGCTGCTCACCCTCGCCGCCCCGCCCCTCTCGCGGACGCTGCCCGGCGCCCATACCGGACCGGCCGTGCGCCCCGGACCGGCCGTGCGTGCCGCTTCGGCCCTGCGCCCCGGACCGACCGTGCGTGCCGCTTCGGCCCTGCGTGTTCTGGCGACCGGAGAGACACGGCCCACCCTCGCCCACTGGGCTGCCGGGCAGGGCTGGATCGCCGAGGCGGGCGCCGTACTGCTGGCCCACGGCTGCCCCTCCGACGCCCCCGCCGCCAGGGTCGGACTCGACCACCTCGCCGCCGGATACGCCGCCGGAATGGCTCACGCCCACGCCGCGGCGGAGGGACTCCCGTCACGGCCCATCGGCTCCTGGCAACAGGCCGACCTCGGCGCCGCGCTCGGCGAGGCCCCCGAACGCGACTGGATCGTGCACGGTCTCGCCCTCGGCGGCCCGCCCGCCCCGACCACTTCGCCCCGCGAGGAAGAACGCCCATGATGCTGCACCCGGAACTCCTGCGGGCCGCGCGTGGCGCGGCCCGGCCACTGGCGGGCGCGACCGCCCTGCTCGCCCTGGTCACGCTCACCCACCTCGCACAGGCCGTACTGCTCGCCGTCGTGCTCTCCCGGATCGCCCGGGGCGATCTGAGCGGACTCCCCTCGCTGCTCGGCGCGGTGTTCGCCGTCGTCCTGGCGCGCGCCGCGCTGGGCAGGACACAACGGCTGACAGCGGTGGAGGCGGGAGCGAACGTCCGCGTCCGGCTCCGCGACGACCTGCTGAAACGCCTCGGGCAGCTGGGGCCGACCGCGTTCACCGGCGCCCGGGCGGGAGCGGTCCGTGCGACCGTCGTCGACGGCGTCGAGGGCGTGGACGCCTATGTGTCGCGCTATCTCCCGCAGTTGGTCATCACCTGCACCGTGCCACTCCTGTTGCTCGCCGTCGTCGCCCGGGTGGAGCCGGGCGCCGTGCTGGCCCTCGGGCCCGCCCTGCTGCTCGCGCTGTTCGGGCCGCGCGGGTGGGACCGGCTCCTGGCGCGTCGTGGCAAGGAACACTGGGACACCTACGAGGCACTGGCGGCCGATTACCTGGAAGCGTCGCAGGGCATGGCGACGCTGCGGGCCACCGGAGCAGTCGGCCGCACCCGGGAACGGCTGGAGCGGCGTTCGGCGGCGCTGCACCGCGCCACCGTGGCCAAGCTGCGCGTCTCGCTGGTCGACACCGGTCTCACCGATCTGGCGGTCCAGGGCGGAACCGCGGCGGCGGTCCTGGTCGCGTGCGCCTCCGCGACCACCGGGCGCACCAGCGACGTCGGAACGTACCTCCTGCTGATGCTGGCATCGGAGTGCTTCCGCCCGGTCCGTGATCTCTCCCGCGAATGGCACGCGGGCTATCTCGGGGTCTCGGCGGCCGACGGCATCGCCGCGCTGCGCACCGCCGAGGGCGCGGTGGCCGACCGCGGCACGACTGCCGCGGAGTGGGACAAGGCCCCCGAAATAAGCTTCCAGGATGTGAGCTTCACCCACCCCGGCGCGGATCTGCCCGCCCTGAGCGCGGTCACCTTCACCGCCGCCGCCGGACGCACCACGGCCATCGTGGGGCCCTCCGGAGCCGGAAAATCGACTCTTCTGAGCCTGCTGCTGCGTCACCGCGACCCCGACAGCGGCCGGATCACCGTCGGCGGGACGGACACCACCGCGTACGCGCTCGACTCACTGCGCCGGGGCGTCGCGGTGGTGTCACAGGAGACGTACCTGTTCCACGGCACGATCGCGGACAACCTGCGCCTGGCCCGGCCCTCGGCGACGGGCGCCGAACTGCGCGAAGCGGCACGCACGGCGGGCATCCACGACGAGATCGCCCGCCTGCCGGACGGCTACGCCACTCTCGTGGGCGAGCGCGGTGCCACGCTCTCCGGCGGACAGCGCCAACGGCTCGCGCTCGCCCGGGCGTTGCTCGCCGACGCACCGGTCCTGGTCCTGGACGAGGCGACCAGCGCGGTGGACGAACGCGGCGAGGCCCGGATCGTGCGGGAACTGCCGGCGGCGAGCCGAGGTCGCACCTGCCTGGTCGTCGCCCACCGGCTCGACGCCGTACGCCACGCCGACCACATCGTCGTCCTCGACGCCGGCCGCGTCGAAGAGGCCGGCGATCACCAGAGCCTGCTGGCGGGCGGTGGCGTGTACGCCGCGCTCGTCGCCGCGGGCAACAGCACAGCTTCGGAGGAACAGGCCGCATGAAGCCAACTCACCAGCGACCGGACGAACCCCGCGAAGTCCCGGCCGGGCACGGGGAAGAGCGGTCGGGTGCCCTGCGCTCCCTGCTGCCCGTTCTCGGCGCGCACCGCGCCATGGCGGTGCGTACCTGCCTGGCCGCCCTGATCGACCAGGCGGCGCTGGCCGCCCTGGTCACCCTCGGCGCGTACGCCGTGGGCACGGCGGTGATCGAGCACCGCCCGCCGTCCGCCGCCACGGTCACCGCACTTATCGTGCTCGTCCTGGTCAGAGGAGTGTCCACCTGGCGGGAGATGGACCTCTCGCACGACCTCGCCTACCGGGTCCTCGCCGAACTGCGGGTACGGATCTTCGACGGGCTGGCCCGCAGCGCGCCCGCCCGGATCGCGGGGCGCCGCAGCGGCGACCTCGCCGCGACCGCGCTCGGGGACGTGGAGGCGCTGGAGTTCTTCTACGCCCACGCCATCGCCCAACTCCTCGCCTCCGGCCTGGTGTTCGGTTCGGCGGCGGTGGTGCTCGGCACTCTCGAACCCTGGCTGCTCGCCGCCATACTGCCCGTCGCGCTGCTGCTTGTCTGGGCGCCCGTGCTGGACGGACGCGGCCGTGCCGCGCGAGGGGCCCGCACCCGAGCAGCGCTGGCCGAACTCTCCGCGGAGACCGTCGAGACCGTCGACGGCCTGCGCGAACTGCTGATGGCCGGAGCCCTGGACCGCAGGCGGGCCCGGCTGCGGTCCTACGGTCGTCGGCTGGCCCGGGAACAGCGTGCCGAGCAGTCCTGGGAAGCCGGCGCGGGGGCGATCCGCGATCTGCTGGTCGTCGGCGCGCTGATCGGGGTGGTCGCCGCGACGGCGCACGTGGTCGCCGCGGGCCGGCTCGGCGGGGCCTGGGCCCCGGCCGCGATGGCGCTGGCCCTGGGGGCCCTGGCACCGGTCGCCGACTCCGCGGCGTCACTGGGCCAGGCGGGTAGTCTGCGTGCCGCGGCCGTTCGGGTCCGTGCGGTGCTCCAGGCACCGGCAGGCGCGCCGGAACCGGCGACCGCCCGCCCGCTGCCGGCCGGCCCGCTCGGGATACGGCTGCGCGGCGTCCGGTTCGGGTACGGCACCGAACCCGTTCTGGACGGCCTGGACCTGACGGTCCGGACGGGGCAGACCGTGGCCCTCGTCGGAGCGTCGGGCGCGGGCAAGACGACCTGCGCACACCTGCTGGCTCGCTACTGGGACCCCGAGAAGGGGTGTGTCGAGCTGGTGCCGGAAGCCGATGCGAAACCCGCCGACCTCAGGGATCTGTCCGAACGGGAACTGCGTGCCGCGATCGCCGTCGTCGGACAGGAGGCCCCGCTCTTCCACGGCACGCTCGCCGAGAATCTGCGTCTTGGAGCCCCCGACGCGACCCCGGAGCAACTGCGCACCGTGATCCGTGTCTGCGGCGTCGATTCCATTGTCGACGCCCTCCCCAACGGGCTCGGCACGGTGGTCGGCGAACGGGGGGCCACCCTGTCAGGCGGACAACGGGCCCGGGTGGCCCTGGCCAGAGCGCTGTTGAGCGACCCCCGGGTGCTGGTCCTCGACGAGACCACGGCACATCTCGACCACCGGGGAGACGCGGAACTCGCCGGGGCCCTCGCCCGGGTCTCCGCCGACCGCACGACCCTCGTGATCGCGCACCGCCCGGCCACCGTCCGCAGGGCCGACCGTATCGCGGTACTTGAGGAAGGACGGATCGTGGAGGAGGGAACATGGGACGAACTGACGCTGTCAGGCGGCGCGTTCGCGCGCCTGTTCACCCGCGATCCGGCTCACGGGTCGGTGGTCACCTCGAAGCCCGCGCCGTAGATGTCGGTGGGGTTGGCGGCGTCACGGGCACGGAGGCCGGCCTCCACCGGCGGCCGGGGATCTCCGGATCATTCGGAGAGGGGGCGACTGCGCGCGTATACTGCTTGATTCGCATGGCCGCAACCACCGAAATCCTCGGCGATACGGGGACGAGGCGGGCACGACGACGGGGGAGTCGATGGTCGGCGAGGCTGGACGGGGCGCCACCGATGGCAGGGTGGCGGAGCTGTGGAAGCAGGCGACCGACGCCGTTCTCCAGGCGCGACGACTGCTAGGTCCTGTCCGGTCGATCTTCGCGGGCCCGCGACGCCTGGCACCGCACCTCGCCGCGTTGTCGGAGTCGCCCAAGTACGTCCAGTACATGGGCGATCCTCCGCCTCGCGATGCACGGCACCAGACGCCGCGGGCTTATCCGCGAAGATCGACCGGACAGGACCTGGGTGACTCGGGGGTGTCGAGCCCCGCTGACAAGGAGTTGAGATCGGCGATCGACCGACTGACCGCCTTCGAGGTCGAGTTGGCGCAGAGCGGAGAGAATGTCTCCCTCGTCTTCGTGCACGTGGGCATCCTGCTCGGCGGGTGGTGTCTGAACAGGCGCCAGAGCCCGTCGTTCGATTCCGAGCAACGGGCAGAGGCGCTACGGCGCCTGCGGTGGGCGGACCGTAACGGGCCGCTCACCGATCTGCTCGTGGTGGAGGCACGCATGATGCTGGTCTTCCTGCTCGCGCCCTGGACCCTGCCCCGCTCCGACGGCACCCGTACGGCTCTTCTGGACGCGCTGCTCGCGGTGGCCGATGAAGGGGTGGTGACGGAGACGTTGCGTCGGGAACTCACCGAGGCCAAGGAGGTGGTCGACCGCCTCGCCGAGGCCCCGCTCGACCAGGAACTCCACCAGCGGACCGCCGACATAAAACGGGACATCGAGCAGATGCTCGTCCCTTGGGCTTCGACGACGGGTACGGCCTTGCCCGACCACGCTCAGAAGCACGATGAACCGGATGAACCCGATGCGTCCCCCGGCGTCCAAGCCCCCGAGAACGCTCTGCTCGATGCCGTTCGCGGCCTGGTGGCCCTGGCCGGCGCACGCAGCGCGCCGCGGTTCACCCGCGTACTCGTCTGGCTGGTTGTCACGTTGGAGTCCGGGCACGACGGCGACTCGCCCGACGAACTGGGCCTGGACCCGGAAGCCGAACTCCTGCTGCGTCAGGCGGCTGCCGGCAAGGGCGGCGGCGCCCATGGGGTCCGCCGCGCCGCTGACCTGGCACTGAGCGCCCTCCGCGCGTTGCGGCCGGAGGCACCCGAGCGCGGCCGGGTCGCCAGGCTCCACGCCTACCTCCTGGTCGCGTTGCAGTCCCTGACGCCAGGACCGGTCGACTTCACCACTGTGGAGCGGCCCACGCCGGAACGGGACGGCGACGGCGACGACCGCTTCGAGGACTGGCCGGTCGGCCTCACCGTGGAGCCGGGTCTGCTCCCGCATCTCAACAGCCAAGGGCGGGACCTCGTCGCCCATATCGGCATTCGCGAGCGGCGCTTGGCGGCCGGCTTCGACCGGCTGTTGGCCCACTGGACCGGTGATCTGGGCTATCTGGAGGACGCCGCCGCCCTGCTGAGGGAGGCGGTCGACGCGACCCCCGCGGGTTCCTGGTGGGCCCTGGCCCTGCAAGCGGATCTGAGCGAGGTCCTGGAAACGGCCGCCACGTTCGGAGGCAGCTTCCACGACGCGGATGTCTCCCTGGCCACCCTGCGGCACCTGCGCGCGGCCCTGGAACGCGATGGCTCGGTGCCACCCGACGCGCCGTTCGTCCTGAGGCTCGCGCTCTCCGCCGCCGATCGCGAGCTGGACCGCGCGGAGCGGACCGAAGACCACGAGGCGCTGCCACGCCTGAGCGAAGAGCTGCGCGGCCGGTACGCCGCCCTACCGCCGGAGAGCAGTTGGCGCGAGGAGTTGGCGGAACGGTTGAGCCGACTCGACCAACTGAGCGCGCACGCACGGCAATCCACCGGACCGGGGCTCGCGGCGGCCAGGACGGGGGAGTACACCCCTGAGCCGGAAAGCGCCGGGTCAGATCTGCTGAATCGCGCGATCGCCGAGTTCCGCCGGGATCTTGATGAACCGGAGATGTACCACGATCAGGAGTACGACCGGCGCGCCACGCTCGGGCTGCGGCAACTCTACGCCGTGGTGAGCGGCGAGGAACCCCCGGCGCTGCTGGACGAGGCCATCACCGAGCTGACCCGGGCCCGCGCGCTGCTCGCCGGGGGGCGTGGCAGAGCGCACCGCGTGGACGTGCTGACGAAGCTGGCAGAGGCCCACATCATGCGCGCGGCGCGGGGCGGTCCGCAGGTCGACGCGGACCGACGGGCGTTCGTGGAGGTGACCCGCGAGGCGCTGGGCGAACTGGCCGCCGACGTCCTGCTCCAGTCCGGCGCCGACCACGGGCTGTCGGCGAGCATCAGAGGTGCCGTACTGTCGCGCCGGCTGGCGTTCGTCGCCTTCCGTATCCAGCGGCCGGCCGACGCGGTGGCCGATCTGGAGAAGGGGCGAGCCCTGGTGCTTCAGGCCGCTGCCGCCTCCCGAGGCATCCCCGAACTCCTCGACGCCGCCGGCCACCCCGAACTGGCCCGCCAGTGGCGCGCTCACGTTCCGAAGGACCTGCTTTCGCCCAGGACCGACGACATACCGCCGCCCCCGCCGGCCGAGGACGCATCGCCCCCGGCCGCTGATTCGTCCGATCCGCCGATACCCAGCGGTCTGCGGCGCAAGGCGCTGACCGCGCTGGGCGCCCGCGCCGACGCTCAGGAAAGCCCGGGCATCCGGCAGTTGGTGGGCGCGGCGGAGGTGTCCGAGTTGACCGCCGGCCTCGCTGCCACAGGCACCGACGCGTTGGTCTATCTGGTACCCGGCATGCCCCTGCCCGACGGTTCGTTCCCCGGACGCGCCCTGATCCTGCGGCCGGGGGCCGGTCCGACCACGCTTCCCCTGCCCGAGCTGATGGCCCCGGGCAGCCCACCGTTGGAGCGGTACCTCGACACCGCGGCGGAACGCTCCCGGGCGCTCGCCGACCCGGACGCGGACGCGTCGTGGCGCGCCGCTTGCGAGGGGCGCTGGCAGGACGCGCTGAGCACGCTGTGCGAGTGGGCCTGGCGGGCGGTGATGGAACCGGTGCTCGCCGCCGTACGCCCGGTGCGGGCGGCCCAGTGGCCACTGGCCGTGCCACCGCGGATCGTGCTGGTGCCCTGCGGCTCGCTCGGCGTCGTACCGTGGCACGCGGCGCGCATCCGGGGTATCGGCGAGCACGGCCATCGCTACGCCTGCCAGGAGGCCGTACTCAGCTACGCCCCGTCCGGCGCCCAGTTCCTGGCCGCGGCCGCCCGGCGCCGGATGCCTCCCGCCACAGGACGGCAGGTCCTCGTATCCGACCCGGAACTGACCCTGCCGTGGGCCGAGGTGGAGACAACCGCCCTGCGTGCGGCCTGCTACCCCGAGGCGCTCCGTTACGGCGAATTCCTCGGCACCGGTGAGGTACGGGACGCCGCGGGCACGCCGGAGGAACTGCTCGCGGTCCTGCCCGGCGGTGGGTCGCCGGCGTCCGTGGTCCATTTGTCCTGCCACGCCGTGGCCGCGTCACGCCCCACCGAATCCGCGCTCAGGCTGGCGTGCCCGCCCGGCGCCGCCCGGCGCGTCGGGCGGCTCACCGTGGCCGGAATCCTGGACGGCGCCGCCGGGATCCGACCGGGCACGGCGGGCCCGTTGGTCGTGCTCAGCGCCTGCGAGACCGACCTGAGCACGCGCCTTCACGATGAGGCGCTGACCCTCGCCACCGCGCTGGTCGCCGGCGGTGCCGCCGATGTCGTGGGGTCGCGCTGGGCGGTGCGTGACGGGCCGACCTCCGTGATGATGGCGGTCTTCCATCATCACCTCACCGCCCGCGGGCTGGCCCCGCCCGATGCCCTGCGTGCCGCCCAGTTGTGGATGCTCAACCCGCGCCGTGAGTTCCCAGCCGCCCTCGACGGCCCGCTCCGCCGCCAGGCCACCCGCCCCGACCTTCACCACCCGCACCACTGGGCCGCCTTCACCCACCAGGGCAACCCGGCGGCAGCGTCGGCGGCGGGGTGAGATCCGCTGACCGGCGCGGAGCGAGTCGTCGCCGTGAGGGGGCTGTGGGACCGGGGATCGCGTGGGGGCGCGCGAGGTGCTCCCCTACGGCCGGCCGCCGCTGTCCCACCCTTCAGGGAGTCATGGCGAAGCGGCGGCAGATGTGCACCCGGCTGAACTCGCGTCGCAATTGCGCCTCGTCCGCGAGCTCCGCGTGCATGAACGCGGCCATGAGACGCAGACCGGGCCGCGGTTCGAGGACGGCGCGGTCAGGCTCATCCGTGGCGGTGTAGGCATGGGCGAAGACATGGAGGTAGTGATCGCTTTCCTCGAAACCCATCGCCCGGTACCAGCGCAGGGTGGCCGGGTCGTCCCGGGTCCAGGCGTCGAGCGTGGTTACCCCCATGTCGCGGATCCGGGAACGCGTCTCACGGAGGAGGGCACGGCCGAGTCCGCGATGCTGGTGATCGGGGTGGACGGCGACGGTGTCGATGGTCGCCAGCGTGTCCACGACCATGGTGTCCATGATCCCCACGACGGTGTCCATCCGATCGACTGCCACCAGTTCGAGGCCGGGAACCGGGATGGCGGGCTTGGTGCGATCGACGTCGTCGTAGTAGGCGGTGTTCAGGAAGGAGAGCACCCGGCAGCGGAGCCAGGAGCCCTCGTCGGCGCGGGTGTATGCACGGATGGTGTAGGTCACGGTCGTGATCCTCACAGGTTTCGAGATGGCGGCCGCTTGCGTACGAACGGACCCTGCAGACGCAGGAGGCCACGCATGCCGCGCTCGCTCGGTCGCCGGGCACCCGCGCTCCATCGGCGACGCTCGCACAGAGCGCCCAGCGTTTGGCCAACTTCCGGACGCTGTACGGCATGCACGGCGAGGCGGCCGAGGCCGCGCGCGATGCCGTCGACCAGTACTCCGCGCTGATCGCCCGAGGCCGGGGCGATCTCGCCGCGGAAGCCTCACGCGTGACCGGCACGCTCGCAACAGCACTGCTCTGCCTCCGCGAGCCGTCCCGGCCAACTCGCCGCATGCGAAGGTGACATGCGCTCGGCGTGCGACATCGGGGCCGAGGGAGAGCGATGTGACGCTTCCCTGCTGCTTGAGCAACTCGTGGGTAAACTCCGCCGGCTCACCGCCAGGCATCCCGGTGCGAGCGTCGAGTAACTGCGCGGGAAAGACCGCCTCGCGGCCCCCGGCGGGCGCCGACAGCGGGGCGTATCACCATCGACACCCCCTCGACGGCGCGCGTCGCCTCGGCGTGGGTGACAACGACGTAACGAGCGCGTAGGGGCGCGTAACCTTCCGGATTCCGTACCGCCGCCGGACCAGGCGCGCCCACGGGCCTGCCACGGGACCACGACGCCTGCGCGGGTGTCGCGGCTGTTGGGGCGTGGGCCCGTATGGGGGTGCCCGATGTGTGAGATGAACCGAGGCGAGCGGGAACGGACCCAAAGCGGGCAGCAAACGGAGCGCGAGGGTGGCCAAACGGGCACGGCGCGCTCGTGGATGCCTATAAATCGGACACGGCGTGCGGTGCGTCGAACACGACGATGTCAGGTGTCACGGACGCGGACGGCGCGCGGCAATGCCAGGTGGCGGGGGTTCGATGATTCGCGTTGGCATATGCGTCGGCGCATTCGTGGCTCCACGTGGCGGGTTCCTTGCGCCGGCGGTGACGCGTTATCTCGCTTCCCATAACCACAAGCGAAGAGCCTGGTGCGGGCAACGCCCATTCCGATAGCCTGGATCAGGCGCGGGAGCGCGGCGGCGCGGCAGTATTGCATTCATTGTGGCTTTGCGTGAATCCACCCGCGTATTCAATCCGGCTTCCCGCGGTTCCTTTCTCTCGGCCCTCCGTTCGGGGCCGGACGCCCAGCGGCTCGTGGCGCGGGTTCCGGTATTCGAGGCGTTCCGCTTCGGAGTCGCCACATGGATACGTGGCCGGGCTGTGATTAAGCCCACTGTGCGCCGACCTCCCTTCGGTACTCCGCTCGGGAATCTCGGCCCCGGCCTGCGTTTCGTCGGGATGAACAGAGTGTTTTGGAAATGCGATTCCACGTCCTGCGTGCGCTATTCAGCGGCCCCGCGGGCGTGATCTCACCGGTCACCTCGCCGCCATGCCCCACCACCGGGCCTGTGGGGTGACGAGCGGCGTGACAGTCGTCCGGCCGGGTGCTGAGGCCGACTCGCCCAAGCGTGTGGCTCAACTCTGACCAGCGGCCGAGCGCCGCTACTTCAGGATGCGCGGATTCATTCAGGCCATCGCTGTCGGGGTTTCCGCCATTCAGCTCGTGGTCAGGCTCGCTTTCGGCCGACCAGGCATCGAGTTCCGGCCGGGTTTTGTCGTCGCCGTGCGCACACCGCTGTCCAGCCGGCCCGCTCTCGCGCCCCGGGGCGCGTTCATTGGCGCTCTCGGTGTGGGCGCGTGGTCTCCCGGGGTTCGTAAGGATTTCACTAAGTCGAAGCCATTGGCCGACTGGCCTGACCGCATTTCGGACGTTCCGTGTGGCCTGTGAACATCGGGTCGGCGAGCCGATTTCGCCGCCGTATACAATCGGATTCCGGCTCGGATATATACGAAGGTCGACACGTGGGCAAGGCCCGCCTCGGTCATCCCTGGAGGTGCCGATGGCCGGGTTAATTTCCGAAGTTTGCCCGGTAAATTCCGAGGGTCAATGAGTCCCGAGCTGCGCCTGTGTGTCCCCGAGGGGCGTTCCTGCTTGTGCGCGACCCGCCAACGCAGCCGGCCATGCATTGGTTGACAATTCGCAAGGTGCTGGCTTGAATTGCGGCCGTTATGGCGGCGGCGTCGCCAAGAAAAGCGTTTCGATTCTGGTGGACGACTGACGAGAGCAGAGGCTGCCATGTGCGAATCAGAACGAGTGGACACCGGCGCTGTCGCCGTCATCGGGGCCGCGCCCGCGGCGCCCGTACGGACGGAGCGCGACCCCGGCGTACTGGCCGAGCTGACCGGTGCCCCGCTGCCCGCGGACCATGCGGTCGAACTGGAGTCCGCGTGGCTGGCCTGCGAAGACGCGGGCATCGGAGCGGACGACCCGGCAGGCGTCGGCGTCTACCTGGCCGTCGACGGCACGGGCGGGGACGACGCGAGCGAGATGGCGCGTGTGCTCGGCCTCGCCGGCCCGTGCCTGACCGGGCACGCCCCCCTCGCCGATGCCGTCGCCGCCGTGCGGTCAGGTGAGTGCGACCTCGCACTGGTCGGTGCCGACGGGGCCTTCGCCGTCCTCGCGCGCGGGGACAGCGCGCGGACCGCGACCTTCGCCTACCGGCTCGGCGCCGACGACGAGTGGCCCGAGGGCGTTCCCGCTCTGGTCGAGGCCGCGCTGCTCTCGGGCCGTCCCGAGCCCGGCCGTCCCGAGCCCGGCCGCGCCGCGCCGGACGGTCCCGCCGTCCCGATCACCCTGTCCGCGCACAGCGAGGACGCGCTACGGGCACGGGCCGCCGACCTGCACACGCTGCTCGAAGCCGAGCCGACCCTCCCGCTCGCCGATGTCGCCTTGTCCCTCGCCTTATCCCGGTTACCCGGCGCCACGGGCCGACCCGCCCTCGGCCGGCGCGCCGTGTTCGTCGGCGGGGACCGCGCGCGGCTCGCCGACGAACTGCTCGCCGTCAGTGAGGGCCGACCGGTGCCGGGGCTCATGACCGGGCAGAGCGCCCCGCAGAGCGCCGTACTTGTCTTCCCCGGGCACGGGCCGCAGTGGCTGGGCATGGCCGACGAACTGCTGACGGAGTCGCCGGTCTTCGCCGAGCAGCTGGGCGCCTGCGCGGAAGCCCTCACACCATTCGTCGACTGGCCCGTGATGGACGTGCTGCGCGGCACGGCCGGCACGCCGTCGCTGGACCGGCCGGACGTGGGGCAGCCCGCGCTCTGGGCGATGATGGTGTCCCTGTCCGCGCTGTGGCGGTCCTGGGGCGTGCGTCCCGCCGCCGTGATCGGCTCCAGCATGGGCGAGATACCGGCCGCGACGGTCGCGGGCGCGCTGTCCATCGAGGACGGCGCCCGGGCCGTCGCCCTGTTCAGCCAGGCGCAGGTCCATCTGCTCGAACGCGGTGTGATGCTCTCCGTGCTGGCGTCCGCCGACGAGGTGCGCGAGCGGCTGACCCGCTACGACGAGCTCGACCTCGCCGCCGTGCACGCCCCTGGCTCGGTCCTGGTCTCCGGGACCGAGGCCGAGGCCGAGGAACTGCTCGCCGAGTTGGCCGCCGACGGCGTCAGGGCCAGGAGTATCGCGATCCGCCTCGCGGCGCACGGCCGCCAAGTCGACTCGGTGCTCGACATCGTGCGCGCCGACCTCGCCCCGATCACACCCCGCCCGACGGACGTGCCGATCTACACGGCCACCACGGGCACGAGGGTCGATCCGCTCACGCTCACCGCGGACCACTGGTGCCGCAACATGCGCGGCACCGCCGACTTCGAGAGCGCCACGCGCGCCGCGCTGGCCGCGGGGCACCGTCTGCTGCTGGAGTCGAGCCCGCACCCCGTCCTCACCAGAGCGGTGCAGGAGACCGCCGAGGACGCAGGCGTGGAGGCCGCGGTCGTCGGCACACTGCGCAGGGGACGGGGCGGTGTCGACCAGGTGGTCGCCGCGCTGGCCGAAGCGCACGCGCACGGAGTGCTTCCCGACTGGCGGGCGGTGTTCGCGGGCCGGGACGCGCGCGTGGTGCCGCTGCCCGCCTATCCGCTGTACGCGGCTCCCGCGGCCGTCCTCGCCCCGTCGCTCGCCGACCGGCTCGCGGACGCCCCCGACCGGGTCGACCTCCTGCTCGACCTGGTCCGCGCGCAGGTCGCCGCCGTCGTCGGCGGGGACGTCGAGTCCTCCGCCCACGACGACGCGCCGCTGCTGGAGCTGGGCGTCGACTCGGCGGGCGCGGTGGCGCTGCGCAACCTGGTGAACGCGGCCACCGGCCTGAAGCTGCCCGTGTCGGCGGTGTTCGACAACCCGACATGCCGGGGCCTCGCCGTCCTCATCAACCGGGTTCTGCTCGGCGGGCCGGTCGAGATCGACGAGCCGATCGCTCCCGCCGCGGCGGGCGGGGACGACGAGCCGATCGCGGTGGTGGCGATGAGCTGCCGTCTGCCCGGCGGCGTGCGCAGCCCCGAAGAGCTGTGGGAGCTGCTGTCCGCGGGCGGCGACGGTGTCACCGCCTTCCCCACCGACCGGGGCTGGGACCTGGACGGACGCTATGACGAAGACGCCGAGCGGGCCGGCGGCTACTACCAGCGCGAGGCCGGATTCCTGCACGACGTCACCCAGTTCGACCCGGAGTTCTTCGGTATCTCGCCGCGCGAGGCGCTGGCGATGGACCCGCAGCAGCGCCTGCTGATGGAGATCGCCTGGGAGGCGATGGAGCGGGCGGGCATCGACCCGACGGAGCTCAGAGGCAGCCGGGCCGGCGTGTTCGTGGGCGCGATGACCATGGATTACGGGCCGAGGCTGGACGAGGCGCCCGCGGACCTGGAGGGCTATCTGCTCACCGGCAACACCGGCAGCGTCGCGTCCGGCAGGCTCTCCTACTCGTTCGGGCTCGGTGGGCCCGCCGTCTCCGTCGACACGGCGTGCTCGTCGTCGCTGGTCGCCCTGCATCTGGCCGTGCAGTCGCTGCGGCGCGGCGAGTGCCCCCTCGCGCTGGCGGGCGGCGTCACCGTGATGCCGTCGCAGGGCCTGTTCGTGGAGTTCAGCAGGCAGCGCGCGCTGGCCCCCGACGGCCGGTGCAAGGCGTTCTCGGCGAGCGCGGACGGGTTCGGCCTCGCCGAAGGCGCCACGATGGTGCTGCTGGAACGGCTGTCCGACGCGCGACGCAACGGGCACCCCGTGCTCGCGCTGATCAGGGGCACCGCGATCAACCAGGACGGCGCGTCCAACGGCCTCACCGCCCCCAGCGGCCCCGCGCAGCGCAAGGTGATCCGGCAGGCGCTCGCCGACGCGGGCGTGCCGGCAAGTGAGGTCGACGCCGTCGAGGCGCACGGCACCGGCACCCGGCTCGGCGACCCGATCGAGGCTGACGCGCTGCTCGCCACGTACGGCCGGGAGCACCCGGCCGACCGGCCGCTCCTGCTCGGCTCGGTGAAGTCGAACATCGGCCACACACAGGCGGCGTCCGGCCTCGCGGGCCTGATCAAGATGGTGCTCGCGCTGCGCCACGGCGAGCTGCCCAGGAGCCTGCACATCACCGAGCCCACCCCGCACGTGGACTGGTCGTCGGGCGCGGTGTCCCTGGTCACCGAGGCCACGCCGTGGCCGGAGGTCGCGCGGCCCTGGCGGGCCGGTGTGTCCTCGTTCGGTATCAGTGGCACCAACGCCCACGCCGTGCTGGAGCAGGCCCCCGACGAGTTTCCGGCCGACCCGCCGTCGACGTCGCGGCCGGTCCCGCTGGTGTTCTCCGCGCGCTCGCAGGACGCTCTGCGCGCCCACGCCGCCCAACTCGCCACCGTCCTGGCCGGCGGGCAGGCGCCGGCCGACGTGGCGCACGCCCTGCTGTCCCGCTCGGTGTTCGACCACCGGGCCGTGATGGTGGCGGGCGGCGCCGACACACTGACGGAGGTGGCCCGAGGCGCGGAGTCCGCCCGCACGGCGGTCGGTGTCGCGCGCCCCTTGGGCAAGGTGGCGTTCGTCTTCCCCGGGCAGGGTTCGCAGTGGCTGGGCATGGGCGCCGCGCTGGCCGAGTCGTCGCCGGTGTTCCGCGACGCGCTCGACGCGTGCGCCGACGCGCTCGCCCCGCACGTGGACTGGTCGCTGTGGGACGTCCTGGCCGACGGCGCCGAGCTGGACCGGGACGACGTCGTGCAGCCCGCGCTGTTCGCCGTCATGGTCTCGCTCGCCGCGCTGTGGCGCTCCTACGGCGTCGAGCCGGACGCGGTGGTGGGACACAGCCAGGGCGAGATCGCCGCCGCCCATGTCGCGGGCGCGCTGTCACTGGCCGACGCCGCCAAGATCGTCGCGCTGCGGAGCAAGGCACTGCGCGCGCTGGCGGGCCGCAGCGGACTGGTGTCGCTGGCGGAGACACTCGACGACGTACAGCAGCGGATCGCACGGTGGAACGGACGGATCACGATCGCCGCGGTCAACGGCCCCCGCTCGGTGGTCGTGGCGGGCGACATCGACACGCTGGACGAACTGATCGAGTCCTGCGACGAGGACGCCCGGGCCCGCCGGGTCCCCATCGACTACGCGTCACACTCCCCGCACGTCGAGCCCATCAGGGAAGCGCTGGCGACCGTGTGGGCCGGGATCGAGCCGATGCCCGCACGGGTGCCCATGCTGTCCACCGTCACCGGGCAGTGGCTGACCGGCACGGACGCGGACGCCGACTACTGGTACCGGAACCTGCGCGACACCGTGCTGTTCGAGGACGCGACCCGCGGCCTGCTCGACTGGGGCGCCGGTGTGTTCGTCGAGTGCAGCCCGCACCCCGTGCTCACCTACGGGGTGCGCGAGACGCTCGACGCGACCGGTGGCGAGGCCGTCGTCATCGGCACACTGCGCCGCAACGACGGCGACCTCGACCGCTTCCTGCTCTCCGCCGCCGAGGCATACGTGGAGGGCCTGCCCTTCGACTGGCGCGCGGCGGTACCCGCAGGGCGGCATGTGGATCTGCCGACCTATCCGTTCCAGCGCACCCGCTACTGGCTCGCCGGGACGGCCCGCCCGACGGCGGGCGGCGACCCCGCGCTGGAGGAGTTCTGGACCGCGGTGGAGCGCGGCGAACTCGCCGCGACACTGGACGTGCCCGCCGACGCGCCGCTGACCGAAGTCCTGCCCAGCCTGGCCGACTGGCGACGCCGCAGACTGGAGCGGTCCGCCGTCGACTCATGGCGCTACCGGGTCACTTGGCGCCCGCTCGGCGCCGCCGACGCGCCCACCCTGACCGGCACCTGGTTCGTGGTCGCAACGCCCTCCGAGGCGCGACACCCCTGGCGCGCGGCAGCCGTCGACGCGCTGCGCGCCCACGGCGCCGACGTCCTGGAGATCGACGGCTCGGCGCAGTCGCTGCGCGCCGCGGGCGTCGATCCCAGCGGCGTGCTGTCCCTGCTGGCACTGGACGAGCGGCCCGACCCCGCGTCGCCGCTCGTCCCGAGTGGACTGTCCCGCACACCGGAGCTGGTACGGGCGCTCGGCGACGCCGGCATCGGCGCGCCGCTGTGGCTGGCCACGACGGGCGCGGTGTCCGTCGGCCGGTCCGACCCGCTCACCAACCCGGCGCAGAGCCAGATGTGGGGCCTCGGGCTGGCCGTCGGCCTGGAGCACCCGGACCGCTGGGGCGGCATCGTCGACCTCCCCGCGACCCCCGACGCCAGGACCGCGACGCGGCTCGCCGCCGTCCTGGCCGGGCAGAGCGACGAGGACCAACTGGCGATCCGGGCCTCCGGCGTGTCGGTGCGACGCATGACCCCGGCGCCCGCACCGGCGGAGGCATCCGCCTGGCGCGCCGACGGCACCGTACTGATCACCGGAGGCACCGGCGCCATCGGTGGCCATGTCGCCCGCTGGCTGGCGGACAACGGCGCCGAGCACATCGTGCTGACCAGCCGCAGCGGCGCGGACGCGCCCGGTGCGCGCGAGCTGGAGGCCGAACTGACCGCGCTCGGCGTCCGGATCACCATCGCCGCCTGCGACGCCGCCGACCGGGACGCGCTGGCCGAGCTGTTCGCCCGGCTCGACGCCGACGGCACACCGGTCCGCTCGGTCTTCCACGCGGCGGGCACCGTCCCCTCCCGCCCGCTGGCCGAGACAGACACCTCGGACCTCGCATACGCCCTGGCCGCGAAGGCCGTGGGCGCGGCCCACCTCGACGAGCTGTGCGCCGGGCGCGAGTTGGACGCGTTCGTGCTGTTCTCCTCCGGGTCCGCGATATGGGGCAGCGGCGAGCTGGGGGCGTACGGCGCGGCCAACGCCTACCTCGACGCCCTCGCACAGCGCCGCCACGCCGCCGGCCTCCCCGTCACCTCGGTCTCCTGGGGCATGTGGGCGGGCGAGGGGATGGGCGCGGGCGACCTGGACGACCAACTGCGCCGCAGAGGCATGCGCCCCATGCGACCGGAACTCGCCATCGGCGCGCTCGCCACCGCCCTCGCGACGGGCGAGACGACCCTGACGGTCGCCGACATCGACTGGGCCCGCTTCGCCCCCGGTTTCACGGCGGCCCGCTCGCGCCCGCTGATCACCGAGATCCCCGAGGTCGCCGCGCTGGCCGCGCAGGACGAGGAAGAAGCGCCGGCCTCCGGCGGGGCGCTGGCCGACCGGCTGGCCGGGCTCACCGAGGCCGACCAGCACCGGCTGCTGCTCGACCTGGTCCGCGGCCACGCGGGGGCGGTACTCGGCCACGACGGCCCCGACGCCGTCACACCGAACCGCGCGTTCCGCGAACTGGGCTTCGACTCCCTCACCACCATCGAGGTACGCAAGCGGCTCAACACCGCCACCGGCGTGCGGCTGCCCACGACCGTCATGTTCGACCACCCGACGCCCGAGGCACTGGCCCGCCACCTGCACTCCGTGGTGCTCGGCGAACGGCAGAACGCCGCGCCCGGCCGGACCGCGACCCGTGACACCGACGAGCCGATCGCGGTGGTGGCGATGAGCTGCCGCCTGCCCGGCGGCGTACGCGGCCCCGAGGACCTGTGGTCGCTCATCCTGGCCGGGCACGACGCCATCGGACCGTTCCCGGACGACCGCGGCTGGGACACCGACCGGCTGTACGCGGCCGACGCGGAGGCCCAGGGCCACAGCCGTACCCTGGAGGGCGCCTTCGTCGACGACGCGGGCGGGTTCGACGCGGGCTTCTTCGGCATCTCGCCGCGCGAGGCACTGGCGATGGACCCCCAGCAGCGGCAGGTGCTCGAACTGGCCTGGGAGGCCTTCGAGCGCGCGGGCATCGCCCCGTCCTCGGCGCGCGACAGTCTCACCGGCGTGTTCATCGGCGCCTCGCCGCAGGGCTACGCGGGCACCCTGGAGCAGGCGACGCCCGAGATGGACGGCTACCGGACGACCGGTGACGCGCTGAGCGTCGTGTCGGGCCGGGTCGCCTACTCGCTCGGCCTGCGCGGACCCGCCGTCACCGTGGACACCGCGTGCTCGTCCTCGCTGGTCGCGCTGAACCTCGCGGTGCGGGCGCTACGGCAGGGGGAGTGCTCGATGGCCCTGGCGGGCGGCACGGCGATCATGGTGACGCCGACGCCCTTCGCGGAGTTCAGCCTCCAGGGCGGCCTGGCCCCCGACGGCCGGTGCAAGCCCTTCGCCGACGCCGCCGACGGCGTCGGCTGGGGCGAGGGCACGGGCCTGGTCCTGCTGGAACGGCTCTCCGACGCACGGGCCAACGGCCATGAGGTGCTCGCCGTCGTCCGGGGTTCCGCGGTCAACCAGGACGGCGCGTCGAACGGTTTGACGGCACCGAACGGGCCCGCACAGCAGCGGGTCATCCGCGCGGCCCTCGCGGACGCGGGCCTGTCCGCCTCGGACGTGGACGCCGTCGAGGGCCACGGCACGGGCACCCGGCTCGGCGACCCCATCGAGGCACAGGCGCTGCTGGCCACCTACGGCCAAGGCCGCCCCGCCGACCGGCCACTGCTGCTGGGGGCGCTGAAGTCGAACATCGGCCACACCCAGGCCGCGTCGGGCATCGCCGGCGTCATCAAGATGGTGCTGGCGATGCGGCACGGCGTACTGCCGCGCACCCTGCACCTCGACCGCCCCTCCCGGCACGTGGACTGGACGACCGGCGCCGTGGAACTGCTGGCCGACCACCGGCCGTGGCCGGAGACCGGCAGGCCGAGGCGGGCCGCCGTCTCCTCGTTCGGCGTCAGCGGCACCAACGGGCACGTCATCCTCGAACAGGCCGAGCCCACCACCCCGCCCCCGGTGGCGGAGCCCGACGGCCGCATGCTGGCCTGGGCACTGTCCGCCCGCGACACCGCGGCGCTGCGCGAGCAGGCCACCCGCCTGTCCTCCACCGTGGACGAGCGGCCCGAGCTGTCGCCGCTGGACATCGCCACGACGCTCGCCGCCGGGCGGGCCGCGCTCGACCACCGTACGGTCGTGCTCGGCGCCGGCACGGCCGAACTGCGCGCCGGACTCGACGCGTTGGCCGAGGGCGCCGACGACCCGGCCGTGGTGCGGGGCGTCCCGGACGCCGGCAGGCTCGCCGTACTGTTCTCCGGCCAGGGCTCCCAGCGCATCGGCATGGGCCGGGGCCTGTACGAGACGCACACCGTGTTCGCCGACGCGCTCGACGAGGTGTTCGCCCACCTCGACCCGCTGCTCGCCGTGCCGCTGCGCGAGGTGGTCTTCGGCGACGACCAGGCCGTACTGGACCGTACCGAGTACACCCAGCCCGCGCTGTTCGCCGTCGAGATCGCGCTGTACCGGCTCTGGGAGTCCTGGGGGCTGCGGCCCGACGCGCTCGCGGGCCACTCGATCGGCGAACTGGCCGCCGCGCATGTGGCGGGCGTGTTCTCGCTCGCCGACGCCTGCCGGATAGTCGCCGCGCGCGGCGCGCTCATGCAGGAACTGCCCGCCGGTGGCGTCATGGTCGCCGTACAGGCCACCGAGGACGAGATCGCGCCGGAGTGCTCCGAGTACGTCGGCATCGCCGCCATCAACGGCCCGGACTCGCTCGTCCTGTCCGGCAGCGAACTCGAAGTGGTCGACCTCGCCGACCGCCTCAAGGCACAAGGGCGCAAGGTGACCAGGCTGCGGGTCAGCCACGCCTTCCACTCGCCGCTGATGGAACCGATGCTGGCGGACTTCCGCCGCGTCGTGGCGGCCGCGACCGCCAACCCGCCCACGCTGCCGATCGTGTCCACACTGACCGGCGCGCCCGTCGACGCCGACGAACTGGCCTCGCCGGACTACTGGGTGCGGCACGTACGCCAACCCGTCCGGTTCGCCGACAGTGTCACGGCACTCGTCGCGCAGGGCGTGACGACCATGGTGGAGGTCGGGCCCGGCAGCGTGCTCACCGCGATGGGCCAGGACAGCGCCCCCGACGCCGTGTTCCTACCGACACTACGCACCGACCGGGCCGAAACGGACGCGCTGACCCTCGCCGCCGCACAACTCCACGTCCGGGGCGCGCTGCGCGACCTGGCCGCCGCAGTCGGCGGCCGTGGCAACCACGTCGACCTGCCCACCTACGCCTTCCAGCACGACCGGTACTGGCTGACCGCGGCCGTCGCGCCCGCGGGCGACGGCGCCACAACCGCCCTCGGTGTCGCCGCGGGCGACCACCCGCTGCTGCGCGCCGCGGTCGCGCTGCCCGACTCCGACGGCGTCGTCTTCACCGGCAGACTGTCCACCCGGACCCAGCCCTGGCTCGCCGACCACGGTGTCGGCGACCGGGTGCTGTTCCCCGGCACGGGCTTCCTCGACCTGGCCCTGCACGCCGCGGGCCACTGCGGGCTCGACACGGTCGAGGAACTGACCCTGCACGCCCCGCTGGTCCTGCCCGAGCGCGGCGGCGTCGCCCTGCGGGTCGCGGTCGGCACCGAGACCGACGGCAGGCGGGGCATCCGGGTGCACTCGCGTGACGAGGACGCCGACCGGGACGCGCCATGGACCGAGCACGCGACCGGCACGCTCACGGCGGGCGACGCGCCCGCGGCCGAGCCGGCGGCCTGGCCGCCGGAGGGCTCGACGCCGATGGACGTCGACCACGTCTACGAGCGCTTCACCGAACTCGGCTACGACTACGGGCCCGTGTTCCGCGCGCTGCGCGCGGCCTGGCGCCTCGGCGACGACGTGTACGTCGAGGTCGCCCTGCCGGACGGGACCGGCGGCGAGGGCTTCAGCGTGCACCCCGCCCTGCTCGACGCCGCGCTGCACGCTCCCGTGCTGCACGCGCTGGACGAGATCGGCGGCGGCCCCCGGCTGCCGTTCAGCTTCACGGGGGTGCGGCTGCACGCCGTCGGCGCCTCGGCGCTGCGGGTGCGCTGGTCACCCACGGAACAGGACGAGATGTCGCTGGCCATCACGGACCCCGCGGGCAGGCCCGTGGCGACCGTCGAGTCGCTGGTGATGCGACCGGTGGAGCTACGGCGGACCGCCTCCCGGACCGCCGACGCCCTGCTCGCGCTGGAGTGGACACCCGTCGACGGAACCGGGGACAGGCCGGCCGGACTCGCCGTGCTCGGCGCGAACGACCTCGGTGTCGACGCGCCGACCGTGTCCGACTTCGGCGCCCTCGACGGCGTGAGCGACCTGCTCGCCCCCTGCCCCCGGCCGTGTGAAGCATCCGAAGAACGCGCGGTGGACGGGAAGGCGGTGCGGGAGGCCGCGTCCTGGGCACTGGCCCTCGCCCAGGACTGGCTCGCCGACGAGCGGACCGCCAACGCCCGCCTGGTGTTCGTGACCCGTGGCGCGGTCGACACCGACTCGCCCGACCCGGCGCAGGCCGCCGTCTGGGGTCTGGTGCGATCGGCGTTCGCCGAGAACCCCGGGCGGTTCGCGCTGGTCGACCTCGACGGCACCGAGCAATCCGCACGCGCCGTGCCCGCCGCGCTGGCCTCGGGCGAGCCCCAGTCGGCCGTACGGGCCGGCCAGGTGACGGCGCCCCGGCTCGTCCGTGCCACCGCCGACGGCCGGCTCACCCCGCCCGCCGACGGCCCCTGGCGGCTCGACAGCGCGCCGGGCGGTTCGCCGGACGACCTCGCCCTCGTCCCGCACCCCGACGCCATCGCGCCCCTCGCCCCCGGCGAGGTACGTATCGCCGTCCGGGCGGCGGGCCTGAACCACCGGGATCCGCTGATCACCCGCGGTGTCCACGCCGGCGCGGCCGACTCGGCCGGTGACGTCGCGGGCGTGGTCACCGAGGTCGGCGCGGAGGTGACCGGCCTGGCGGCGGGCGACCGCGTACTGGGCCTCGTCACCAACGGCTTCGGGCCGCTCGCGGTCACCGACCACCGGCTGGTCGCCCCGATGCCCGCCGGATGGTCCTTCGCACGCGCCGCGTCGGTGCCGCTGGTGTTCCTCACGGCCTACCACGTCCTGCACGACCTGGCGGGCCTGCGCCGGGGCGACTCCGTGCTGATCCACGCCGCGGCGGGCGGCGTCGGCATGGCGGCCGTACAACTCGCCCGGCACTGGGGCGCGGAGGTGTTCGCGACCGCGGACCCCGTCGAGTGGGACACCGTACGAGCGGCGGGCGTGCCCGACTCGCACCTCGCGTCCCCGTACGACGCCGACTTCGCGGCGAAGTTCGCCACCGAGACCGGCGGTCGCGGCGTGAACGTCGTGCTGAACTCGCTTGCGCGGGAGACCGTCGACGCCTCCCTTGAACTGCTGCCCGACGGCGGGCGGTTCATCGAGCTGGGCACGGCCGACGTCCGCGAACCCGACGAACTGCCGCCCGGCGTCGAGTACGCCACCTTCGACCCGACGCGGCCGGGCCCCGACCGTCTGCGGGAGACGCTGGCCGAGGTACTGGCGCTGTTCGAGGCGGGCGCGCTGAGCCCGCTGCCGGTGCGCGCCTGGGACGTCCGCCGCGCGCCCGAAGCGCTCCGCCACCTCAGCAAGACCCCTTACAGCGGCAAGGCCGTGCTGACCGTGCCCGCGCCGGTCGACCCGGACCGCCCGGTCCTGGTGACCGGTGGCCTCGGCACACTCGGCGCGCTGGTGGCCCGGCATCTGGTCGCCGACCTGGGTTACCGCAACCTCGTGCTGGCGGGGCGCAAGGGACTGGCGACCGAGGGCGCGGAGGGCCTGCACGACGAACTGGTGGCGCTGGGCGCCGAAGTGTCCGTGGCGGCCTGCGACATGGCCGACCGCGACTCGGTGGCGGCGCTGCTGGCCTCGCTGGACCAGCCGCTCGGCGCGGTCGTGCACGCGGCGGGCGTGGTCGACGACGGTGTGCTTGAGTCACTGACACCCGAGCGGATCGACCACGTATTCGGCCCGAAGGTCGACGGCCTGCTGCACCTGGACGAACTGACCAGGGACGCCGACCTGTCCGCGTTCGTCGTGTTCTCCTCGGCGGCCGGAACCCTCGGCACCGCGGGCCAGGCGAGCTACGCGGCGGCGAACACCGCGCTCGACGCGCTCGTGCGCCGCCGCCACACACTCGGCCTGCCCGGCGTCTCCCTGGCGTGGGGCATATGGGCCGCCGCGAGCGGCATGACAGCGGGGCTCGACGCCGGCGACCGGGCCCGGCTCGGCCGCTCCGGCATCCTCGAACTGCCCACCGAGGACGCGCTCGCGCTGTTCGACGCCGCGGTGGAGGACGACCGCGCCGCACTTGTGCCGGTCCTGCTGGACACCGCCGCGCTGCGCGCGCAGGCGGCGGACGGCACACTGCCGCCGATGCTGCGGGGCCTGGTCCGCGCCCCCGCCCGCCGCGTCACGGCGGCGACCACCCCCGCAGCCACCGCGACGTTCGCCGACACCATCGCCGGCCAGTCCGCCGCGGATCGCGAACAGACAGTGCTGGACCTGGTCTGCGCCCAGGTCGCGGGGGTACTCGGGCACTCGGCCGACACCCAGGTCGACCCCGGTCGAGCCCTGCGGGACCTCGGGTTCGACTCGCTGACCTCGGTGGAACTGCGCAACCGGATCACCGCGGCCACCGGGCTGCGGTTGCCCTCGACGCTTGTGTTCGACCACCCGTCGGCCGCCGCGATCAGCCGGCACGTACTCACGCTGCTCCCGCGCACCGAGCCCGAGCCGGAGACCGGCGTACTCGACCAGCTCGACCGGCTGGAGAGCGCGCTCCTCACCCTCACCAACGACGGCACCGCCACAAAGGTCGACCTGCGGCTGCGCGCCCTGCTCGCCCGATGGGGCGACGCGCGGGCCGGTGACCCGGTCGAGGACGTCGAATCCGACCTCGCCTCCGCCACCGACGACGAACTCTTCGGCTACCTCGACAACGAACTTGAGACCTCGTGACCAGGTCGGACCGCGTCGATCCCGTCCGCACCGCCGTAAGGAGCACACGCCAGATGGAAAACGAGGACAGGCTCCGCGACTACCTCAAGCGGGCCACCACCGACCTGCGCACCACACGCCGACGCCTGCACGAGGTCGAGGAGCGGGAGAACGAGCCCATCGCGATCATCGGGATGAGCTGCCGCTACCCCGGTGGTGTCGAGTCGCCGGAAGACCTGTGGCGGCTGCTGGTCGACGGCGGTGACGCCGTGGTGGAGTTCCCCGCCGACCGCGGCTGGGACATCGACGCGCTCTACGACCCCGATCCGGAGCACGCGGGCACGTCGATCACCCGACACGGCGGTTTCCTCCAGGGCGCCGCGGGCTTCGACCCGGCGTTCTTCGGGGTCAGCCCGCGCGAGGCACTGGCGATGGACCCGCAGCAGCGGCTGCTCCTTGAGACATCGTGGGAGGCGTTCGAGCACGCGGGCATCGACCCGCTGCGGGCCAAGGACACCAAGACCGGCGTGTTCGCGGGCGTGATGTACAACGACTACGCCGCACGGATGCCGCAGGCGCCCGATGGGTTCGAGGGCTTCCTCGCCAACGGCAGCGCGGGCAGCATCGCGTCCGGCCGGATCGCCTACACGCTCGGCCTCGTCGGGCCCGCCGTGACGGTCGACACGGCGTGCTCGTCCTCCTTAGTGGCGCTGCACCTGGCGATGGTGGCGCTGCGCCGCGAGGAATGCTCACTGGCACTCGCGGGCGGCGCCACTTTCATGTCCACGCCGCGCACGTTCGTCGAGTACAGCAGACAGCGCGCCCTCTCCCTGGACGGCCGCTGCAAGGCGTTCTCCGACAGCGCCGACGGCACCGGCTGGGGCGAAGGGGTCGGGATGCTGCTGGTCGAGCGGCTCTCCGACGCCCGCCGCAACGGCCACCCCGTGCTGGCCGTGATCCGCGGTTCGGCGGTGAACCAGGACGGCGCCTCCAACGGCCTGACCGCGCCGAACGGACCCTCCCAGCAGACGGTGATCACCCAGGCGCTGGCGAGCGCGCGGCTCACTCCGTCCCAGGTGGACGCGGTCGAGGCACACGGCACCGGAACCACCCTCGGCGATCCGATCGAGGCACAGGCGCTCATCGCGACCTACGGCGCGGAGCGGACCGGAGACCGGCCGCTGTGGCTGGGGTCGCTGAAGTCGAACATCGGCCACGCCCAGGCGGCGGCCGGGGTCGGCGGCATCATCAAGATGGTCATGGCGATGCGGCACGGTGTGCTGCCCAAGACCCTGCATGTCGACGAGCCGAGCAGCCATGTCGATTGGTCGTCGGGCACCGTGGCGCTGCTGACCGAGGGGCAGCCGTGGCCGGAGACCGGCGAACCGCGCCGCGCGGGTGTGTCCTCCTTCGGCGTCAGCGGCACGAACGCCCACATCATCCTGGAGGAGGCGCCCGGCGTCGATCCGGAGCCCACGGTGGAGGCCGGCCCGCCGGCCGGCTCTGTCGCGCCATGGCTGCTGTCCGCCCGGACCTCCGACGCGCTGCGCGCACAGGCCGAACGCCTCCTGTCCGCCGTGGAGGGTTCCGCCGACTTCGACCCGGTGAATTTCGGATTCTCGCTGGCCACGACACGATCCCTGTTCGAGCACCGTGCGGTGGTGGTGGCCGCGGAGCCCGCCGAGTTCCGGTCGGCCCTGGCCTCTCTCGCCGAGGGGCGTGGTGGTCCGGGTGTTGTGGTGGGGGAGGCGGGGCCGCACCGGGTGGGTTTCCTGTTCTCGGGTCAGGGTTCGCAGCGGCTGGGTATGGGGCGTGAACTGGCTGAGCGGTTCCCGGTGTTCGCTGAGGCGCTGGACGGGGTGCTGGGCGCGTTCGATCCGGTGGTGCGTGAGGTGCTGTTCGGTGAGGAAGCCGAGGCGCTGAGTGAGACGGGGGTGACGCAGCCGGCGCTGTTCGCGGTTGAGGTGGCGTTGTTCCGGTTGTTGGAGTCGTGGGGTGTCCGGCCGGATGTGGTGGCGGGTCATTCGATTGGTGAGCTGGCGGCGGCGCATGTGGCGGGTGTGTGGTCGTTGGCCGATGCCGCTCGTGTGGTGTCGGCTCGGGGTGCGTTGATGCAGGCGCTGCCCGGGGGCGGTGCGATGGTGGCGGTGCAGGCGTCCGAGGCGGAGGTCGTGGCGGATCTGCCCGACACTGTGGGCGTCGCTGCGGTGAACGGGCCCAACTCGGTGGTGGTTTCGGGTGTCGCCGCCGACGTGGAGATGGTGGCGGAGCTGTGGCGTGAGGCGGGGCGGAAGGTGTCTCGTCTGCGGGTGAGTCACGCGTTCCATTCGCCGTTGATGGATCCGATGCTCGATGAGTTCCGCGCGGTGCTGGAAAGCGTGTCGTTCGAGGCACCGTCCATTCCGATCGTGTCGACGCTGACCGGTACGCGGGCGACCGCTGAGGAGCTTGCGTCGCCGGGGTATTGGGTGCGGCACGTGCGGGAGTCGGTGCGGTTCGCCGACGCCGTCGGCACGCTCGTGTCCGAGGGTGTGGCGACGTTTGTGGAGGTCGGGCCGGGCGGGACGTTGTCCGCGTTGGGTCAGGAGTCCGCCCCCGACGCGATGTTTGTGCCGATGTTGCGTGGTGATCGGTCGGAGGCCGTGGCTGTCACGACGGCCGTGGGGCAGTTGCATGTGCGTGGTGTCGGGGTGGATTGGGAGGTGTTGTTCGCTGGTCGTGGTGCGCGGCGGGTGGATCTGCCGACGTATGCGTTCCAGCGGGAGCGCTACTGGCTGGACGCTCCGTCGGTCGATGAGGGCGTTGAGCGGATGTCGCCCGTGGAGGCACGGTTCTGGGAGGCCGTGGAGGAGGGCGATCCCGCTGATCTCGCCCGCACGCTCGATGTGTCGCCCGACGATCCGCTGAGTGCCGTACTGCCCCGGTTGTCCGCGTGGCGCAGGAAGCAGCGGGATCGGTCTGTCGCCGATGACTGGCGGTATCGGGTGGAGTGGCGGCCGGTGGCGGCCGGGGGTCGGCGGTTGGAGGGTGTCTGGCTGGTGGTCGCGCCGGCTGGTGAGGAGCGTGCCGAGTGGGTGGGTGACGCGCTGAACCGTAACGGTGCGGATGCGCGTGTCCTTTACGTCGATCCGCAGACGGTCGACTGGGTGGAGCTGCTGGGCGGGTTGCCTGCCTTGAGTGGTGTGGTGTCGTTGTTGGGGCTCGCGGACGCGGGTGGGTTGGTTGTGCCTGTGGGTGTGGCGGCCACGATCGGTCTGTTGCGGGCGTTGGGTGACGCGGATGCGTCGTTGTCGTTGTGGTGTCTGACGTCGGGTGCGGTGTCGGTTGGCGCGGGTGACGTCGTCGGTGGGTTCGAGCAGTCGATGGTGTGGGGTCTGGGCCGGGTGGCCGCGCTGGAGCACCCTGGCCGCTGGGGCGGCCTGGTCGATCTGCCCGAGGTGCTGGACGACGGAACCGGTGACCTTTTCGCCTCCGTCCTCGCCGGGACGAACGGTGAGGACCAGGTCGCCTTGCGTGGTGGGGAGGTTCTTGGCCGGAGGCTGGTGCCCGCGCCGCTGGGCGAGGTTTCAGGCGAGGGCTGGTCGCCGCGCGGGACGGTCCTGGTCACCGGTGGTACAGGCGCCCTCGGTGCGCACGTGGCGCGTTGGCTGGCCGCGCGCGGGGCCGAACACATCGTGCTGGTGAGCCGTCGCGGCCGGTCCGCCGAGGGCGCCGAGGAACTGGAGGCCGAACTCGTCGCGCTGGGCGCGCGCGTCACCTTCGCCGCCTGTGACATGGCCGATCGGGAGTCCGTCGCCGCGCTGCTGGCCGACGTCCCCTCGCTCACCGCGGTCGTGCACGCGGCGGGCATCGAGCGCTCTACACCCCTCGCCGACCTCGATCCGACCGACCTCGCCGAGTTCGCCGACGTACTGGCGGCCAAGGCCGTCAGCGCGAGGCACCTGCACGAGCTGCTGGGTGATACGCCGTTGGACGCGTTCGTGCTGTTCTCGTCGATCGCCGGTGTGTGGGGCAGCGGTGGGCAGAGCGCGTACGCGGCCGCCAACGCTTACCTGGACGCCCTCGCCGACCACCGTAAGGCGGCGGGGCTGCCCGCCACGGCCGTCGCATGGGGCCCGTGGGGCGGCGGCGGCATGGTCGCGGACGCCGGGCAGGACGCGAATCTCCAGCGCAGGGGCCTGGCCACGATGGCCCCCGAGGCGGCTCTCGCCGGTCTCGGTATGGCTCTGGAGTGTGGTGATGGGAGTGTTGTTGTCGCTGATGTCGACTGGGAGCGGTTCGCGGGTACGTTCATGTCGCGGCGGCCGAGTGCGTTGTTGGGTGAGCTGCCGCAGGTGCGTGCGGTGTTCGAGGTTGCTGCGGTGGAGCGGGGTGTGTCGGCTCTTGCGGGGCGGCTTGCGGGTTTGGGTGTGGTGGAGCAGGAGCGGCAGCTGACGGAGTTGGTCCGGTTTGAGGCTGCGGCGG
>NZ_JBEOUD010000015.1:0-167152 GCF_040303865.1 Streptomyces sp. NPDC094034 | reverse complement strand
CGCGGGGGGGTGGGTCGCGTTGACCTCCCGGGGGCGGACGCCCCTTTTGAGCGTCCCTGTGCGCCCCCCCCCCCCCCCGGGGGGGGGGGGGGGGGGGCGCCCCCCGCCCCCCCCCCCCTCGACCGGACAGGACCTAGGCGGCCAGATGGGCGCAGCGCCATCCCGCCGGGGCGCCCCAGGCCCCGGCCGAGACCGTCAGGGCCGCCCAGGAACAGGTGAAAGCCTCCCCGCGCCACCGGTGAGCGCGCGGCGCGACACGGGGCCGAACGCCGTCTAGCATCGCGATCATGCTGGCGCTGCTGCACACCTCACCGGTTCACGTTCCGGTCTTCGACGCCCTGCGGGACGCCGACCATCCAGGACTCGTCCTGCGTCATCTCGTGGACGAGTCCCTGCTCAGCCGGGCCAGGGCCGAGGGCCCGGACGCCGTCGCCGCCGATGTCGAATCGGCGCTCGCCGGCGCCGTCGCCGAGGGAGCGACCGCCGTGCTGTGCACCTGCTCGACCATCGGCGAGGTCGCGGAGCGGGCCGCCCCCGCCCTCGGGGTGCCTGTCCTGCGGGTCGACCGGCCCATGGCCGTGGCCGCCGCCGCGGCCGACCGGGTCGTGGTGGTCGCCGCGCTGGACAGCACCCTGGAAGCGACGGTGGCGCTGATCCGGCAGGAGGCGGGGGAGCGCCGTATCGAGGTGCGTACCGTACTGGTGGAAGGCGCGTGGGAGCGCTTCGAGGCCGGTGACCGCGACGGCTATCTGAACGCGGTGGCCGCCGCCGTCGACTCCGTCACCGAAGCCGATGTGATCGTGCTCGCCCAGGCGTCGATGGCCGACGCGGCCGAGCGCGCCACGAGTGTCGTTCCGGTGTTCTCCAGCCCGCGTCCCGGGCTCAACGCCGCCGCTGCCGCCGCCGTCGCCATCTGACCCCCGCGCGGGTCCGGCGAGTGTGGGCACCCGGGTACGCGCGGGTCCGGCGAGCGGACGCGTGCGGTTACGCGTGGATCCGGCGAGCGTGGGCACGCGCTCCGGGAGACATTGGGAACGCACGACTCCCGCACTTCTGGAGGTCCGGCATGGCCAGCTCCTTCCCCGATCCCGTACCGCCGGTGCCCACCCCGCCGCCGGGCCCGCCAGGTCCGCCGGGGCCGGTGCCCGGGCCGGGCCCCGCGCCGGAGCCCATCCCCTCGCCGCCGAGCCCCGTGCCCATCCCCGAACCCGAACCCGTGCCGCACCCGCCGGGCCCCGACCCCGTACCGGAGCCGGAGCCCTCACCGGGGCCACTGGGCTCCCGGGACACGTCTGTCTAGCTCGTCGAGACCTCGGAGCGGTCGCCGCCCCAGAGGGTGTGGAACGAGCCCTCACGGTCCGTGCGCCGGTAGGTGTGCGCGCCGAAGAAGTCGCGCTGCCCCTGCGTGAGCGCGGCGGGCAGCCGCTCGGCGCGCAGCGCGTCGTAGTACGCGAGCGCCGCGGCGAAGCCCGGCGTCGGCACCCCCTGGTGCACGGCCGCGGCGACCACCGCGCGCCAGTCGTCCTGCGCCGCGCCGATCTCCTCCGCGAACTGCTTGTCGGACAGCAGGCTCGGCAGGTCGGGTCGTGTGTCGAACGCCCCGCGGATCCGGTCGAGGAACGCGGCGCGGATGATGCAGCCCGCCCGCCAGATCGCGGCGACAGAACCGAGGTCGATGTCCCAGCCGTACTCCTCGCTGCCCGCCTGGATCTGGTGGAAGCCCTGTGTGTACGACACGATCTTCGACGCGTACAGCGCCTGCTCGACCTGTTCGGCGAAGCGCGCCGCGTCGGCCTCGCCGAGCGGAGCGGCCGTCGGGCCCGGCAGCGTCCTGGACGCCTCGCGCAGCGCGGCGTGGCCGGACAGCGAACGGGCGAAGACGGCCTCGGCGATGCCGGAGACCGGGACCCCCAGATCGAGGGCGATCTGTACCGTCCAGCGGCCGGTGCCCTTCTGCTCTGCCTGGTCGGTCACGATGTCCACGAACGGCTTGCCGGTCGCCTCATCCGTATGGGCCAGCACCTCCGCCGTGATCTCGATCAGATACGAGTCGAGCCGGCCGGTGTTCCATGACCGGAAGGTCTCCGCGATCTTCGCGGGGGAGTAGCCCGCCACGGACCGCAGCAGGTGGTACGCCTCGGCGATCAGCTGCATATCGGCGTACTCGATGCCGTTGTGCACCATCTTCACGAAGTGGCCCGCGCCGTCGGGGCCGATATGGGTCACGCACGGCGCGCCGTCGGGGGCCTTCGCGGCGATCCGCTCCAGCAGCGGGCCGAGCGACACGTACGACTCGGCGGATCCGCCCGGCATGATGCTCGGCCCGTGCAGCGCCCCCTCCTCACCGCCCGAGATGCCCACACCCACGAAGTGGATCCCGCGCTCGCGCAGTTCCCGCTCCCGGCGACGCGTGTCCGCGAAGTGGGCGTTGCCGCCGTCGATGATGACGTCGCCCTCCTCAAGCAGCGGGGCGAACTCCTCGATCACGGCGTCCGTCGGCTCACCGGCCTTGACCATGATGACCAGACGCCTCGGCCGCTCCAGCGCGGCGACGAAGTCCGCCGCCGACTCGGCGGCGACGAAAGCGCCCTCGTCACCGAACTCGTCCACCAGAGCGCGGGTCTTCGACGCGGTGCGGTTGTGCACGGCGACGGTGAAACCGTTGCGGGCGAAGTTACGGGCGAGGTTGCGGCCCATCACCGCGAGCCCCGTGACGCCGATCTGGGCAGTACCACTCATGCGTGCGCTCCTGGATATCGGTCGGATGTGTCGTGCCTCGCCAGTACGTCCCGCCGGGGAGGGATACGCACCGCCGAACACGGCCGTTCACCAATCGTCAAGCCGCCCGGGAGCTTTCGCATTCCGGGCTTGTCGCATCGTGCCGTGTCCGGCGCGTGAGCGGCAACAAGGGCCGTGCCCGGGATCGTTCACAGAGTATTGACACCCTCTCAGCGACGGCGTAACACTGACACGGCCTTGGAGAGCGCTCTCCCGCAGTGATTCCAAGCGGCATGGAGGTCCGCATGGCCGAGAGATTCCGCACCACCGCCCTGATGTCCGCGTTACTCGTCGCCACCGCACTGGCTCTGGTGGCCTTCGGGTTCTCCGCGATTCCGGACACCGCCAACGCCAGTACCGCCCCGCGCGCGGCCGACCGGCCGGCCGCGGCCGGGCAGGCGGCGCCGGCCGCCCACGCCGGGCACAAGATGGCTCCCGCCGCCCCCGTACCGTCGGGCGATGATCCCGACGGGGACGGCTACATACCGGCGAACCCGCCCGTGACCGGGGTGCAGCCGTCCACCGAGATCCCCCCGCACCGCTACTTCCACGAGTTCCAGGCGAACTGCTCGGTCACCCACACCAGGCCGGACGACCCGATCGTGTTCCCCGGTCAGCCCGGTAAGTCGCACGATCACACGTTCATGGGCAACAGGACGACCGACGCCTACAGCACCACGGCCTCGCTGAGCGGCGGCGGCACGGCGTGCAAGGCGCCGGGCGACACGTCCGCGTATTGGATGCCGACCCTGTACAAGGGTGATGTGGCGATCCCGCCGGTCGGTCCGCAGGTCATCTACTACAAGTCGGGCGTCACCGACTACCGCTCGGTGCGGCCGTTCCCCAAGGGGCTGCGCTATGTCGTCGGCAACCCGATGCAGTCGGCCGACGAGTTCCGCAACCACCCGGGCTGGGTGGAGGGCTGGGAGTGCGGGAACCAGTACAACAACACCGAGATCCCGGCGTCCTGCCCGACCGCCCAGGACGTTCAGCTCAACCTCCGCTTCCAGGCGCCGAGTTGCTGGGACGGAAAGTATCTGGACACCCCGAACCACCAGAGCCATATGGCCTATCCGGTCGCGCAGGGCGCCAACCAGGACGTCTGCCCGACCTCGCATCCGGTGGCTCTGCCGATGATCGAGTTCAAGATGGCCTGGCCCGTCAACGGCGATATGTCGCAGGTCAGACTGGCCAGTGGGATGGGGCACTCGTTCCACTACGACTTCTTCAACGCGTGGGACGACGCGACGCTGAACGCGTTGGTCCGGCACTGTGTCGTGGGCGGACTCCAGTGTGACGCCCGCGGCTACGACCAGACCCATCCGGAGGCGGGGGCCGCGCTCAACGCGGACTACGAACTGCCCTGACCGGCGCGCTCTCCTCGATGGGTGCCGGACACCCATCGAGGAGAGCGCTCTCCCATGCTCGTGCCCCCACCCCTCGCCCCCCACTTCCCGAGGAGACACCACCTCATGCACCCACCCGCCGTACACCCGGCCCGCGGAGCGGCCGGCAGAGCCCGCCGCCTGGCCCCGGTCGCCGTCGCCGCGCTCTTCGCCGCCTGCGCGGTGGCCCTCCCGGCGCCCGCCGCGCAGGCCGCCGGCAGCGTCGTCAAGGTCACCGGATCGCAGGGCTCCTGGCAGCTGACCGTCGATGGAGCGCCCTACCAGGTCAAGGGCCTGACCTGGGGCCCCGCGATGGCGGACGCCGCGCGGTACATGCCCGACGTGAAGTCGATGGGCGCCAACACCGTACGCACCTGGGGCACCGACGCCACCAGCAAGCCGCTGTTCGACGCGGCGGCGGCCAATGGAGTCAAGGTCATCGCCGGTTTCTGGCTCCAGCCGGGCGGCGGTCCCGGCAGCGGTGGCTGTGTCAACTATCTGACCGACACCACCTACAAGAACAACATGCTCGCGGAGTTCCCCAGATGGGTGGACACCTACAAGGACCACCCCGGCGTCCTGATGTGGAACGTGGGCAACGAGTCCGTCCTCGGGCTGCAGAACTGCTACAGCGGCGCCGCGCTGGAGCAGCAGCGCGACGCGTACACCACCTTCGTCAACGAGATCACGAAGAAGATCCACGCGGTCGACCCCAACCACCCGGTGACCTCGACGGACGCGTGGACCGGGGCCTGGCCCTACTACAAGCGCAACGCGCCGGACCTCGATCTGTACGCGGTGAACTCCTACGGCGATGTCTGCAATATCCGCAAGACCTGGCAGGACGGCGGCTACACCAAGCCCTATATCGTCACCGAGGGCGGTCCCGCCGGCGAGTGGGAGGTGCCCGACGACGCCAACGGGGTGCCGGACGAGCCCGCCGACACGGCCAAGGCGAGCGGCTACACGAAGGCGTGGGGCTGTATCACCGGTCACCCGGGCGTGGCGCTCGGTGCGACGCTCTTCCACTACGGCACCGAGTACGACTTCGGCGGCGTCTGGTTCAATCTGCTTCCCGCGGGCCAGAAGCGGCTCTCGTACTACGCCGTGAAGCGGGCGTACGGCGGCGACACCTCCGCCGACAACACTCCGCCGGTGATCTCCTCGATGTCCGTCGACGGCGCCGCCTCGGTCCCGGCCGGGCGGGAGTTCACCGTACGGACATCGGTCTCGGACCCGAACGGCGATCCGCTCTCCTACCAGCTGCTCCTGGGCAGCAAGTACCTCGACAACTCGGGACAGCTGACGGACGTCCGATTCACCGACACGGGCAATGGCACCTTCCGGGTCACCGCGCCCGAGCGGCTCGGAGTGTGGAAGGTCTATGTCAAGGCGTCCGACGGCAAGGGCAATGTCGGCATCGAGACGAAGTCCTTCAAGGTGGTGCCGCCGCCGGTCGACGGGACCAATCTCGCCCGGGGCAAGCCGGCCACGGCCTCCTCGTCCCAGCCGAGCGGCACCGGGTGCCCCTGCCCCGCGGGCAACGCGGTCGACGGCTCGTTCGACACCCGCTGGGCCAGTGACTGGAGCGACCCGCAGTGGATCCAGGTCGACCTGGGCCGGAAGACAACGTTCCGGCATGTGCAGCTGGCCTGGGAGGCCGCGTACGGCAAGGGATACACCCTCCAGACCTCCGACAACGGTCAGGACTGGGCCACGCTGAGGACCGTCACCGACGGCAACGGTGGCATCGACGACCATGACGTCGCGGGGGACGCGCGTTATGTGCGGGTCAACGCGACGGTACGGGGCACCGCGTGGGGCTACTCGCTCTACGAGTTCGGGGTGTACGGCTGATCTCACCGGCAGCGCGGAACCGTGCGGCGGGCCATGGATTCTCCGTGGCCCGCCGCCGAATGTTTAGCGGGCGAATTTGCGTATACGGGCGCAGCCCGCGCGTAAATCACGGACCGCACCGGGCGCCGATCGGGCACCGGATAAGCCATATTCGGGCAGTGATCCGCGCAACACCGCCTCTGCCACCCCTGATGACCAGCGCAAACGCTCTTGACCAAACGGGCATGAACGGACACAGTCGATGCTGCGAAGAAGCTGGTCGCAGCGGGTCCCTTGCTTGTACAAACGATCCATGAGCCCGAACGGGTGCTGAGCCGCAGCAAAGCAGGGAAGTGTGTCACCGTGGACACCGACGAACGACGACGTGAAATTCTTGAGATCGCCCGACGTGACGGGTCAGTGGAAGTCAGCGCACTGGCCACGAAGCTCCGGGTCGCCAAGGAGACCGTCCGGCGTGATCTGCACGCCTTGGAAGGTCATGGACTGGTACGGCGTACCCACGGCGGTGCCTATCCGGTGGAGAGCGCCGGGTTCGAGACGACTCTCGCGGTACGGACCACCCGGCTCGTACCTCAGAAGTCACGGATCGCGGCGGCCGCCGCCGACCTCCTGGGAGACGCGGAAACGGTCTTCATCGACGAGGGATTCACCCCCCAACTCGTCGCGGAGGCACTGCCGCGCGACCGGCAGTTGACCGTGGTCACCGCCTCTCTCGCCGTGGCGACCGCACTCGCCGAGGCAGAGAAGATCGCCGTTCTGCTGCTCGGCGGACGGGTGCGCGGCTCCACCATGGCCACGGTCGATCACTGGACCACCAGAATGCTCTCCGACTTCGTCATCGACCTGGCGTACGTCGGAGCGAACGGCATCTCCCGCGAGTACGGCCTCACCACCCCCGATCCGGCCGTCAGCGAGGTGAAGGCCCAGGCCATGCGCAGCGCCCGCCGCCGGGTCTTCGCCGGGATCCACACCAAGTTCGGCGCCGTCAGCTTCTGCCGCTTCGCGGAGGTCGGCGACTTCGAGTCGATCGTGACGGACGCCGGTCTGCCATCGGCCGAGGCACAGCGGTACTCACTGCTGGGCCCCCAGGTCATCCGCGTCTGAAGCAGCGCGCGCCACCCCTCATTTCGCCCTCTGCCCCCGGTCCGTGCCCGGGCCGGGAGGCAGGGCAGAGCCGTCCCGAAAACCCCTCTCGTAACGATGATCAGGAGAAATCTCATGCCCCTCCAGCAACGACGACGCGACCTCCGCGTGCGTGTGGGTGCGAGCGCGGCCCTGGTGGCCCTTCTCGCGGGGTGCAGCGGCGCGGGCGGCGCCTCTTCGTCCGGCGGTGGTGGCGACACCATCAACGTGCTCATGGTGAACAACCCGCAGATGGTCGAGTTGCAGAAGCTGACCGCCGACAACTTCACCAAGGACACCGGCATCAAGGTCAACTTCACGGTGCTCCCGGAGAACGACGTCCGCGACAAGATCACCCAGGACTTCTCCAACCAGGCCGGCCAGTACGACGTCGCCACCATCAGCAATTTCGAGGTGCCCTTCTTCGCGAAGAACGGCTGGCTGCACTCGCTCGACGAGTACACCGCCAAGGACAAGGCCTTCGACCAGGGCGACATACTCAAGCCCCTCCAGGAATCCCTCACCGCGGAGGACGGCAAGCTCTACGGCCAGCCCTTCTACGGCGAGTCGTCCTTCCTGATGTACCGCAAGGACGTCTTCGAGGCGAAGAAGCTGACGATGCCCGCGAAGCCCACCTGGCAGCAGGTCGCCGACCTCGCCGCCAAGGCGGACGGCGCGGAGGAGGGCATGAAGGGCATCTGTCTGCGCGGGCTGCCCGGCTGGGGCGAGGTCATCGCGCCGCTCACCACCGTCGTCAACACCATGGGCGGCACGTGGTTCACCAAGGACTGGGAGGCGCAGCTCACCTCCCCTGAGTTCACCAAGGCCACCCAGTTCTATGTCGACCTGGTACGCGAGCACGGTGAGGCGGGCGCGCCCCAGGCCGGCTACGCCGAGTGCCTGAACAACATGACGCAGGGCAAGTCCGCCATGTGGTACGACGCCACCGCCGGAGCCGGCTCGCTGGAGGCCAACGGATCCCCGGTCAAGGGCAAGATCGGCTACGTACCCGCCCCGGTGGACAAGACGGAGAGCTCCGGCTGGCTCTACACCTGGGCCTGGGGCATGCAGAAGGCGTCCACGAAGACCGAGAACGCGTGGAAGTTCATCTCCTGGGCGTCCAGCAAGGAGTACGAGAACCTCGTCGGCGAGAAGATCGGCTGGTCCAACGTGCCCGCCGGCAAGCGCGCCTCCACGTACACCAACCCGGACTATCTGAAGGACGCGGCGGCCTTCGCCGATGTCACCAAGCAGGCCATCGCCAACGCCAACCCGCGTGACCCGGGCACCCAGCCGCGTCCCACGGTCGGCATCCAGTTCGTCGACATCCCCGAGTTCACGGACCTCGGCACCAAGGTCTCGCAGGAGATCAGCGCGGCCATCGCCGGCAAGAAGACGGTCGCCGAGGCGCTCAAGAACTCGCAGGCGCTCGCCGAGAAGGTAGGCAAGGACCAGAAGTGAGTACCTCCGTCAGCACCCCCCCACTCTCCCCGGCCGGCCCGGGGCGCCCCACGGCGCCCCGGCGCGCCGGCCGGGGCGCCCCGGGCCGGGTCCGCGCCTGGGCCACCCGGGCTCCGCTGCTGCCCGCTCTGATCTTCCTGATCGCGGTCACCCAGCTGCCGTTCGTGGCGACGCTGGTGATCTCGCTCTTCGACTGGAACTCGCTCGCCCCGGACGACCGCGCCTTCGCGGGGCTCTCCAACTACGCCTCCGTCTTCACCGACGCGAGTCTGCGCGACTCGGTCTTCACCACCGTGCTCCTCACCGCGACCGTGGTGATCGTCAGCGTGGTCCTCGGACTGCTGCTCGCCCTGCTGCTCGACCGTGAGTTCATCGGCCGCGGCTTCGTCCGTACGCTGCTCATCACCCCGTTCCTGCTGGTCCCCGTCTCGGCCGCGCTGCTCTGGAAGCACGTCCTCTACAACCCCGAGTACGGTCTGCTCAACGGCGGTTGGGCGTGGTTCACCGGACTCTTCGGGGTCGCCGGCCCCGCCCAGCCCGACTGGATCTCCGACATGCCGCTGCTGGCGGTCGAGGCATCCCTGATCTGGCAGTGGACGCCGTTCATGATGCTCATCCTGCTCGCCGGACTCCAGAGCAGGCCCGCCGAGATCATGGAGGCCGCGAAGCTGGACGGCGCGACCGGCTGGCAGATGTTCCGCTTCCTGACGGTGCCGCATCTGCGCCGCTATCTGGAGCTGGGCGTCCTGCTCGGGTCGATCTACATCGTGCAGAACTTCGACGCGGTCTTCACGCTCACCTCGGGCGGACTCGGCACCGCGAACCTCCCGTACACCATCTACCAGACCTTCTACCAGGCTCACGAGTACGGACTGGCCTCGGCCGCCGGAGTCGTCGTCGTGATCGGCACCATCGTGATCGCGACCTTCGCCCTGCGTGTCGTCTCGTCCCTCTTCAGTGAGGAGGCGAACCGGGCATGAGCACACTCTCCGTACCGAACACCGCCACCGCGTCGCGCCCCCGCATCGACAAGTACGCCCCCGCCGCCAGGCGGGCCAGGCGGCGCTCCGCCGGGCTCGGGCTGCTGGCCTGGATCGTCGGAATCGCCTTCTGTCTGCCGGCCCTGTGGATGCTGCTGACCTCCTTCCACTCGGAGGCGGACGCGGCGACCAACCCGCCGTCCATCGGCGCGCCCCTCACCCTCGACAGCTACCGGGTGTTCTTCGGCGAGGGCGGCGGCGCCAGCCCCTGGCCGCCGCTGATCAACTCCCTGACGGCGTCGCTGTTCTCCACGCTGTTCGTGCTGGTGCTGGCGCTTCCGGCGGCGTACGCGCTCTCCATCAAGCGGGTGGAGAAGTGGACGGACGTCATGTTCTTCTTCCTCTCCACGAAGATGCTGCCGGTCGTCGCCGGACTGCTGCCGGTGTATCTCTTCGCCAAGAACATCGGGATGCTGGACAACATCTGGCTGCTCGTCATCCTCTACACCTCGATGAACCTGCCGATCGCGGTCTGGATGATGCAGTCCTTCCTCGCGGATGTGCCGGTCTCCATCATCGAGGCGGCGCAGGTGGACGGCGCCCGGCTGCCCACCGTACTGATGCGGGTGGTGGCGCCGGTGGCCGCGCCCGGTATCGCGGCCACTTCACTGATCTGCTTCATCTTCAGCTGGAACGAGCTGCTCTTCGCCAGGGTGCTCACCGGTGTGACGGCGCAGACCGCCCCCGTATTCCTGACGGGCTTCGTGACCAGCCAGGGGCTCTTCCTCGCCCAGCTGTGCGCCGCGTCCGTCGTTGTGTCCCTGCCGGTTCTCGCCGCGGGGTTCGCCGCCCAGGACAAGTTGGTCCAGGGCCTTTCTCTTGGAGCTGTTAAGTAATGAGGGCAGCGATCGTCGAAGCCGTCGGCAAGGTCTCCGTCACGACGGTTCCCGACCCCACCCCCGGCCCCCGGGATGTGGTTGTCGCCGTCGCGGCGTGCGGGATCTGCGGTACCGATCTGCATATTCTCCAGGGTGAGTTCGCGCCCACCCTGCCCATCGTGCCCGGCCATGAGTTCGCCGGGGAGATCGTGGAGATCGGCTCCGAGGTCACCGAACTGTCCGTGGGCGACAAGGTCGCTGTCGACCCGTCGCTGTACTGCAACGAATGCCGGTACTGCCGCTCCGGCCGGGGCAATCTGTGTGACCGCTGGAACGCGATCGGTGTCAGCAAGCCCGGTGGCGCGGCCGAGTTCGCCGTCGCGCCGGTCGCCAACTGCGTCAAGCTGCCCGATCACATCGATGTGCGGGACGCGGCCCTGATCGAGCCGCTGTCCTGCGCGGTCCGCGGGTACGACGTGCTCAGCTCCACCCTCGGCGCGGATGTACTGATCTACGGTTCCGGCACCATGGGACTGATGATGCTGGAGCTGGCCAAGCGCACCGGCGCCGCGGGCGTCGATGTCCTGGACATCAACCCGGAGCGGCTGGCGACCGCCAACAGGCTCGGCTGCTCGCGCACCGGCGCCTCGGCGGAGGAGTTCGACCGGCGCGGCGGCTGGGATGTCGTGATCGACGCCACCGGCAACGCGGGCGCGATCCAGGACGGCCTCGGCCGGGTCGCCAAGGGTGGTACGTTCCTCCAGTTCGGCGTCGCCGACTACGCGACGACCGCGGTCATCGAGCCGTACCGGATCTACAACCAGGAGATCACGATCACCGGCTCCATGGCGGTGCTGCACAGCTACGAGAGGGCCGCCGCGCTCTTCGCCACCGGCGTTCTCGACCCGGCGGTCTTCATCAGCGACCGGCTGCCGCTGGAGCAGTACCCGCAGGCGATCGAGCGGTTCAAGGCGGGCCAGGGCCGCAAGATCGTGGTCCAGCCGTGAGCGAGGGAATCGAGGTCGCCTCCGGCGCCGTCCTGGTGATGGGAGAGGCGCTGATCGACCTCGTACCGGTGCTGGACGAGCCGGAGTCCTACCGGGCCCAGCCCGGCGGCGCGCCCGCGAATGTCGCGGCGGGGCTGGCCCGGCTGGCCACGCCCAGCTGGTTCGCCGGGGCGCTCGGCGGCGACGGCTTCGCCCGGATGATCGAACAGCGGCTGGTCTCGGCCGGTACGGAACTGGGCCTGTGCGCACGCTCGGAGCTGCCCACGACGCTCGCGGTCGCCGACCCGGGCCCGGACGGCACCAGTTACCACTTCCATCTCCAGGACACCGCGACCTTCCGGCTGCCGGACCACTCCGCGGTGGTGGACCGGTTCGCCGCGGTCTACGTGGGTGGGGTCGCGGCGGTCGTCGAACCGGCGGCCGGGGCGGTCGCGGCCACCGCGCGCGCGGGCGCCGAACGGTCCCTGCTGGTGGTGGACCCCAATGTGCGCGAGGACCGGACCATCGATTCGGAGCTGAGCGCCCGCCGGCTGCGTGAGCTGTGCGAGCTGGCGCAGGTCGTCAAGGCGAGCGACGAGGATCTCGCGCGTCTGTGGCCCGACGCCGATCCGGACGAGACCTGCCGGTGGCTGGCGGAGGAGGGCCGGCTTGTGATCCTCACCCGCGGCGCCAAGGGCAGCACGGCCTACGCGGGCGGCGCGGAACCGGTCTCCGTGCCCGCGGTGCCCGTCGAGGTGGTCAACACCATCGGCGCGGGCGACGCCTTCATGGCGGCCGTGCTCACCTGGCTGAGCGCCAACGGCCCGCATCGCGAGGGCGGGGTGGCCGGGCTGTCGCGCGACCGGCTGGCGGAGATGCTCGTCCTCGCCTCCCGGGTGGCGGCCTCGGTGGTCGCCCAGACCGGTACGGAACCCTCGCTGCCCGACGGCGATCCCGGCTGACCTCGGGGCAGGCCCTGGACGGCCGGAGCCGCCACCCCGCACCGACGGGGTGGTGGCTCCGGCCGTCGCCGTGGGAGCACCCGTGTCAGGCCGCCTTACGGCCCCGGGCGTTCGCCGCGCGGATGATGTCCGCGTAGTGGTGGCCGCTGCCCTTGATGGTGCGCCGCTGCGTCTCGTAGTCCACATGGACCAGACCGAAGCGCTTGTCGTAGCCGTACGCCCACTCGAAGTTGTCCAACAGCGACCAGGCGAAGTACCCGGCGAGCGGGACACCCTTCGCCACCGCCCGCGCACAGGCCGCCAGATGCTCGTCCAGATACCTGGCGCGCTCGGGGTCGTCGACCGTGCCGTCCGCCGCGACGGTGTCGGGGAAGGCCGCGCCGTTCTCGGTGACATAGACGCGCCGCGCGCCGTACTCCTCGGTGAGCCGCAGCAGCAGCCGCTCAAGACCGTCGGCGTGCACCTCCCAGCCCATATGGGTGTGGCGCGCGTCCGGTACGTCGATCTGCCGGGCGAACGGCGCGGCCCCGGTCGGGTCGTCCCGCACGATCTGGCGGAAGTAGTAGTTCAGCCCCAGCCAGTCCAGCGGCGCCGCGATGGTCTCCAGATCGCCGGGGCGCTCCGGCAGTTCCACGCCGTACAGATCGAGCATGTCCTGCGGATAGCCGCGGCCGTGGATCGGGTCGAGCCACCAGCGGTTGGTATGGCCGTCGGCCCGTACCGCCGCCGCGCGGTCGGCCTCGCTGTCGCTGGCCGGCTCGATCGGGCTGAGGTTGTTGACGATGCCGATCCGGGCGTCGGAGGAGGCCGCGCGCAGCGCCCGCACCGCCAGACCGTGTCCGAGATGGAGATGGAACGAGGTGCGCACGGCCGCCGTGAGATCGGTGATCCCGGGCGCCATCGTGCCTTCGAGATGGCCGATCCATGAGGAACACAGCGGTTCGTTGAGGGTCGCCCAGTCCTTGACCCGGTCGCCCAGGCGCTCGGCGACGACGGACACGTACCGGGCGAAGTGCTCGGCGGTGTCCCGTACCGGCCAGCCGCCCCGGTCCTGGAGCGCCTGCGGCAGATCCCAGTGGTAGAGCGTGGCGAACGGCGTGATGCCGGCCTCCAGCAGGCCGTCCACCAGCCGGTCGTAGAAGTCCAGACCGGCCTCGTTCACCGGTCCGTCGCCGCCGGGGACGATCCGTGGCCAGGCGAGCGAGAAGCGGTACGCGTCCACGCCGAGCCGCTTCATCAGCCCGATGTCCTCGGGCACCCGGTGGTAGTGGTCGCAGGCCACATCGCCGTTGTCGTCGTTGTCGATCGTGCCGGGCGTGTGCGAGAACGTGTCCCAGATCGAGGGGGCACGGCCGTCCTCGGCCACGGCTCCCTCGACCTGGTACGCGGCGGTGGCGACGCCCCAGGTGAAGTCGTGGGGAAGGGCGTTGAGGTCGTTCACGGACTGCCTTTCTGGAGGATTCACTTCACGGCGCCCGCGGTCAGGCCGGCGACGAGGTAGCGCTGGAGAAGAAGGAACCCGACGACCACCGGCACGCTGACGACCAGCGAGGCGGCCATGATCTGGTTCCAGTAGACGTCGTTCTGGGTGGCGTAGGCCTGGAGGCCCACGGCGAGGGTCCTGGTGGTGTCGTTGGTCATGACGGAGGCGAAGAGGACCTCGCCCCACGCCGTCATGAACGCGTAGACGGCGACGGCGACGATCCCCGGGACCGCGGCGGGCACGACCACCCGGAACAGCGCGCGGATCGGTCCGCAGCCGTCCACCATCGCGGCCTCGTCGAGCTCCCTCGGGATGGAGTCGAAGTATCCGATCAGCATCCAGATGGAGAACGGCAGCGAGAACGTCAGATAGGTCAGGATCAGACCGCCGCGCGAGCCGTACAACTCGACGCCCGTGGTGTTCCCGATGTTCACGAAGATCAGGAACAGCGGAAGCAGGAAGAGGATGCCGGGGAACATCTGGGTGGAGAGCACCGTGACCGTGAAGACGCGCTTGCCCCGGAAGCGGTGGCGGCTGACCGCGTACGCGGCGAACACCGCGATCACCACGGACAGTACGGTCGCCGAACCCGCCACGATCAGCGAGTTCACGAAGTACTTGGCGAGCGGGACGGTCGTCCAGATGTCGAAGTACGGACGGATCGTGAGGTTCGTCGGGAACCACTCGAACTTCCCCGAGACGTCCTGGAGCGGCTTGAGCGAGCTGCTGACCATCACATAGACGGGCAGCAGCGCGAAGGCCGCGAGCGCCGTCAGGATGACGCGGCGCGTCCAGATGAACGACCGCGGCGGCGCCATGGGAGACCTGGGCCTAGACATCCGAGCCCTTCCTTCCCCGCGAGGTGAGGAACAGATAGACCGCCGTGACCAGCAGCAGGAAGAGCAGCAGCAGGACGGACATCGCGGAACCGGAACCGAAGTTCCAGGTGACGAACGACGATTGGTAGATATGGATCGAGATCAGATCCGCCGCTTCCGGCGCCGACTTCCCGAACAGCACATACGGCGTGTTGAAGTCGTTGAACGTCCACAGGAACAGCACCAGCACCAGCACCTGGTTGACCGGGCGCAGCGACGGCAGGGTGATCTTGCGGATCTGCTGCCAGATGCCCGCTCCGTCGATGGAGGCGGCCTCGTAGAGATCCCGCGGGATGTTCTGGAGGGCCGCCATCAGCATCAGGAACGCGAAGGGCCAGGACTTCCAGAGCGAGACGACGACCAGCGCGACGAAGCTGTTGTTGCCGATCAGCCAGAACGACGGCTTGTCGGTGAGGCCGAGCTGGTCGTACAGGAGGTGATTGATGAGGCCGTTGTCGTGCTGGAACATGAACGCCCAGGTGATCACCGCCGCGTACACCGGCAGGGCGTACGGGACGAGGAAGATCGTCCGCAGCACACTCCGGCCGCGGAAGTTCTCCTGGAGCATGATCGCCGCCGTCACACCGAGCAGCCAGGACAGCCCGACCGAGAGCACGGTGAAGGCGCAGGTCACCAGGAACGAGTGGAGCAGCGCCTGGCCGATCGGGGCGTCGAAGTCGACGGCGATCCTGTAGTTGTCGAGACCGGCGAAGGGTGAATTGCCCCAGTTCCGGATGAAGAACTGGGTGAGCTGCCGGAAGCTCACCCAGATCCCGATCACCATCGGGATGAGGTGGATGAGCAGTTCGAGCGCGACGGCGGGCAGCAGCAGGAGATAGGGCAGTCCGCCCTGACGGATCCGGTCGGGGATGCGCGGCAGACGTCGTCCGCGCGCACCCCCGCTGTCCGTCTTCTCCGTATCGCCCGCCTCGCGCCCACTGGGGGGTGTCAGGGTGGCGGTCATGGGGACAGCCTCACTGCGCCATCTGCTGCTGGGCCTTGGTCAGGGCCGCCTTGACGGATTCGGTGGTCACCGGCTTGCCCGCCGCGGCATCGGCGAACAGACCCTTGACGGCCGTGCCGACGGTCGTCTCGAACTGGGACTCGTTCGCGACCTGGGGGAGCGGCGCGGCGCTGGTGGCCAGCGTGTCGCGCAGGACCTTCACGTCCGTGGCGGAGAACGCCGGGTCATCCTGCGCGGCCTTGACGGGAGGGACCGCGCCGAAGGTCTTGTTGAGCAGCTTCTGCTCGGCGTCGCTCGTCATGAACTTCACGAACTTCTTGGCGCCGTCGATGTTCTTGGTGTTCTTGAACACCGCGATGTTGATGCCGGCGACCATGGAGTTGAGGTTCTGGCCGGTGCCCGGGGTGCCGGACGCGACCGGTACGGGAGCGACGCCCCAGTCCTCGGGCTTCATTCCCTGGGCGGCGAAGGTCGTGGCCGCGGCCTGCCACAGGACCATGGCCGTCTTGCCCTTGGCGAAGTCCTGGAGGGACTGGTTCTGGGCGTACTCCGCGTTGCCCGGCGCGATGATCTTGTCCTTGGCCATGAAGTCGACGTACTGCTTCACGGCGGCGACGGCGCCGTCCGAGGTGAAGGTCGGCTTGCCGGACTCGTCGAAGAAGTCGGCTCCGTGCTGCTTGCCGAGGGCGAAGACCTGGTGGATGTTGTTCGAGAGATTGGAGCCCTCGGCGCCGAGCGCCCACTTGCCGTCCTTGGAGATCTTCTTGCCGTCGGCGACCAGTTGGTCCCAGGTGGCCGGCGGCTGCGAGATCCCGGCGTCGGCGAACATCTTCTTGTTGTAGTAGAGCGCGTACGCGAGCGAGTACAGCGGCACGGCGGCGGGGTCCTGACCCTCCGCGCCCGTCGAGGCGACAGCCGAGTCGACGAACCGGTCACGGCCGCCGATCTCGTCGAAGTTCTTCTGGTCCCATGGCAGCAGCGCGCCGGTGGCCTGGAGCGAGGCCGACCAGGTGTTGCCGATGTTCAGCACATCGGGGCCCTGTCCCGAGGTGGTGGCGGCGAGGATCCGGTTGAGCAGGTCGGACCAGGGGACCACCTCCAGCTTGACCTTGATCCCGGTTTCCTCCTCGAACTTCTTCAGTTCGGGGGTGAGTATCTCCTTGTCCGCCTCGATGCTGGGTCCCTGGTTGGACGCCCAGTAGGTGAGCGTCTTCGGCGACTCGTTGCTGCCGCCGGACGAGGAGCCCCCACCGCATCCGGCGACGGCGGTGAGGGCACTGGCGAGTGCGATGGCTGCGGCGGCTCTGGCTTTGCGCATGAGAGGTGGCCCCTTTCCGGGGATGGCTGCGTTCGAGAGTCGAACGGCCTCCATGACTTAATTTATGACGTGATTTAAGAGGTGAGCGAAGGTCGCGTCAAGGTCCCTGACCGGGGTATGTTGCGACGAGGGAAGGAGCAACATGGCAGAACGCAACAGACGGACGGTGCGTGACCTGCGCAGGGGGAACCGTGCCCGGGTTGTGCGGCGGTTGTATTTCGACGGTCCGCTGAGCCGCCAGGAGCTCGGTCCCGCCACCGGACTGAGTTCAGGATCCATCAGCAACGTCGTTGCCGAACTGGCCGCCGAGGGCCTGCTGGAAGAAGCCGGCGTGGTCGATTCGGACGGCGGCCGTCCCCGTACGCTGCTGCGGGTCGCCCCCGGCGGCGGTCTGCTCATCGGCATCGACATCGGTGAGACCCGCGTCCGGGTCGAGCTGTTCGATCTGTCGCTCACCGAACTGGCCCGCACCGAGCGGCTGCTCGGCCCCGCCCGGCTGCTGGGCCCCGGCCGGCACGGCTACGACGTCGAACGCATCGTGAACCACGTCCGGATCGGCGTCTTTGATGTCCTGCGCGACGCGGGCGCCGACCCGGAGCGCCTTCTCGGCATCGGCATCGGGGTCCCCGGCATCATCGAGCGCGGCGGCCCGGCCGGAGCCACGGTCCACGGTCCCACCATCGGCTGGCACGCGGTGCCCTTCGAGAAGTTGCTCCGCGCCGTCCTCGAAGTCCCCGCCGAAGTGCCGCTGTTCATCGACAACGGCGCCAAGACCCTCGGCCAGGCCGAGATGTGGTTCGGCGGCGGCCGGGGCGCGGGCACCGCCGCCATCGCGCTCATCGGCTCCGGTATCGGCGCGAGCGTCATCCATGGCGGCGCCCTGATCGAGGAGAGCGGCAGGAGCAGCGCCCTCGAATGGGGCCACACCACCGTGCGGATGCGCGGCCGTCGCTGCCGCTGCGGCTCCATCGGCTGTCTGGAGGCGTACGCCGGGGCGGAGGCGCTGCGCGAACGCTGGTACGAGGCGGGCGGTTCGCTCCCCGAGGACGCGGACGACGAGACCGCGCTCGCCGCCCTGCTGGTCGCGGCCTTCCCCGGACCCGGCGGGCCCCCGCCCGACCCGCTGGCCGTCTCGCTCCTGGACGACACGGCGGAATGCCTGGGCGCGGCCGTCGGCGATCTGATCAACCTGTTCCTGCCCGAGCGCATCCTGCTGGGCGGTTGGGCGGGGCTGCTCATCGGCCCCCATCTGCTGCCCGCGATCCGGCGCCACGCGGAGCAGTACGCACTCGGCCACGCGGCGGCGCGTACCACGATCGAGCTGGGCGAACTGGGGCCTGACGCGGTCACGGTCGGCGCGGCCACGCTACCGCTCGCCGCCTTCCTCGCGCGGGGCGGGAGCCGCCCGAGCGTACCCGGCCAGGTGAGTACGGCGGAGCCCGGCGGGGCGGCGGCGCCGCAGCGCTGGCGGCGCGCTTCCTCCGCTTCGTCGGCCTCCGCTTCCTCTGCTTCCTCGGCCTCCGCGACGCCCGCCACTTCGGGGGAGCCCTCATGACCGGCGCGGCCCCGGACTGAACCGGCCCCGTACTGAACCGGCCCCGGACCGAACCGGTCTGAACCGGCCCCGACCCGGACCGAACCGAGCCGAACCGGATCCGCGGTGCGGACGGGATGGGCAACGGGGCATCTACGCGGAGACTCAGGCCGATCCGCGTATCACCAGCGTCGGCTCGAAGACCACCGACGTCACCGCGCTGTCCGGTCCGGCGAGCCGGTCGAGCAGCAGCCGGGCCATCTCCGCCGCCATCTCCTCCACCGGCTGTCTGACGGTGGTCAGCGGCGGCCGGCACGCGGCGGCGGCGCTGCTGTCGTCGAACCCGATCACCGCCACATCCTCGGGCACCCGTCTGCCGTGCTCCCGCAGTACATGGCAGGCACCCACCGCCATCAGGTCGTTCGCCGCGAACACCCCGTCCAGATCCGGGTATTCGGCCAGCAGCCCGACCATCGCCGCCTCACCGCTCTCCTGGGTGAACCGGCCCTCGGCGAGGGGAACGTACGGCTGCCCGGCGCGCGCCATCGTGTCGCGGAAGCCCGTCAGCCGGTCCTGTCCCGCGGGCACGTCCAACGGGCCGGTGATGGTGGCGATCCGGCGGCAGCCGCGCGCCAGCAGATGTTCCGCGGCCAGCCGCGCGCCGTCCTGATGGGCGAGATCGACATAGCTGATCCGGGTGGGCCGGGAGGGGCGCGCGTACAGCACGGCGGGCAGCCCGGCGTCCGTGATCAGGGCGGGCAGCGGATCATCGGCATGGGTCGACACGACCAGGGCGCCGTCGACGCTGCCCTGACGGAGATACGAGACGACCTGGTCGCGGGCGCGCGAGGTCTCGGCGAACATCAGGACCGGATACATCCCGCGCGGCCGCAGGTAGTTGACGACACCCGCCAGCACCCGGCCGAAGAACGGGTCGGCGAACACCTCGGCGGTGAAGGAGGATCCGGCCCCGCCGTCGGGCTCGTCGGTACGGCGCGCGAGGCCGTCGCCGCCCGTCGGTCCCGCGGGGTGCGGGACGGCGGCCTCGTCCTCCGGAGCCGGGTCGTCCCCCGCGCCCGAGACCACCAGGGCGATCGCGTCCGTACGACGGGTGACCAGGGAGCGGGCCGCGCGGTTGGGGGTGTAGCCGGTCGCGGCCACCGCCTGGCGTACGGACTCCTGTATCACCGGGTCGACATTGCGGACCCCGTTGACGACCCGTGAGACCGTGGCGCGGGAGACTCCGGCCGCTCGCGCCACATCCTCCAGCGTAGGTGAACCGGCCGGTCTCGGATCTTCCGTCATGCCCCCATTTATAGCATCAGCGGAGAGCGCTCTCCGCTGCCGCCCCCGGTGACCGTCCCAGTGGCACGGACGCCGTGATCACCGCGCTGAGCGGCAGGTCTCCGGCCGACCGGCCGCCCCACAGCAGCAGTTCGCCCGGGACGCTCTCCCGGCGGTGGCGCCGCGCCGACCAGCGCTCGGTCGCCCGGCCGTCCACCCGTACCACCGCGACGACTTCCTCGCCGGGGTCCGCGACGACCGCCGTGTATCCGACGAGCCGCCGCGCCGCCGGGTCGCGATCGGACGAGGGCCCGGCCAGATAGAGCTGAACCACCTCGCGGCCCCGTCTGCGACCCGTGTTGCGCAGTCGTATCCGTACCTCGAAGGGCTCGCCCGCGATCACCTCGGCCGGCGCCTCCATCGCCCCGTACGACCAACTGGTGTAGCCCAGACCGTGGCCGAACCAGTGGGCGGGCGGGACACCCGAGCGCAGCCAGGCGCGATAGCCGATGTACGGGCCTTCGGAGTAGTGGAGTTGACCCCGCTCCGGGCGGGTGCGCAGGACAGGCACGTCCTCCTCGGCCGCCGCCCAGGTGGTGGGCAGCCGGCCGCCGGGCTCGGCGCGGCCGAACAGGACGTCGGCCAGCCCGTCCCCGGCCTCCTGCCCCGGGAACCAGGCGAGCAGCAGCGCCGGCACCTCGGCACGCCAGGGGAGGGCGACGGGACCGCCCGTGTTGAGGATCACGACCGTACGGGGGTTGGCGCGGACGACGGCCCGTACCAACTCGTCCTGGCCGTCGGGCAGTGCGAGCGTCTCACGGTCACGGCCCTCCGACTCGCTCTCCTCGGTGGTGCCCACGACGACCACGGCGGCGTCCGCGGTCCTGGCCGCCTCGGCGGCCGAGGCGAGCGCCGTCGCGGCGTCGCCCGGGGGCGGGGCGGCGGCCAGGATCGTCGCGATTCCGGTACCGGCGTCGAGGCCGCGCCTGGCGACCACCTCCACCTCTTCACCGGCGGCCAGCGCGGTACGTACGCACCGGTACGGCGGGGCGACATGGACCCGGGTCGGATCGTCGGAGTCCAGCGGGAAGGTGCCGGACAGCAGGGTACGGCCCGCGACGGAGAGGGAGATCGGCCCCCAGCCACCCACCGCGAGCGCCCACTCGCCTTCCCGGCGGGGCCGGATCAGGGCCCGGATCTCCACGGTCCGCGCGCCCGGCACCCTGGCCGGTTCCACGATCCGGCCGGACAGCCGGTGCTCCGCGTGGAGTTCGGCGCCGTCCTCGTCCAACAGCCGCACCAGGACACCCGGTTCACCACTGACCGGGTCGCGGGTGCACGGCCCGTCGGTCTCCGCCGGGTCCAGCGGCCGGGGCAGCGCGCTCGGGGGCAGGCCCGCGCGGTACGTCACCTCGGCGGCCCCGGCCAGCGCCGCCCGGATGCCGTCCAGTGGGGAGACCCGGGAGGCGGGGAACACCTCCGCGCTGCCGCCGCCCTGAATCCGTACCGCCGCGGCGTGCGCCCCGATGACGGCGACGGAGCGCAGCCGCGCCGGGTCGAGAGGCAGCAACTCCCCGTCATTGCGCAGCAGAACGGCGCCGGCCGCGACCGCCCGGCGCAGCAGCGCGCGGGGAGGGGTCGCGGGCGCGGCGCCGGGCCGGGCCGTCGGCCGCCGTTCCCGGGGCGTTTCTCCCAGAGCGCCCACCCGGTCGGCCAGTCGCAGCAGTCGCCGTACCTTGTCGTCGATCCGTTCCATCGGGACGAGCCCCTGCTCCACGGCGGCGCGCAGCCCGTCGGCCCACGGACCGCCGGGCCCCGGCATCGCCAGATCCTGAGCGGCGCGGGCCGTGTCGAGCAGGGTGCGTACGGCGCCCCAGTCGGAGACGACAGGGCCGTCGAAGCCCCACTCGCTCTTGAGCGGCCCGGCCAGCTGCGGCGCCGCGGCCATCGTGACCCCGTTGACCCGGTTGTACGCGGACATCACCGCCCAGACACCGGCGTCCACGGCGGTCTCGAAGGGAGCGAGATAGACCTCGCGCAGCGTCTGTTCGTCCACCCGCACATCCACGGTGAGCCGGTCGGTCTCCGCGTCGTTGGCGACGAAGTGCTTGGCGGTGGCCGCGACTCCACCGGACTGGACGCCGCCGATCAGCGCGGCGCCGGTGCGCCCCGTCAGCAGCGGGTCCTCGGAGAAGCACTCGAAGTGCCGTCCGCCCAGCGGTGACCGGTGCAGATTGAGGGTGGGCGCGAGCAGGACGTCGACGCCCTTGCGCCGGGCCTCCGAGGCGAGCAGTCCGCCCAGTTCGGCGACCAGTTCGCCGTCCCAGGCGGCGGCGAGCGCGGTGGGGGAGGGCAGGACGAGCGAGGTGTCCCGTTCGTCCCAGGCCTCGCCCCGTACCCCCGTCGGCCCGTCGGAGAAGGTGATCGACCGCAGCCCGATGGCCGGTTCGGCGTGCGTACGCCAGTTGCTCGCGCCCGTCAGCAGACGCACCTTCTGTCCGAGATCCAGCTTCTCCAGCAGATGGCCGATCTCCTCGTCGGTCATGCCCGTCCCGTCCATGCCTGCCCCCTTCGTGCGATGGGAGAGCGCTCTCCAGCTCCCCTCGCACAGATTCCCCGGACCCTGGCGGCCATGTCAACGGCGGCCAATACGCGGTTCCTTGAGACGCGCACCGGTCCGGGGTGGCACGCTGAGTACGCGGCGTTCGCCGGGGAGTAGCCGAGGTCTTGTCATGGTCTGTGCCAAGCCCCTAAGTTGGCCGCTTGTGACGTGTCCTACAGCCAGTGGGGGAGCCCAGCCATGGCCGCAACCGGTCGGCACCGCCGATACCAGCCGAGCCGAATCAATCGCGCGTCCCTGACTGTCACGGCCGGTGGCGCGGGGATGGCGCTGCCGCTCATCGCCGCGGGTACGGCACACGCCGCCTCGGTCGATGTCTGGGAGAAGGTAGCGGCCTGCGAGTCGACCAACAACTGGCAGATCAACAACGGTAACGGCCACTTCGGCGGGCTCCAGTTCACCCAGTCCACCTGGGAGGCGTACGGCGGCGGGAGCTACGCCCCGCGCGCCGATCTCGCGACCAAGGACCAGCAGATCGCCGTCGCGGAGAAGGTGCTCAAGGGCCAGGGCCCCGGGGCCTGGCCCGCCTGCTCGGTCCGCGCGGGACTGACCCGGGGCGGTGACGCGCCGGACATCACGCCGGACCAGGCCCGTGACGCGGCGAACGCGCCCCGTACGGCGACCGCGAAGACCAGCGGTCCGATCCAGGCGAAGAGCGCCTCGGCCGCACGCGAGAAGGCGTCGCCCACCTCCGTGCCGACGCAGCGCGAGGGCTACACCGTCGCCCGTGGCGACTCGCTCTCCGAGATCGCCGTCGACGAGTCGGTCAAGGGCGGCTGGCAGCGGCTGTACGAGGAGAACCGCCGGCTCATCGGCAGCGACCCGGATCTGATCTTCCCCGGCCAGAAGCTCGTCCTGCACGTTCTGGCGCCACCGAAGGGCAGCGCCTCCGCTCGGCCCGAGGCGAAGCCCGCCCCGGCCGAGAAGCCGAAGCAGACGGCGAAGCCCGTCGTCCAGCCACGGCCCGCCGCGTCGAAGCAGGCGGAGAAGCCGAAGGAAGCCGAGGAGCCGAAGCAGGCGGAGAAGCCGAAGGAGACCGAGAAGCGCGAGGAGGCCAAGACGCCCGTCCGGGCCGAGAAGCCCAAGACGGGCGGGGTCAACGCCCCGGTCTCCGCCTCCACCGGCACGCAGTACCGTCAGTCCGGCTCCTGGGCCAGCGGCTATCACACGGGGGTGGACTTCCCGGTCCCCACCGGCACGTCGGTGAAGGCCGTCGCCGCCGGACACGTGGTCTCGGCCGGCTGGGAGGGGTCGTACGGCTACCAGGTCGTCATCCGGCACGCGGACGGCAAGTACAGCCAGTACGCGCACCTTTCCGCGCTCAATGTGCGCGAGGGCCAGCAGGTCGGCGGCGGCCAGCGGATCGCGCGGTCAGGATCCACCGGCAACAGCACCGGACCGCATCTCCACTTCGAGATGCGTACGGGCCCGGGGTACGGATCCGACATCGACCCCCTCGCCTACCTGCGGGCGCGGGGCGTCAGGATCTGACGGGGACGGGGCGAGACGCTCGGTGGTGAGCAGGATCAGCCCGCCCGCCGCGACCACACCCGAGCACAGCGCCAGGACCGTACCGAGCACGTCGTAACTGAACCGCTCGTCGAACAGGGTGAGTCCCACGGCCGCGGCCACCACCGGATTGACGACGGTGACCGTGGCCAGCGGCGCGGCCAGCCCGGCGCCGCGGTAGGCCGCCTGCGACAGCAGCAGCCCGCAGACCGCGAGGACCGCGATCACCACCAGGCTCGGCGCCCGCACGGTCGGATCCTCGGACGTCCAGTCCACGGCGACGGTCTTGGTGAAGACCGAGGCGATCCCGAACGCGACACCGGCCGCGCCCGCCAGCAGCGTGCTCCGTACGCCCGGGCGTCCCACCACCCGCGCGACCAGGAAGAGCAACCCCACGGCGCCGACCGCGCCCGCGGTCAGCGTCAGCCGCTCCTCGCCGGCCAGCGACCGCGAATCAGCGCCATCGGTCAGCGCCAGCAGTCCGGCCAGCCCCAAGGACGCCATGATCGCGCCCTGCCAGGCGGTGTGCCCGGCCCTGCGGCCGACGAAGAGCGCCGCCATGGGCAGCGCGAAGACGATGGTGAGCGCGCCGAGCGGTTGGACCAGGCTGAGCGGCCCGTACGCCAGCGCGACGACATGCAGCACCGCGCCCGCGCCGTTCAGGGCCACGGCGGCCCACCAGACCCCGCGGTGCAGGGCGGCGTGCGGCCGGTCGGCGGTGTCCGTCGCGACCCGTTCCTGGAGGATCGCCCCGGCGGCATAGGCGACCGCCGACACCAGGGACAGCAGCACGGACAGCGCGAGTGCACTCATGGAGTCACGATCTCTTGTCGGCGTGATTTCGGCGTCGTCCTGGAGAGGTCATTTCGGTGTACTGCTGTCGTAGTACACAGTGAGGCCGGATGTAGTCCTGAGGATGGGATGGACGGGATGGACCGAGGGGGCGGTACGGACCGGGTGGCCGGTACGGACCGGAGCGGGCCGGTTGACCTGGGGCCCGTCCTGACGCGGGTCGCCGACGTGGGCGGGTTCTTCGCCCTGCGCGTGGGAACACCCGCCGCCCGGCATGTCCCGCTGGCCCGGGTGTACGCGGGCGACCTCGCCCCGCTGACGGCCCGCGTCGACAGGGTCGCGGCCCGGCTGCGCGCACCCGAGCGCAGGATCGGCGCCTCCGTGGCACAGCTCGGCCTCGCGGCCCGGCTCTGGTCGATCGCGCTCGGCGGCGCCGTACTCGCGGACGTGGTCCCCGATCTGGACCCGGACCGGCTCCACTGGGATCCCGGCACGACCTCCCCGGACGATCTCGTGCTGACCGGCCCGCGCGCGCTGCCCGGCACCGCCGATTCGGTGCGCGAGACGGTGCAGTACGGCCATCTCGTCCCGCTCGCCGACGCCCTGCGGCGCGATGGCCGGATCTCGCCCCGGCTGCTATGGGGAAACGCGGGTTCCGCGCTGGCCGGAGCCGTCCGGGAACTGACCGTGTGGGGAGAGGGAAACGGGCGGCCGGAGGTGGCGGAACGGGCCGGGGAGCTGGCGGCCGACCTCTTCGCCCACCCGGACCTGCGCGGCACGGGCGGCGCGGTGGCCGGATCGTTCCGCCGACGCAGCTGCTGTCTCTACTACCGGTGCCCGTCGGGCGGACTGTGCGGGGACTGTGTCTTCGACCGGCCGCCCCGGCGGTCTTCCGCGCGAACGGATTCCGGGTGACCATGACAGGGCTGCGATCGCCGGGCGAGAACGGGGGGATGGCGTGAGACTCGGGCTGCTCACCCGCGAGTATCCGCCGGACGTCTACGGCGGTGCCGGCGTCCATGTGGAGTTCCTGGCACGGGAGTTGCGCTCCCTGACCGAGCTCGAAGTGCACTGCTGGGGCGGCGGCGACGCGATGCCCGCGCCCGGGGTGGTACGCCACCGGGCGGCCGCCGGACTCGACGGGGCGAATGACGCCCTGCGCTCCTTCTCGGTGGATCTGGCGATGGCCGCCGCCCTGGAGGGCCGCGAGTTGGTCCACTCCCACACCTGGTACGCCAATCTCGCCGGCCATGTCGCCAAGCTGCTGTACGGCATCCCGCATGTGATGACAGCGCACTCCCTGGAGCCGCTGCGCCCCTGGAAGGCCGAGCAGCTCGGCGGTGGTTACGCCCTCTCCAGCTGGGCCGAGCGCACGGCCGTCGAGGGTGCGGACGCCGTCATCGCCGTCTCCCGTGGCATGCGTGAGGACATCCTCGCCTGCTATCCCTCGCTCGACCCGGACAGGGTGCGGGTCGTCCACAACGGCATCGACACCCGGCTCTACCGTCCTGACCCGGGGACCGCCGTACTGGACCGGGTCGGTATCGACCCCGACCGCCCCTTCGTGCTCTTCGTCGGCCGTATCACCCGCCAGAAGGGCGTTCCGCATCTGCTGCGCGCCGCCCGCGCCCTCGACCCCGGCGCCCAGCTGGTGCTGTGCGCGGGCGCCCCGGACACCCCCGAGATCGGTGCCGAGTTCCATGAGCTGGTCGAGGAGCTGGGGCGGACCCGTGACGGGGTGTTCTGGATCCCGGAGATGCTGCCGCGTGCCGAAGTGATCCAACTCCTCACCCACGCGGCGGTGTTCGCCTGCCCCTCGGTGTACGAGCCGCTCGGCATCGTCAATCTGGAGGCGATGGCGTGTGGCACGGCGGTGGTCGCCTCGGCGGTGGGCGGAATCCCCGAGGTCGTGGACGACGGCGGTACGGGCCTGCTCGTGCCGTACGACGAACGCCACCCGGAAGCCTTCGAGTCCGGTCTCACCGAAGCGCTCAACCGCGTGCTCGACGATCCGGAGTCGGCGGCCCGGATGGGGACGGCGGGCCGGCGGCGCGCGGTGCGGGAGTTCGGCTGGGACCAGGTGGCCCGCCGTACGCACGCGGTGTACGAGGAGCTTCTCACCTCCGCATAGGTGCGGCACAAGTACGGCACAAGTACGGCGCAGGTACGGAACAGGTCCGAACAAAGGGAGCGGCCATGCGCGGTGGACCTTCGGTGCTCGGGATCGTACTGGCCGGCGGGGAGGGCAAGCGTCTGCTGCCGCTCACCGCGGACCGGGCCAAACCGGCGGTGACGTTCGGCGGTACGTACCGCCTCGTCGACTTCGTCCTCTCGAACCTCGTGAACGCCGACATCCTGCGCGTCTGCGTGCTCACGCAGTACAAGTCGCACTCCCTGGACCGCCATGTGAGCACCACCTGGCGGATGTCCAGCCTGCTCGGCAACTATGTGACCCCGGTCCCCGCCCAGCAGCGGCTCGGACCGCGCTGGTATCTGGGCAGCGCGGACGCGATCCTCCAGTCCCTCAATCTCGTCCATGACGAACAGCCGGACTACATAGCGGTGTTCGGCGCCGACCACGTGTACCGGATGGACCCGCGGCAGATGCTCGCGCGGCACATCGACAACGGCGCGGGCGTCACCGTCGCCGGAATCAGGGTGCCGCGCGCCGAGGCCTCGTCCTTCGGTGTCATCACGCCCGCCACGGACGGCACGCAGGTACGGGGCTTCCTGGAGAAGCCGGCCGACCCGCCGGGCCTGCCGGGCGACCCCGACCGGGTGTTCGCCTCGATGGGCAACTATCTCTTCACCACGAAGGTCCTGGTCGACGCCCTGCTCCGGGACTCCGAGGACGAGAACTCCGTACACGACATGGGTGGTTCGATCCTGCCGATGCTCACCGAGCGCGGCATGGCCCAGGTCTATGACTTCCAGGACAACCATGTGCCGGGCGAGTCACCGCGCGAGCACGGCTACTGGCGGGACGTGGGTACGCTCGACTCGTACTACGACGCCCATATGGATCTGATCTCGCACCACCCCGCCTTCGATCTCGACAACCGCCGCTGGCCCATCTACACCCACTCCGGCCAACTCCCGCCCGCGCGCTTCGTGTCGGGCGGTATCGCGAGCGAGTCCATCGTCGGCCCCGGCTGTGTCATCCGGGGCCAGGTCACTCGCTCGGTGCTCTCCCCGGGCGTGGTGGTGGCGGAGGGCGCCGTGGTGCAGGGCTCCGTGCTGCACGACAACGTACGGGTGGGACGCGGGGCGGTGGTGCGCGGCTCGATCCTCGACAAGAACGTGGACGTACCACCGGGCGCGACCATCGGTGTCAACCCGGGCCGCGACCGGGAGCTGTACACGGTCTCCGGGAACGGGATCATCGCACTGGGCAAGGGCCAAGTGGTCGCCTGACCGCGCGCAGGGCCGGTCCGACGCCGTCGTGGCGCGGCCAGGGGCCTTGCCACGTGTCCTGTTCGCGGATCGACGCGCAGGGAACCGGACGTGCTCTGTCCTGACCCTGGACAGCGGGCGGAACGGCATGCTGTCATGCCAACTGCCGTTCCTTCCAACGTTGTACAGAGTCCCACGACGAGCCGCTACCTCAGTGGAGGACATGTGCGCATCCGAAGAAAACTGGCCCTCTTGCTCGCCGCCGTGCTGGGCTTCGGGGGACTCGCCGCGGTCCCCGCGGCGTCGGCCGCCGACGACACGGTCGAGGCCCACGGGCTCAAGGGCGAGTACTACACCCAGTCCGCCCCCGGAGCCTTCGACTTCCATGAACTCAAGGCCACCGCCTTCGACCCGACCATCGACTTCGCCAATCTGGAACCGCGGCTGAAGGCCGCCACCGGGCAGGCCGACGATGTCACCGTGCGCTGGACCGGGAAGATCGTTCCGGCCACCACCGGCCCGCACACCTTCTCGATGACCGGCGACAACGGATTCCGGCTCTGGATCGACGGCCGGCTCACCATCGACCACTGGGTCGACGACTGGGACAAGGAACAGACCTCCCCGCCCGTCGAACTCACCGCGGACCGCGCCTATGACATCAAGGTGGAGTACTTCGAGCACTACGGAGGCTCCAACCTCCACCTGCGGTGGACCGAGCCCGGCGGCAGCAAACGACCGGTGCCCCAGTCCGCGTTCCGGCTGCCCGACGGTTTCGCGTACGACGGCGCCACCGCCGCCACCGTACTGCCGGACGGCCGCACCCTGCGGCTCGACTTCGTCCAGAAGCTCGCCGCCCCGCCCGCCGGTCTCGTCTCCCATCTCAGCGCGATCATCGGCGGCGCGGCCTGGCCGCTGGGGAGCGTGAAGAGCGATCCCGACGACGCCAGACGGCTGCTGGTCACCCTGAAGGAGCCGGTCGTCGGCAAGGGCGGCTCCGCCGATCTGCGCTACGACGGCGCGGGCGGCCTCGCCGCCCAGCAGGGCAAGCGGGTCGCGGCCTTCTGGAGCAGCGGGCCCAACACCTCGCAGTACCAGCTCTCCACCCCCTGGGCCAAGGAGGTGGGCCCCGGCAACGCGCTTCCCGAGTATCCCCGGCCGCAGCTGACCCGTGACTCCTGGCAGAACCTCAACGGGCAGTGGCAGTTCGCCGCCGCCGAGAAGGGCGAGCGCCCGCCGGTCGGCACCACACTGCCCGAGCGGATCCTCGTCCCGTACCCCGTGGAGTCGCAGCTCTCCGGGATCGAACGGCACGAGGACCGGATGTGGTACCGCCGTACGTTCACCGTGCCGCCGAACTGGCGGATAGGCCAGGACAAGCGACTGAACCTCAACTTCGACGCCGTCGACTGGCAGGCCGAGGTATACGTCAACGGCACGAAGGTGACCGAGCACAAGGGCGGCTACGACCGGTTCAGCGCCGATGTGACCGACGCGCTCAAGCCCGGCCGTACCCAGGAGCTGATCGTCGGCGTCTACGACCCGACCGACGCCGCGGACGGCGAGAACCCGCCCGTCGGCAAGCAGCGCCTGAACCCGAGCGGCATCTGGTACACCCCCTCCTCCGGAATCTGGCAGACCGTCTGGATGGAACCGGTCGCCGCCGACCATGTCGGCTCGCTCCGGCTCACCCCCGATGTGGCGGGCGAGAAGCTCGCCGTCGAGGTACGCGGGATCCGGGACGGTGTGCCGGTCACGGCCACCGCGTACGACGGCAAGCGCAAGATCGGCACCGTCACCGGCCGCACGGGAAGCACACTGAACGTGCCGGTACGCGATCCGCGCCTGTGGTCGCCGGACGATCCCCATCTCTACCGGCTGGAGGTGACGGCGGGCAAGGACAGGGTCGGCAGCTACTTCGGGATGCGCTCCCTCACGGTCGAGAAGGTCGACGGTGTGCCGCGTACGGTGCTCAACGGCGAGCCGACCTTCCTCATGGCCACACTCGACCAGGGCTTCTGGCCCGACGGGCTGCACACCGCGCCGACCGACGAGGCTCTCGCGTACGACCTCAAGATGCATAAGAAGCTCGGCTACAACTCCGTACGCAAGCACATCAAGGTCGAGCCGGACCGGTGGTTCTACTGGGCGGACCGGCTCGGGCTGCTGGTCTGGCAGGACATGCCGGCGATGAACACCATCACCCCGAACGCCGCGTCCCGTGCCCAGTACGAGCACGAGATGAAGAAGATGATCGACCAGCACAGCAGCAGCCCCTCGGTGGTCATGTGGGTCACCTTCAACGAGGGCTGGGGCCAGTACGACCAGGCGCGGATCGCCGACCAGGCCAAGGCATGGGACCCGTCCCGGCTGGTCAACAACATGAGCGGGGTCAACTGCTGCGGCGCGGTCGACGGCGGCAACGGCGACATCGCCGACGCCCATGGCTATCCGACCCCGCAACTGCCCGCGCCCGACGGGAAACGGGCGCTGGTCAGCGGGGAGTACGGCGGACTGGGGCTCGCGGTGCCCGGCCACGCCTGGCCGGTGCAGCACACCTATGTGGGCGTCGACCAGGCCGCGTACACCGACGAGTACCTGGCCCAGCTCGGCAACGTCCGCAAGCTCGCCTGTCAGGGGAGCAATGGCGCGGTCTACACCCAGATCACCGATGTGGAGGGCGAGCTGAACGGACTGCTCACCTACGACCGCAAGGTGATGAAGCCCGATGTCCAGCGGCTCAAGGCGGCGCACGACGCGCTGATCCGTGATGCCTCCGACCCGGCGTCGATGGAGTGCGCCACCTCCTGATCCGCCCGCGGCCCCGGCCCGCCCGGTATCCGGGGCGGGCCGGGGCTCGCGCACGCGGGCTCCTGCCCGCCGGGCCGCGTGAACTCCGGGTCAGACGAACCGCGTGAACCCCGGGCCACATGAACACTGTGTGACCTCGGGAATAGGCTGAGCGGTGAGCCACCTTGAATCTCCTGTCGCCGCATCCGACGTTGGCGGAGCGGCGACGGAAGCCACCGGTCAGAGCGAGGAGCCTCGATGCCCAAGGCCACGTCCAAGGCGTATGTCTTCACCCGGCACGGCGGTCCGGAGGTGGAGACCTTCGTCGACCGGCCGACGCCGAGCCCCGGCCCCGGCCAGCTGCTGGTGGCCGTACGCGCCGCGGGCGTGAATCCCGTCGACTGGAAGCTGCGCGGCGGTTACCGCCGGCCCGGCTCCGCGCCCGCCTCACTGCCCGAGACGCTGGGCAGCGAGGCGGCCGGTGTGGTCGAGGAGATCGGCCCGGACGTCGAGGGCTTCGCCGTCGGCGACGCGGTCTTCGGCTCCACCCTCACCGGCGGATACACGGAGCGCACCCTGCTGCCGGTCGGGATCACCGCGCACAAGCCGGACGCGCTGTCGTTCACGGACGCGGCCGTACTGCCGGTCGCGGCGGCGACCGCGTACGACGCCGTGCGCCAGGCCGATCTGCCGTCCGGCGCCACCCTGCTGATCACCGGCGCCGGCGGGGGAGTGGGCGTGGCCGCCGTACAGCTCGCGCGCGCCTGCGGCGTGCGGGTCATCGGCACCGCGAGCGCGGGCAAGAAGGAGTTCGTCGAGTCCCTGGGCGCGGTCCATGTCCCGCCGGGACCCGACCTCGCCGCGCGGGTACGGGCCGTGGCGCCCGACGGTGTCGACGCCGTCCTCGACCTCGTCGGCGGCGATGTCCTCCGGGACGCGGCCGAGCTGCTCGTGGACCGTACGAAGCTGTTCAGCGTGGCGGACAAGGCGACGGTTCCCCAGCTGGGCGGCGCGGTGGTCGTACGGCAACGGACCGCCGCGGTCCTCGATGAGGTCGCGAAGCTCGTGGTCAGCGGCGCTCTGCGGCCGTTCGTGACCAGGACCTTCCCGCTGGAGCGCGCGGACGAGGCGCTGCGCGCGGTCGAGGCCGGGCATGTCCAGGGAAAGATCGTGATCGAGGTCGGCGCATGAGCGGCATGCCCGGGTCCCTCTCGCGCCCGCCCGCGCCGCGCCCGTCCTCGTCCCCCGCGCGGGAGCCGTCCCCGGCCGGTACGGCGGAGCTGCCCCCGGCCGTGCCCGGCCACCCGCTGGACCATCCCACGCTGGCCTCGCTCACCGGACCGCACGCGCACTTCGCCGAGCGGCGCGGCCGGCTGCTGCGCTATCCGCCCGACGTCTCGCCGTGGCTGGCGCTGCCCGACGCCCCCGACGCCGCTGACTGGGCCGACGCCGCCGCGCTCGCGGGCCCCGGCGGATCCCTGGCGCTCGCGGGCTACCGGGTGCCGCCGCCCGACGACTGGCAGGTCACCTTCAGCGCCGACGGAGTGCAACTCGTCGGCACCGACGTCACAAGCGCTCCTGACGCGGAGGCCGTCCCCCTCTCCACCGCCGACGTACCGGAGATCCTCGACCTGGTGGAGCGCACGCAACCGGGGCCGTTCCTGGCGCGCACCATCGAGATGGGCACGTATCTCGGCATCCGCCGCGAAGGGGCGCTGGTGGCGATGGCGGGAGAGCGGCTGCACCCGCCGGGCTGGGTCGAGATCAGCGCCGTCTGCACGGATCCCGCGTTCCGGGGCCAGGGCCTGGCGGCCCGTCTCGTCCTCGCGGTCGCCCACTCCATCAGCGCCCGCGGCGAACGGCCGTTCCTGCACGCGGCGGCGTCCAATACGAACGCCATCCGGCTGTACGAGTCGCTCGGCTTCCGGCTGCGCCGGACGACGAGGTTCCTCGGGGTCCGGGTCCCGGCCGATGAGTCCCGGAGCGTCGAGACGGGAGCCCGGACCGGCTGAGGCTGAGATAGTGGGATTTTGTTGGGCCCCGGCACATCGGTATGCTCCTGACCTGCGGGAATGGCCGCAAAGCCCACGAAAAGCCCCATCTGGGACTCCGGCGTACGAGTGACCCCGGTGTACAAGCGATCGAGGAACGGCAACAGCGATGACGGTGACAGAGGACAGCCCGGCGTACGGCGACAGCGAGCCGTATGCCGAGAGCCCGGTGTACGCCGAGGGCCAGCAGTACGGTCCCGGCATCGACCCCGAGCGCATGGCCGTCTGTCTGGCGGTACTCGACGAGCTCGACAAGCTGGATGTCGACCACCCCGACGCGATCACGGTCCGGCGGGCCACCGCCGGGATCTACCGCACCGTCAAGCAGCGCCGCCGCCAGGAGCGCAGGGCCGCCAAGACCGCCCACGACAAGGCCGTCACCGAAGCCACCGCCACCGGCTCCGCCGAGCGCATCGACGACGAGACCCAGGGCCTGCTGCCCTCCTCCTCGGCCATCGGCGAGATCGCGGGCATACTCCGGCGCCCCCGCTCCTGCTACATCTGCAAGACCCGCTACACCGAGGTCGACGCCTTCTACCACCAGCTCTGCCAGCGGTGTGCCGCCGAGAACCGCGCCCGCCGTGACGCCCGTACGGATCTCACCGGGCGGCGCGCACTGCTCACCGGCGGCCGGGCGAAGATCGGCATGTACATCGCGCTGCGGCTGCTGCGCGACGGCGCCCACACCACCATCACCACCCGTTTCCCGGGCGATGCCGTCCGCCGCTTCAAGGCGATGCCGGACAGCGACGAGTGGATCCATCGCCTCAAGATCGTCGGCATTGATCTGCGGGACCCCGCGCAGGTCGTCGCCCTCGCCGACTCCGTCGCCGCCGAAGGCCCGCTGGACATTCTGATCAACAACGCCGCACAGACGGTACGCCGCTCCCCGCAGGCGTACAGCGAGCTGCTGGCCGCCGAGTCCGCGCCGCTGCCCGCGGGTGAACTCCCCGCCTCCCAGGTCATCGGGGCGTTCGGCAGCGGTGCCCAGGCCGTACTGCCCGCCGCCGGCACGCAGGCGCTGAGCGCCTCCGATGTGACGGGCCTCGCGCTGGTCGGCGGCTCCGCCACACCGGCCAGGATCGAGGCGGGCACGGCGATCGACGCCGGGGGTCTGGTGCCCGATCTGCACGACACCAACAGCTGGGTGCAGACGGTCTCCGAGGTCGACGCGGTCGAGCTGCTCGAAGTCCAGTTGTGCAATTCCACCGCGCCCTTCATCCTGATCAGCAGGCTGCGTCCGGCGATGGCCGCGGCCGAGGCGGCCCGTGCCTACGTGGTGAACGTCTCCGCGATGGAGGGAGTCTTCAGTCGTGGTTACAAGGGGGCCGGTCACCCGCACACCAACATGGCCAAGGCGGCCCTGAACATGCTGACCCGTACCAGCGCCCAGGAGATGTTCGAGAGCGACGGCATCCTGATGACCGCCGTCGACACGGGATGGATCACCGACGAGCGCCCGCATCCGGACAAGATGCGGCTGGCCGACGAGGGCTTCCACGCCCCGCTGGACCTGATCGACGGCGCGGCGCGGGTGTACGACCCGATCGTGCGGGGCGAGAGTGGCGAGGATCTGTACGGCTGCTTCCTCAAGGACTACGCACCCGCCAACTGGTAGCCGCGGACAGACGGCCGACGGGCTCATCACCCGTCAGGTGGCCACCGGCCCGGAGGTCATGGGCCGAGTGGCCGGAATTTCACTCGAATGCGAGCCCTATCGAGCGGGTTGGCGCTCATATGGTTACGCTGGTGCGAACGGACGGCCAAGCAGGGGATACACCATCCCCAGGGCTGTGCTGGGACAGGCCCACTACCAGGGCCGCGGTCCCGTCCGACAACGGCGCCACCGCGACGGAAACGTGTCCTGTCCCAGAGTTGCGTGACACAGAGGAGTGCGCGGTGACACCAGACCTCACGAAGCACGAGCAGCGTCCGGCGGAGTTCGTGGAACGGAACCGTCGGCCCGACAAGAAGCTCGGAAATCTCGAAGTATGGGCCAGGTCGGCTCCGATCAGACTCGCCGGCTACGAGGACGACCTCGCGGAGCCGCACATCCTGCCCGGGATCGACTGACGCACCGGATCGACCGACGGATCGCCCTACGTCCCGTATCCCGCGCCAGTCGGGGTACGGGACGACGCATGACACGACCTGGAGCCGCGCGATCTGGAAGAGCGCGTCACCACCCCCCGACTTCCACTGCGCCGACTCCCACGCCCCGGCCACCGGCGGCGTAGTGCGGGCGGACCGGTCGCGGCCGCGTCCCGCGGCTGCTTCGGTGATCGCCCCGCCATGCGGACCGCCGTCGGCCTACCGGCCAGCGCGATCCGGCTGACCAGCACGGATGTCCCACAGCGCCCCCCCGGGCCTCACCATGTTCAGGTGCCGCGACGAGCGCGTACCGCCGCCTGAACGCGTGCGAGCTCCGGGCCTTCCGTCCTCTCTCCCGCTTGCGGGGTGGAGAGAGTTCCGGCAGACATAGGGGGACATCCATGGAGGAAGAGTCGGGAGATTCTGGTGCGCTCACCCCACCGTCGTCGGTATGTCACGCTCGCCATGCTGTCCGTGGGGATTCTGATCACGGCCGGCTGTGGCGGGGACGAGGGTGGCGAGGACATGGCGAGCGCGGAGGAGCTGCTGCTCCAGCCGGCCGCCGAGCGGGGACCCGATCCGTTCACCCGGTCCACCGTGAGCCCTGATTCCGTGACCGGTCCGGAGGTCCGGGCACCTTCGTCGGACTCCGGGGGCGGCGCGAGCGGCACCGTACGGGCACCACGCGCCCTGCCCGGCTCCACTCCGGGACTCTACGGCGGCACCGCCGTCGCCAGCTGTGAGGTGGATCGGCAGGCCCGTCTCCTCACTCAGGACCGGGCGAAGGCCCGCGCCTTCGCCGAGGGGGCTGGTGTCACCCAGGCGTCCGTCCCGGACTTCCTGCGCGGACTGACCCCCGTGGTGCTGCGGCCCGACATCCGGGTGACGAGCCACGGCTACCGCGACGGGTCCGCCGCCGCCTTCCAGTCCGTACTGCAAGCGGGTACCGCCGTCATGGTGGACAACAGGGGCGTGCCGAGGGTGCGCTGCGCCGACGGCAGTCCGCTGGGCCCGCCGATCGCCGCCAAGGGTTCCGTGCGGTACCGGGGCGAGAAGTGGAAGGGCTATCTGCCCGACCGGGTCGTCGTCATCACCCGTACCCCCGAGGCCGTCACCAGCCTGATCATCGTCGATCTCGCCGCCAACAGCTGGATCGAACGCCAGATCGGCACCGGGGGCCGGCGGGACAAGCCGCCCCAGGTGCCGCCGCGGTACGGGCCGGAGGCCGACATCACGGACCCGAACGCGGTGAAGATGCCGGGGGCCGGTTTGCCCGAGGTCCCCGCGGGTGTGGGGTCGGGGCCCGGGGACTCCCAGCAGGGCAGGTCCGCCCCGGACCAGGGACGGGACGTGCCCGACCAGCCGCGGGACGCGCCGCTCCTGGACGACGACGGGGTGGTCCCGCCGGACGGGCCGGTGCCGGTGGAGCCCGTGCCGGGCGGCGGAGCCGATGGGGACCTCCCGTTGTCCGACGAGGACATCCTGACGGGTCCTGACGATCCCGCGGTGCTCCCCGGCGACGAGTTGTCCGCCCCGTCGCTGAACGGTCCGGGCTCCGGCGGCGAGCTGATCGGCCCCGACGCGTTCGCCGGCTGACGGGGCGGTCCGGGGCTGACGGGACCGCTCGAAGAATCCGACAAATGATGACAGAGTGTCTCCATGGTTGAACGGGAAGCGGGTCCCCTGGCGCTCCCCGACGACTGGCCCGTCCCTCCACACATCAGTCTGTCCCTCAACCGGATGGGCACGTTCGACTGGCACCTCGACAGCGGGCTCCTGCATCTCGACTGCCCGGCGCTCGCGGTCCTGGATCTGCGCCCCGACGAGTACGACGGCCGGCTGAGCAGCCTGGAGGCACGGGTGTCACCGAGCGAGGGCAGCCGGCTGAAGACGGTGGTGGACCGGGCGGTGCGGGACGGCAACGTCACCTGCGGCGCGTACCTCCGTATCCGGCGGCGGGACGGAAACCTGCGCTGGACGCACACCCAGGGCGCCATCCGTCGTGACCCGGCGGGCCGGCCCTACCGCGTCGTCGGCATCGTCCGGGACGCCACCCAGGAACTCGCGGACTCGGCCGCGCGACTCGAACTGAGCGCGGTGCGCCGGGTGCGGACGAGCGTCGTCGAGGGCGCCGCCGCCGCTCTGGCCCATGCCAGGACCGTCCAGGACGTCATCGACGTACTGAAGGACTCCCATGGCCTGGCACACCTCGGGGCCAGCAGTCTCGTCATGGGGCTGATGGAGGCGGGGCGCATCCATCTGGTCGCCGAGGGCCCCGAGGGCTCCTACGTACCGGGGACGCGGGTCACGCGCACCGACGAGCAGTACCCGATGAGCGAGGTGGTACGGACGCTCGTACCGTGCTTCATCGAGTCCGCCGAGGAGTTCGCCGAGCGCTACCCCGTGCTCTGGCCGGACATCAGCGGGCTGGGCATCAACGCCGCCGCCTATCTGCCGCTGATCGCCCAGGCGCGGCCCATCGGCGCCCTCGGGCTGCTCTACCAGGAGAAGAGCGGCTTCACCGCCGAGGACCGCAATCTGCTGGTCGCGCTCGGCAGCAGTATCGCCCAGAGCCTCCAGCGCGCCGTCCTCTTCGAGCAGGAGCACGATCTGGCCGAGGGGCTCCAGCAGGCGATGCTGCCCCGCCGGATCCCCGCCGTGCCGGGCGCCGAGATCGCGGTCCGCTACCGCTCGGCCCGGCTCGGCCGGGACATCGGCGGCGACTGGTACGACGTGATCCCGCTGCCCGGCGGCCGGGTCGGGGCGGTCATCGGCGACGTACAGGGCCATGACACCCACGCGGCCGCCGTGATGGGACAGCTGCGCATCGTGCTGCGCGCGTACGCGGCCGAGGGGCACGCACCGGCCACCGTGATGGCGCGGGCCTCGGTCTTCCTCCATGAACTGGACACGGACCGCTTCGCGACCTGCACCTACGCGGAGGCCGATCTCACCACCGGAGTGATCCAGCTGGTCCGGGCCGGCCATGTCGATCCGCTGATCAGGGACACCGACGGCAGCTGCCGCCGGCTGCCGGTGCCCGGCGGGATGCCGCTCGGGCTCTCCGCGGCCTTCGGACGGCTCGACTACCCGGTGGAGACGATCGAACTGGACCCCGGCCAGACCCTGTTGCTCTACACCGACGGACTGGTGGAGCAGCCGGGCGCCGATCTGGACGACGGGCTGCAACTGCTGGCCGCACTGGTACGGGACGGTCCGCGCGATCTCCAGCTGCTGGCCGACCGGCTCTGCGAGGTGGTCGACGCGCGGGGCGGCGAGGACGATGTCGCCGTACTGCTGCTGCGCCGCGGCGGCGCGCGCGCCCCGCGCTCCGGCGGCCGGCTCCAGCAGCGGGTCGCGCGGGGCGACCCCGAGGGGCTGAGCACCGCCCGGCACATGATCCGCGCGGCGGTGGCCGCCTGGGGAGCCAGGGGACGTTCCGACGAGATCGAACTGGCCGCCGACGAGCTGATCACCAACGCGCTGATGCACACCGGTGGCGGGGCCGTCGTGACCGTACGGGTGCTGTCCGGGGTGGAGCGACGGATGCGGGTCGAGGTCGAGGACGAATCGAGCGCTCTGCCGCACCGCCGGGACGCCGGGTACTCAGGGGTCTCGGGGCGCGGACTCCAGCTCGTGGCAGCGCTGGCGGACGAGTGGGGCGTGGAGTCGCGCGGCTTCGGCAAGTGCGTGTGGTGCGAGTTCGTCGTGCCGAGCCGACCGTCACGTTGAACGTTTTTCGTCGTTAACTGTAGGTGAATTGATCGTACTTGACCGTAATCAAACAAGGGTGATGGGCTCTGCTCGTCGCCGTACCACGCCTCTAGGACCTGGGGTTCCCTTGACCACCGAGCTGCTGGCACCTCTCGATCTGGCCTTCTGGCATCTCGAATCCGCGGACCATCCCATGCACCTCGGCGCGCTCGCGGTCTTCACCGCGGCACCCGGCACGGCCGGCGGAGCGGGCGTGCTGGAACTGCTCGCCGCGCGCGCCGCCGCCATCCCCCGGCTCAGGATGCGGGTACGGGACGTCTGGCTGCCGGTCGGCGGAGCGGCCTGGGCGGTGCACAAGGAGTTCGACGTGCGTCGGCATGTGCGCCGATTGCCCCTGCCCGAGGGGGAGTTCGCGACACAGGCGGCGCGGCTGGCGGGCGAGCTGATGGAACGTCCGCTCGAACGCGGCATCCCACCCTGGGAGATGTATGTCCTGACGACGGAGGGCGGCGGCCGAGAGGGGACGATGAGCGGCGGCCGGCCCTTCGCCGTCCTGGTGAAGCTGCACCACGCGCTGGCCGACGGCATCCGTGCCGTCGCCATCGGCGCCGGAATCTTCGACCAGATCGCCGACGCGCGGGCGGCCGGTGACCGCCGGGCACGCCCGGTGCCGCCCCGGTCCTGGCTGCCCGGCCCCTGGCAGGTGGCGGGGCTGGCCAGGGGCCGGATCGAGGAGCTGGGCAGGGCGGTCGGTATCGGCGCGTCGGTCGTACGGGCGAGCCGGCTCGACCCGCGCGGTATGCGCGCGCTCAGCGCCGGATCCAGCGGGACACGGCGGCTGGCCACCGCCCTGCTGGATCTGGAGGACGTCCAGCGGATCCGCAGGGCCGCGGGCGGCACGGCCAACGATGTCCTCCTCGCGACCGTGGCCGGCGCGCTGCGCCGCTGGATGCTCGAACGGGGCGAGCCGCTGCCCGTCGCCCCGCCGCGCGCTCTCGTACCGGTCTCCCGGCGCAGACCGGGCAGTCCGCCCGGCTCGGGCAACAGACTCTCCGCCTATCTCCTCGGTCTGCCGGTCGCCGAGGCCGACCCCCGGGCCAGGCTCGCCGCCGTACGCCGGGGCATGGACCGCAACAAGTCCGACGGGCCCTCGCGCGGAGCCGGCGCGGTGGCCGTCCTCGCCGACCAACTGCCGCCGCTCGCCCACCGGCTGGGGGCGCCGCTCGCCGGCAGCGCGGCCAGGATGCTCTTCGACATCCTGGTGACGAGCGTCCCGCTGCCGCGCTCGACGCTCTCGCTCGGTGGCTGCCCACTGCGCGAGGTGTATCCGATGGCGCCGCTCGCCCGCGGCCAGTCCCTCGCGGTGGCGCTGTCCAGCTATGGCGGACGGGTACATGTCGGGCTGGTCGCCGACGGCAAGGCCGTGCCGGACCTCGACCGGCTGGCGCGCGCAATGACCGACGAACTGCGGGAACTGCTCCGCGTCACCGGGCCGAGCGGCCGGATCCGCTCCGGCGACTCCGGCCGAGCGGCCCCCGCCGGAGGATCCTTGGCGATGAAGAGCCCCCGGACAACCGAGAGATCGGACAGCTGAGTGCGAACTCCGCACAGATAGCTGCCTCATGGGTGTTGACGGGTCCAGTCATCCGATGAATATTCATCGTGATCGGCATGCTGACCGCCCTCGGCCGGGGGTGGTCGGCGGCGGCGACATCGGGAGGCGGCAGCGGTATGCGGCACACCACGCTCGGCCAGGGAACGGTCGGGGTGACCGGACTCTCCTTCGGGGCGGCCGGGATCGGCAATCTCTACACCCCCGTCGGACCCGAGCAGGCCGCCGCGGCGGTGGACGCCGCCTGGGACGCGGGCATCCGCTACTTCGACACCGCGCCGCACTACGGCCTCGGGCTCTCCGAACGACGGCTCGGCGAGGCGCTGCGCGACCGGCCGCGCGCCGCGTACACCCTCTCCACCAAGGTGGGCCGGCTGCTCGCCCCCGTCACCGGCGGCGGACCCGTCGGCGACGATCTCGCCCAGGGCTTCGCCGTACCCGCCACGCACCGCCGTGTCTGGGACTTCAGCGGGGACGGGGTACGCCGCTCCATCGAGGACAGTCTCCGGCGACTGGGGACCGACCGTATCGACATCGTCTATCTGCACGACCCCGACGACCACGCGGAGGGAGCCTTCCAGCAGGCGTACCCGGCGCTGGAGCGGCTGCGCGCCGAAGGGGTCGTCGGGGCGATCGGCGCCGGGATGAACCAGACGGCGATGCTCACTCGCTTCCTCCGTGACACCGACGCCGATGTCGTCCTGTGCGCCGGCCGCTTCACCCTGCTCGACCAGTCGGCGCTCACCGAACTGCTGCCCGAGGCCGTCGCGCGTGGCAGGAGCGTGGTCGTCGGCGGGGTCTTCAACTCCGGGCTGCTCGCCGACCCGCGCCCCGGCGCGACATACGACTACACCGCCGCCCCGCCCGAACTGCTCGACCGGGCCCTGCGGATGGACGCCGTCACCCGGCGGTACGGAGTGCCGCTGCGCGCCGCGGCCCTGCGCTACCCCCTGCGCCATCCCGCTGTCGCCAGTGTGCTGGTCGGTGCCCGTTCCGCGGCGGAGGTACGCGACGCGGCCGAACTGGCCGCACGTGCGGTCCCCGACGAGCTGTGGGCCGAGCTGCGCGTGGAAGGACTGCTGAGCGAGGACGGAGTGCTGTCATGAGGGTCGCCCTGCACACCAGGGTCCGTGCCGACCGGATCGGGGCGTACGAGGCGGCGCACCGCGAGGTGCCCGCCGAACTCACCGCCGCGATCCGGGCCGCGGGCGCCACCTCCTGGACGATCTGGCGCAGCGGTACCGATCTCTTCCATCTGCTGGAGTGCGAGGACTACCCCCGTCTGCTCGCCGAGCTGGACCGGCTGCCGGTCAATGTCGCCTGGCAGGCGCGGATGGCCGAGCTGCTCGATGTCGTGCACGACTACTCCGCGGCCGGTGCCGACGCCGGACTGCCCGTCGTCTGGGAGCTGACATGACACCGCCCGACATGACACCGCCCGACATGACACCGCCCGACATGACACCGCCCGACATGACACCGCCTGGCATGGCACCGCCGGGCGTGATCGACGCGCACCACCACATCTGGGATCTGTCCGTACGCGACCAGGCTTGGATCACCGGACCCGCCATGGCTCCCCTCCGCCGGAACTTCACCCTCGCGGATCTGGCCGCCGAGACCCGGACCGCGCAGGTGTCCGCCACCGTCCTGGTCCAGACCGTCGAGGTCCCCGAGGAGACCCCGGAATTCCTTGCCGCCGCCGACGGCAGCGACCTCGTCGCGGGGGTCGTCGGGTGGACCGATCTCACCGCGCCCGGGGTGGCGGACACTCTCGCCGCACTGCGCGAGCTGCCCGGCGGCGACCGGCTGGTCGGGATACGCCATCAGGTGCAGGGAGAGCCGGACCCGGAGTGGCTGCTGCGCCCGGACGTACGGCGCGGGCTGGCCGCCGTCGCCGCCGCCGGGCTGGTCTACGACCTGGTGATCCTGGCACATCAGCTGCCCGCCGCCGTGCGGGCCGCCGAACTGCTGCCCGGACTCACCTTCGTCCTCGACCATCTCGGCAAGCCGCCCATCGCCGCGGGCACGACAGAGCCGTGGGCGGGGCTGGTCGGAGAGCTGGCAGCGCGGCCGAACACCGTCTGCAAGCTCTCCGGGATGGTCACCGAGGCCGCCTGGGACTCCTGGACGGCCGAGGGGCTGCGTCCGTACGCCGATACCGTCCTCGGCGCCTTCGGGCCCGAACGGCTGATGTTCGGCTCCGACTGGCCGGTGTGCCGGCTGGCCGCCACATACGAAGAGGTACTCGACGCGGCCCGCACCGTGACCGACGGACTGAGTGAGGACGAGCGCGACGCGGTCTTCCGGGAGACCGCGCGGCGCGTCTACGCCCTGTGAACCGGGTCCGTGCCGTCCTCGGCCGGCTCCGGGAAGGCATGGCGTACCGGGCCGGGGAAGGGCTCCATGCCCAGCAGGGCGGTGACCGAGTGGGTGGCCAGCGTGTGCCAGGTGCGCGGATGGCGCAGCATCGCGTGATCACCGCCGGGCAGCAGTACGGCACAGGCCTCGGCGCCCGCCGCACGGGCGCGGGTGGCCAGCTCGACGCTGCCGCGCGGATCCGTGACCCGGTCACGGTCGCCGTGCAGCAGCACGGTCCGGCAGCCCGCCAGCTGCTCCACGGGCTCACCGGGCGGGCACCAGGGCGCGAGCCCCACCACGCCACTGACCAGGTCGTGCCCGGCGACGGCCAGGGCCGCCCGGCCTCCCATCGAGTGCCCCACGAGGACGACGGGGACAGGACCGACCAGCGGCTCCAGCTCGTCGAGCGCCCGGCGGGTGTCGCGCGCCGCGTCGGCCCGGCTGCCGTTCCAGCCCCGGCAGCGATAGCGCACCCGGCCCACCACCACGTCGTATCCTTCGGTGGCCCGTAGCACCGCACGGGTGAACGGCCACATCCGGGCGCCCGGCAGACTCAGCCGGGCCGGCGGCTCCACGCCCGCCTCGCGCCCGCCGTGCAGCAGCAGGACGACGGCGCGGGGCCGCGCGGCGGTTCTGTCGAGAACGAGCGCGGGCTGGACCGCGCCTCGGCGATCGCGTACGGGCATGGGCCTTCCTTCCGACGGCGGGAGCCCGGTGGCAGTCCTGGGCACCTTTGGCGGGGCTCTTCCATGAACGATCCGGCGAACGGATTCGTCGCCGCGGCGCTCGTGGATTGTCCGGCCGGCCCGCCGGGCGTTCGCACGGCCCCTGCGGCACCCTGGATCCATGCCGGAAGTACCCGAAGTCGAAGCGCTGCGAGAGTTCCTCGACGGCCAGCTGGTGGGCAAGGAGATCGTCCGTGTGCTGCCCCTGACCATCAATGTGCTCAAAACATACGATCCGCCTCTCTCCGCACTGGAGGGCGCCACGGTCACCGCCATCGCCCGCCACGGCAAGTATCTGGACATCGTCGCGCGTGATGCCCAGGACGGCGAACTGCATCTCGCCCTCCACCTCGCCCGCGCGGGCTGGCTGCGCTGGAAGGACTCGTTCCCGCAGACGCCCCCTCGGCCGGGCAAGGGGCCGCTCGCGCTGCGCGTCGTCCTCAGTGAGGGCGACGGTTTCGATCTGACCGAGGCGGGCACGACCAAACGCCTCGCCGTGCATCTCGTACGTGATCCCGCCGACGTCCCCGGGATCGCGCGGCTCGGCCCCGATCCCCTCGACGACTCCTTCGACCGCGCGGCGTTCGCCCGGCTGCTCGCGGGTGAGAACCGGCAGATCAAGGGCGCGCTGCGCGATCAGCGTCTGATCGCGGGCATCGGCAACGCCTACAGCGACGAGATTCTGCACGCGGCGAAGATGTCGCCGTTCAAGCCGGTGAAGAACCTTTCCGAGGACGAGATCAGCACCCTCTACGAGGCGCTGCGCGGCACACTGCGCGAGGCCGTCGACCGCTCGCGCGGAGTGGCGGCGGGACGGCTCAAGGCGGAGAAGAAGAGCGGTCTGCGGGTGCACGGCCGTACCGGTGAATCCTGTCCCGTCTGCGGCGACACCATCCGCCAGGTCTCCTTCAGCGACTCCTCGCTCCAGTACTGCCCGACCTGCCAGACGGGCGGCAAGCCGCTCGCCGACCGCAGACTGTCACGACTCCTCAAGTGAGCGGCCCCTGAGCGGCCACGAAGCGGCCTCCCGAGCGTCCGCCGATCCGGGGCGCCCCGCACGTTCAGCGACCGGCCCACCGTCATCGCCCGCCGATCGTCAGCACCCCCCGGCCGTCCGCGTCCCGCACCTCGAAGTGGTCGATCTCGTCGGGCCGCAGCGCCGCACCGCCCCGGATGACCAGCGGCACGGAGCCGCCCGCGCGCGCCGCCCAGGACGTGACGGTCTCCTTCGACCCGTCCCGGCCCACCGCGATCAGGGCGCAGGAGCCGACGTCACCGGACCGGACCAGTTCGAGACCGATATCGGCCCCCCATGCCTTCTCCGCCGCCGTCACCACCGCCGTCGTACCCGTCGACCGGTCCGACGCGGTCCACCGGGCCACCGCTGCGCCGCGATCCGTCGAAGGAGCCGGAGGAGCCGGGGGAGACACGGCGAGGACGGCGAGCGGACCCCCCACCGCGAGCACCGCCGCCGCGGCCACCAGCGCGAGCCGCCGGCCGCGGCCCCGGCGCCGCACCGCGGCGGTACGGCCGAGCAGCCCGGCCAGCAGCTCAGGACTCGCGGCCGTGAACGGCGCCAATCCGACGGGGGTACGCCGCGCGTAGGCGTCCAACTGCTCCTTCACACCGCCGAATTCGGCCAGCAGATCCGAACAGCGCGGACAGTCCGTCAGATGGTCCTCGAACCGGAAGGCGTCCGGGGCGTCGAGCACGCCCAGTGCGTAGGCGCCGGCATCACGATGGAGGTCCAAGGTCCGCATGCCGTCTGTTACGCAACGGAACACGGAATGACTCAAGCCGGGGGAGTCCTTGTGGGCGGGCCACCGCCTACACTCCGGCGTCATGCTGCGTGTACTGGCTGTGGACGACGAAGAACCGGCCCTTGAGGAGTTGCTGTACCTGCTGAGGGCCGACCCGCGGATCCGCGGCGCGGAGGGCGCCACCAGCGCGACGGAGGCGCTGCGGCGCATCGGCGCGGCGCTCGACACCGGTCCCGACGACCCCGCCGCCATCGACGTGGTCTTCCTCGACATCCATATGGCCGGGCTGACCGGCCTCGATGTCGCCAGGCTGCTGGCCGGCTTCGCCGAACCACCGCTGATCGTCTTCGTCACCGCCCATGAGGACTTCGCCGTCCAGGCCTTCGATCTGAAGGCCGTCGACTATGTCCTCAAGCCGGTCCGCAGGGAGCGGCTGGCCGAGGCGGTACGCCGGGTCGCCGAACTGGTGGGGGAGCGGGCGCCGGTCCCCGCCCCCGCCGCCGATCAGATAGCCGTCGAACTCGGGGGAGTGACACGCTTCGTCGCCGTCGACGACATCGCCTACGCCGAGGCCCAGGGCGACTACGCACGGCTGCACACCGACACGGGCAGCCATCTGGTCCGTATCCCGCTGACCACGCTGGAGGAGCGCTGGCGGGCCCGCGGCTTCGTGCGGATCCACCGCCGCCATCTCGTGGCCCTGGCCCGGATCGATGAGCTACGGCTCGACGCGGGCGCGATGAGTGTCCGCGTCGGCGATGCCGAGCTGGCGGTCAGCCGACGGCACGCCCGCGCGCTGCGGGATCTGCTGATGCGGCAGGGCGGGCGCTGACCAGGGACTTCCCCCGGGAACACCGGGCTGCGTACACTCCGGGCCCGAGCACTGCGCCGGGCCCCCGACTCGGCCGGGGCGCGAGGGCGCGGAGCCAGAGTGACAGGGGGACGGACATGACCGGGGAGCCCGGGTCGCGGCAGCCGGCGCCCCGGCGCGAGGTGGTCACCGGTGAGCCCCGTCGCGTACGTCCCCTGCCGCGCTACCGCGCCCAGGCCGAGATCGAGGAGCAGACCGCGCTCGGCGACGCCTATGTCCGCTCCCTGATGCGCGGTCAACTACGCGCCGGACTCACCGCGTTCGCGCTCCTCGCGCTGGTCGCGGGCACACTGCCGCTCGCCTTCGCCACCCTGCGCGACGCGACGGCGGTCTGGGTGGTGCTCGGCTTCGCCGCGTATCCGCTGCTCACCCTGCTCGCCTGGTGGTACGTACGGCGCGCGGAGCGCAACGAGCGCGATTTCGCCCGGCTCGTGAAGGGCCGGCCCGTTCCGTGAGCCAGAGTTATACGGTGACCGCCGTCACCGTCGTCGTGCTCGCGACCGTCCTCGTCGGCGGCTTCGGGCTGCGGATATCCCGTACCACCTCCGACTTCTATGTCGCCTCCCGCACGGTACGGCCCGCGCTCAACGCGGCGGCCATCAGCGGCGAATACCTCTCCGCCGCCTCCTTCCTCGGCGTCGCGGGACTGGTGCTGCTGCACGGCCCCGACATGCTCTGGTACCCGGTCGGCTATACCGCCGGCTATCTCGTGCTGCTGCTCTTCGTCGCCGCCCCGCTGCGCCGCTCCGGCGCCTATACCCTGCCGGACTTCGCCGAGGGCCGGCTCGAATCGCGCGCCGTGCGCCGACTGGTGAGTGTTTTCGTGGTGGGCGCGGGCTGGCTCTATCTCGTACCTCAACTCCAGGGCGCGGGGCTGACGTTGAAGATCCTCACCGGCGCACCCGACTGGTTCGGCGGGGTGCTGGTCGCCGTGGTCGTGGTGGTGGCGGTCGCGGCGGGCGGGATGCGCAGCATCACCTTCGTCCAGGCGTTCCAGTACTGGCTCAAGCTCACCGCGCTGCTCGTGCCCGCGCTCTTCCTGCTGCTGGCCTGGCAGGGCGACGGCCGGCCGGGCGCCGATCTCGATCTGACGGAGGCCGTCGTCGGCCGCGCGGACCATCCGCTGTACGCGACCTATGGTCTGATCGTGGCGACCTTTCTCGGCACGATGGGGCTGCCCCATGTCGTCGTCCGCTTCTACACCAGCCCCAACGGCCGGGCCGCCCGCCGGACCACCGTGATCGTCCTGGCGCTGGTCGGCGCGTTCTATCTGCTGCCGCCCGTCTATGGCGCGCTGGGACGGTTGTATGTCCCGGAACTCCCGTACGGTACGGACGCCGACGCCGCCGTGCTGCTGCTGCCGGAGCGGGCGATCGGCGGGCTCGGCGGGGATCTGCTCGGCGCGCTGGTCGCGGGCGGCGCCTTCGCCGCGTTTCTCTCCACCGCGTCCGGGCTGACCATGGCCGTCGCGGGGGTCCTCACCCAGGATGTCCTTCCCTCGCGGGGCGTACGCCACTTCCGGCTGGCCACCCCGCTCGCCATGGCCGTACCGCTCGGCGGGTCACTGCTCGTCAGCGGGATGCCGGTGGCGGACTCGGTGGGGATGGCTTTCGCGGTCTCCGCCTCGTCGTTCTGTCCGCTGCTGGTGCTCGGCATCTGGTGGCGGCGGCTCACCCCGCCCGGTGCGATCGCGGGACTCCTGCTCGGCGGCGGTCTGGCGTTCGCCGCCACGGTGATCACGGTGAGCGGGACCGTACGGTCGGGCTGGCCGCACGCGCTGCTCGCCTGGCCCGCCGTCTGGTCGGTGCCCGTCGGTTTCCTCGCGATGATCCTGGTGTCCCTGGCCACGCGCGGCCGGATACCCCCGGGCACCAACGCGGTGATGACACGCTTCCATCTGCCGGAGGCCCTGATGCCCGGCAGCCGTGACGGCGGCGCGAGCTCAAGCGCCGGAACGCCGGGTGGCGGAACCGGCGACAGCACCACGTCCGGAGGCGCCGGATGAGCGGAGCCGCACTCGCCGTCCTGATCGTGCTCGGTCCGCTGCTCCTCGCGGGCGGCTTCGTGCTCGGCCGGCGCACCGCGCGTCCCGAGCGGACCAGCGATGTCGGCACGCCCGTGGAGCGCGCCACCTTCGAGACCCTGCACACGGCCTCGCTCGCCGCGCCCCCGCTACGGGCCGGTCTCACCGAGGAGAGCGCCCGCAAAGCGGCCCGCCGACTGCGCTCCCTGCTCGGCACCGACGCGCTCTGCCTCACCGACCGCGAGCGGGTCCTCGCCTGGGACGGGTCGGGCGAGCACCACGGCAAGCAGGTGATGGCCCAGGCCGAGGCGGTGCTCACGAGCGGACGCGGCACCGCCTTCGCGAGCGGCTGCGGCGATCTCGACTGCCCGCTGCGCTGGGGCGTGGCCGTGCCGCTGACCGTCGACCACCGGGTCCTCGGCACCCTGGTCGCCTACGCCCCGCGCGAGTCGGCGGTGCTCGCCAGGGCGGCGGGCGAGGTGGCCCGCTGGGTCTCCGTACAGCTGGAACTGGCCGAGCTGGACCGCTCCCGCACCCGGCTGATCGAGGCCGAGATCAAGGCGCTGCGGGCCCAGATCTCCCCGCACTTCATCTTCAACTCCCTCGCCGCCATCGCCTCGTTCGTCCGTACGGACCCGGGACGGGCCAGGGAACTGCTGCTGGAATTCGCCGACTTCACCCGCTACTCGTTCCGCAGCCATGGCGACTTCACCACCCTCGCCGATGAACTGCACTCCATCGACCAGTATCTGGCGCTCGTACGGGCCAGGTTCGGCGAGCGGCTCTCCGTCACGCTCCAGGTCGCTCCGGAGGTCCTGCCGGTGGCGATGCCGTTCCTCTGCCTTCAGCCGCTGGTCGAGAACGCCGTCAAGCACGGCCTCGAAGGGGCGGTCACCACCAGCCGGATCACCATCAGCGCGCTCGACGCGGGCGCCGAGGCCGAGGTGGTGATCGAGGACGACGGTGTGGGCATGGAGCCGGACCGGCTGCGTCGGATCCTGCGTGGCGAGGGCGGCGCGTCCACCGGGATCGGACTGCTCAATGTGGACGAACGGCTGCGCCAGGTCTACGGGGACGAGTACGGACTGGTCATCGAGACGGGCGTGGGTGCGGGTACGAAGATCACGGTACGGATCCCCAAGTACCGCGCGGGTGTGCACGGCACCTGAGCGCCGCCCGCGTGCGCCACCGGCCGCGACAGCGGATCGGAACAGCGGATCGGAACAGTCGGTCAGAACAGGTGGATCGCCAGATGGCCCAGCGGCAGCCCGAGCTGCCAGGCCGGGGTCCAGACCTGTGGCCCCTCCGCCTCGTCGGCCGGGAACGGATCGCCGTACGCCGGGCTCACGGCATCGAGATCCGGGGCCAGCAGCTCCGTCTCCTCCAGCCACCGCCATGCCGCGCCCGCCAGCTCCAGATCCGGATCCCGGGTCTCCTGGCCAGACTCGAACGCGGCCGCCTCCAGCCGGTCGAGCCGCGCGCAGACCCATTCCCGCCAGCAGGTCCCGTACGCCGTGAGCGAGCGCCACTCCTCCATCCTGGCCACCACGCGCGGACCGCCCACCGAACTGTCGGAGAGGAAGATCGTCAGGGCCAGCGCGCCCCGCCCCGCCCGGTATTCGAGCGTTGTCGGCGGCATCAGATCACCGGTGCGCAACAGCTCGTCAGCGATGTACTCCGCGTACATCCAAGCCATGGGCACCAGGAGGCCTCCACCACCCGCCCCTTCGGTACATTCCGGACGCATCGCTTTTCCGCCTTCCTTTCCTCCCCCGAAGCCTGCTTCACGGAGCATTGAACCGGCGGTGGCCGCCCCGCGTGGCCAGAAAGGCAGGATCGGTCGGCGGACAGGAGAGGATTGTGACGGGTGTGGCCGACGGTGACACGTCCGGCGATGGAGCGGACGATTCCGGCCCGCATGTGCGGTCGCTCCTGGGCGCCTATGTGCTCGCGGCGCTCGCGCCCGAGGAGGACCGGCGCGTCGCGGACCATCTGGTGGTGTGCGGCCCGTGCGGTGCGGCCTATCTGGAGGTGGCCGACGCGCCGTCGTTGCTGGCGCTCCTGGACGAGGACGACCTGCGGTGGCCGGACGCGCTGTAGCCGGGCAGTGAACGGGCCAGTGCGCGCAGCGCGTAGTACGAGCGGGACTTGACCGTGCCGGGCGGAATCCCGAGCACGCGCGCCGCCTCGTTCACGCTCAGGCCCCGGAAGTAGATCTGGGTCAGCACCTCGCGGTGCTCACGGCTCAGCGTCCGCACCGCTTCGCGTACGTCGAGCACCGCGACGGTGGATTCGGTGCGGTCCTCGGGGTCGGGCGTGGCGGCGAGAATCCCGTCGCTGACCTCCGTGGGCCGCGCCAGCCGGGATCTGCGGGCGTCGATGGCCAGCCGTCGGCCCACGGTGAACAGCCAGGGCCGCATGGAGTCGAAGGGTCCGTCGAATGCCTCGGGATGCTGCCAGGCGCGGACCAGTGTCTCCTGGAGCAGATCTTCGGCGCGCTGCCGGTCGCCATAGGTCAGGCCGAGCAGAAAGTTCAGCAGGGCCGGCCCGTGGTCGCGCTGAAGCTCCGTCAGTGCCCGCTCGTCGGTCCTCTCCTCGGCCATGGCTCTGGTCATCGTGAACGCCCTTCCCGCCGGGGTCGCCGTCGTACGCGGCTCCGTTGCCGCCTGGCGTATCCGAACGCATGCCGGCGCCGAGGGACAGACAGCGCACCGAGGTCTGCGACGAGCGGTCGCTCACTGCGGCGAGTGGTGCGGTGAACGGTCGGGCGGTGGCGTTCGGGCCCTTTCATGAGCACTGTCGGCTTCGTCACTTGACATCTAATTATATGAACATATGGATTCTTTGGGACGGTATCCCCCGGAAATGGAGCCTGCCCGATGACGAAGCGCATGCGACAGGGAGCGGTGGCCGCTGCGGCGCTGCTCATCGGAACGGCGGCGGCCTGCGCCGCTCCCGAACGGCCCGCAGACCAGGTCCCGCACGGCTCGCCGCAGGCGGGGTCCGCGGCGCCCTCCGCCGCCGGCGGCGCCGCGGCGGGGCAGCGTGGATTCACGCTCGTCGCCTCGGGCGACGTGCTGCCGCACGACTCCGTCATCGACCGGGCGAACGCCGACGCGGACGGCGAGGGCTATGACTTCGGGCCGATGCTCGACAGTGTGAAGCCGGTGGTATCCGGCGCCGATGTGGCGATCTGCCACATGGAGACCGTGTTCGGCGAGAAGGACGGCTCGTACAGCGGCTATCCGGCCTTCGTGTCCCCGCCCGAGATCCCCGCGGGTCTGCGGGCCACCGGCTACGACTCGTGCTCCACGGCCTCGAACCACAGCCTGGACGACGGAGCCGACGGGGTACGCCGTACCCTCGACGCGTTCGACAAGGCGGGCGTCCGGCACGCCGGTACGGCACGCTCGGCGGCCGAGGCCGCGCGCCCCGCCCTGCTGACGGCGGGCGGCGCCAAGGTGGCCCAACTGGCCTACACCTTCGGCACCAACGACTACGACCTTCCCGAAGGACAGCCCTGGGCCGTTCGGCTCATCGACGAGCGGAAGATCATCGCGGATGCCCGTGCCGCGCGCAAGGCGGGCGCGGATGTCGTCGTGATCAGCCTGCACTGGGGCACCGAGTGGCAGACGGAGCCCGACGAGGAGCAGCTGAGCCTGGGCAAGAAGCTCACCGCGTCGCGCACGAACGGCCGTCCCGACATCGATCTGATCCTCGGCACCCACGCGCATGTCCCGCAGCCGTACGAGAAGGTCAACGGCACCTGGATCATCTATGGGATGGGCGACCAGATCGCCGGGACGATGACCAACGACGACGGCGAGCTGGACGGGCGCGGCAACCATGGCTCGATCGGCCGGTTCACCTTCGCGCCGCCCGCCGCGCCGGGGCAGCGCTGGCCGGTGAAGAAGGCCGAGTTCATCCCGCAGATGTGGGACCTCGACACCGGACGCGTGGTGAATCTCCCGGCGGCCGTACGGAGCGATGCCGAGCGCGACGACTACCGCGAGATCCAGTCGGAGATCAGCGAGGCGGTCCTGAGCCGTGGCGCGGGGGCGGACGGCCTCACCGCGGGCCGCTGAGCCGGACGCGGGGAGGGCGCCGGGAGCGCGCCCGCGGGGACGCGGGTCGGGCGACGGGCGGGGGCGCCGTACCCGGCCTGATCTCCGGCCTCGGGCCTACGGGACGACCGTCACCGGCCAGCGGCCCGCCTTCACCAGCCGTACCGCCACCGAACCGATGATCCGGTGCCCCGCCGACTCCGAGGCGCCCACCACCACGGCGTCCGCCTTCAGCTCGTCGGCCGCGGTGACCAGTCCGCTGTACGGATCCCCGTGGAAGGTGTGGAACTCCCAGCGGACGTCCCAGACGTCCCGGACCCGCTCTATGGCCACCCGGATCTCCTCCACCAGACCCTCGGCGATCTCCCCGGTCGTCTCCGCGACCGGGGCGCCGAGGGCGGCGCCGGCCGGCATGACGGGCTGCACGTAGACGATGGCGAGCAGGGCGTTCTGCCGCCTGGCGAGTCCGCCGGCGTACGCGGCGGCGCGGAACGAGGACTGCGAACCGTCCACGCCGACGACGATCACCTTCGGGCCGTCGGTACCACGTTCGAATTGAGTGGGCTGCTGAGTCACGGCACGCAGGGTATCCGCTCCCGGCGAACGGGCCGGCGGCGGTCTCCCCGGCGCGCTGAGCACACGGTCCGACCCCCCCCCGCGGCTGCGGTGCCCCCGGCCATTCGTGAGAGACTGCTCCCCGCACCGGAGTACCGGCGCCGCGTTCTCTTCATGGCTCACCCCATCGGGTACTTTCCCCCGAATAACCGGTGTTGGTGAGCGGCACGGAGCATCCGCCGTGCGAGCCATTGGTCATGAAAAAGGATCAGATGATTCCGGGGCGCCGTGCGGTCCTGCGGATCGCCGCCTGCCTCGGCGCCGCGCTCACCACCCGGCTGCTCACCGCCGGGCAGGCCCAGACACCCGGCAGCCCCGTGCCGCCGCTCCCGTCCGGGGGAGGACAGCCGGTCGGCGGCGCGGGTGCCCCTCTCAAACCCTCCACTTACCGGCTCCAGCCGATGACGGAGGGCGCACAGTCCGGCTACCGCAGACCGACGCCGCCGGTCCGCAAGGTACCGATCCTGGAGATGCCCGAACTGGGCCGCACGATGGTCCTCACCTTTGACGACGGGCCCCACCCCGACTACACCCCCGGCATCCTGCGCACACTGCGCCAATACGACGTACGCGCGATGTTCTTCGTCTGCGGCGAGATGGCCGACACCAACCGTGATCTGCTGCGGGAGGCCGACGACGACGGCCACATCATCTGCAACCACACTTGGTCGCATCCTCTGATGACCACGCTCAGACCGTCGCAGATCCGCGCGGAGATGGGACGTACGAGCGACGTGGTCGAGGACATCCTCGGCACCCCGCCCCTCTGGTACCGCGCGCCCTACGGCGCCTGGAACCGGTACGCCTTCGAGATCGGGTCCGAGATGGGCATGGAACCGCTCGCCTGGACCGTCGACTCACTCGACTGGGAGATGCCCGGCACCGACAGCATCGTCCGCAGAGTGCTGGACGGTGCCGGGCCGGGGGTCGTCGTCCTCAACCACGACGCGGGCGGCGACCGCTCGCAGAGTGTGGCGGCGCTGCGCCGCTATCTGCCCCGATTGCTGGACGACGGGTACCGCATCGCCGTGCCCCACCGATGAGACCGGCCCCCGGCCGCCCCCCCGGCTGGTCAGTAGGTCCTGACCAGCCGGGCGAAGACGACGACATTGCCGTCGTACCCGTTCCTCTTCGAGTAGCCGCCACCGCAGGTGATCACCCGTAGCTCGGGATGGCCGGAGTCGCCGTACACCCGGGCCGCCGGGAAGTCGTTCTTCGAATAGACCTCCACCCCGTAGATCTCGAACACCGCCGTCCTGCCGTCGAAGCGCTCCACCTCGATGTGCGCGCCCTTCTCCAGCGAGCCGAGACCGAAGAAGACGGCGGGCCCGGACCTGTTGTCGACATGGCCGACGACCACCGCGGTGCCCCGCTGGCCGGGTGCGATGCCGTTCTGGTACCAGCCCGCCAGATTCGGGTCACGCGGCGGCGGGGCGGCGATCCAGCCGTCCGGGTCCAGCCCCACATCCACGACCGGCGCGTCGACCTTGAGCATCGGGATGCGTACCCGGGACATCGGCGCGTACGGCAGCGGCCTCACGATCGGCGCGGAGTCGGGGGCGGTGGCGGCGTCCGCCGCCGGATCGGGCACGCTGTCGAGCGCGGCGGCCGCCGCGGGCTGCGGCGGTCCCAGCGGTACGTCCACCCCGTTGCGCATCATCGCGATGCCGGTGAGCATGACGAGAGCCAGAACGCCCCAGGGCGAGCGCTTCCTCGACTCGCGGGCGCTGTGATTCGGGCCCATAGTTCTCCCTTCGTGGACGTCTGCACGCACGGTAAGTGCGTCGCCCCGTGGCGGCGATCACTGAAAGGCGAACGGGTGGCGGGTCCAGTGGGGCTGACCCATCCGAGTAACCGGCGCCTAAAATCTCTGACGGTCTGTGACCTGCGGATCCATCAGACGGATGTCCTCCTGGCGGCGTGTCGGCTCACCGAGGTGGACCAGCGCCGAAATGCGCTGTCCCCAAAGCCCGGTGAGGGTTCGTCATGGAGGGCGTACTCGTCGAATTTCCCGGAGCACCGCTTTGGGGCGCCTTCCGCTGGAGGTTCAACGATGCGTGCTTCACGCGCTCTGGCGGTGACCGCCACCGCCTGCGCGGCCGTGGTGCTCTCCGCGCCGCTGGCCGTCGCGACCAACGGTCCGACCAATGTCACCATCAATCCGTTCGAGGTCCACCAGGGCAGCACGATCGAGATCAGCGCCCGGGGCTGCGGCCACGGAGGCACCGTCACCTCGAACGCCTTCCGGCGGGTCGATCTGTCCGTGAACGCGTCGGGGCACTCCACGGCCAGGGCCCGGATTCATGACGACGCGACGCCGGGCAACTACAACCTGGCCGTCAGATGCTCGGACAACGACCGGGTCGCCACACACCAGTTCCGGGTGCTGGAGGGGCGGGGCGCGCTGGGCGGGCTCGGCGGCTCCATCGGTCCCAGTTCCACGGAGATGGCGGTCGGCGGCGGGCTCGTCGCCACGGCGGCCGTCGGCGGCTCGCTCTTCCTCGCACGCCGCCGCCGGCCGGCCGGTGTGGGGATCTGACCGGGTGCCCTTCTCCCGGCAGCCTCCACCGGGGGTCCGCGAGGCCCCGAACGCCCGTCGCCCCGAGTCCTGACCGAGGACTCGGGGCGGGGGCCTTTTCCTGTGAGTTCCTATGGAGAGGACGCCCGGGGCGTCCGGTGTACGGGCGGTCGGTGACCGGCCGCCGGTGATCAGTGCTGACGGCTTGCCGCGCGCCGGCGTACGACATAGATCGTGCCGGTGGCCGCCGCGACCACCAGCGCCGCACCGGCGACGATCTCGGTGGCGTTGATATCGCCCATGCTGCCGCCGAGACCTCCTCGCACGCCCGCGGGTACGACCGTGGCGTCCGTCGTACGGGTGACGGTCGCGGCCGGTGTCGGGTTCCGCGTGGCGCCCGAGATCCGGAGACTGGTCGTCCCCGACTGGCCGTTACAGGTGAAGGTCACCTGATACGTGGCGCCGGCCTTGGCGTCCCAGTCGACCGTGGCGGTGGCCGACTTGCCCGAGGGGATATTGACCGTGTCGAAGACCCCGGAGGAGGCGGTGGCGGTCGTACCGCAGTTGGTGACGGAGAGAGTCACCCTGCCCCCCGCCGCGACCGTGGAGGGCGTGACGGTGTACCGGAACGGCGCGTCTCCGCCGTTGACGGCGGCCGTCGAGGTGGGAGCGGTCAGTACGAATGCGGACACCGCCATCAGAGCGGCGGACGCGGCACGTATCGCGCGCATGATGAATCCTCCGGGTCCCCGAGGAGCAGCTGCGGAACCGTTTCCACATAAGGCAGGGAATGCACCTCGATGCCGGAAACGCTAGGAGCGCCTTATCACAGCCGCGATCGCTGACGGGCGAATGGGGCACGGGTGTCCCCCGGGCGGCGGACGTCCGACCCCACTCGGAATCCGGTCCTCGCTCAGGATCCGATCCGCGGAAACAGATCGAGGAAGGGGGCCGCGGTCGCGCTGATCCCGCGGCCGTAAGGAGCGTCGAAGTCCCAGATGAGGAAGAGCAGGAAGGAGATCAGCACACTGAACAGCCCCGCCAGCAGCAGTTCCCGGAAGGTACGGCGGATCTGCAGGACGAAGATCAGCCCCACCGTGACCACGGCGCCGATGATGAGACCGAACCAGACGACCCCCGGCATGGTGGCGCCCGCGTTCTGTCCCCGCGAGCCCCGGGCGTCGTCGGCGGCGGCCACTTGGTCGACCAACGGCTGGTAGGCCTGTCCCTCCAGATCGGTTCGGGGCGCGTACTGGCTGACATCCGTGCGGATCCGGTCGAAGAGCTGGGTGCCCTTCGCGCTGAGAGCCTCGTGCTCGGACATGTGCGGCCATTCGGTGCGGACGACATAGGTGACATAGGCGTCGACGTCGGCGCGGATCCGGTCGCGTACCTCCGCGGGGTAGACCTGGACCCGCTGCTGGATCTCGTGCAGCGCCTGGGCCTCCTGGCGCACGGTCTCCTGCGCCGCGCTGCGGCCCTCCCAGACACCGGCGATCGCGAGACCCAGCACGATCGCGTAGATCACGCCGATCATCATCGTCATGTAATCCATGACGTCGGGGGTCTTCGAGGTGTCGTCGTCCTCGCGGACGCGGCGGCTGTTGATGACGACGATGGTCAGGACGACCGCGCAGGCGGCGGCCATCGCGATGCTCAGAACGAGCCATTCCGACATGAGATCTCCGTGTGTCAGCGGGAGCGGGGACGCAGGACGGCTACGGCGAGCACGGCCGGGGCCGTGATCAGGAGCATCAGCAGCACGGGAGAAGGGCCGCTCCTCGGCCGATCACGGGTCGCCTTCCGATAGACGGGCAGTGCCACCGAGGACGGCGTGGGAGCCGCTGACGGGGCGGGTGAAGGCCGCGTGGGACTCGGGGCCGGTGGCTTGGGCGCGGGCGGCGGCGCGGGCGGCGGTGTGGGCCGGGGCTGCCTGAGGGGCGTCCGGGCGACCGGCGGGGGTGGTGCCGGTGCGACGCTGGGGGCCGGCGGCGGCGCGGGCGGTGACGGCCGGGGAGAAGGGGGCGGCGGTGCCGGAGGTGTCGGTGGCGGGGGAGGGGTGGGCTTGGGTGGCCGCGGCGGTTTCGGGGGTTTTGGTGGTTTCGATGGCTTGGGTGGTTTCGATGGCTTGGGTGGCTTGGTCGGCTTGGGTGGCTTGGGTGGCTTGCAGGGCTTGGGGGGTTTCGATGGCTTCGGTGGTGGCTCGGGCGGCGGGGGAGGGGTCGGTGTGGGGGTCGGCCGGCAGTGGCCGCTGCCCGCTACGGCGACGGCTCCTCCCGGGCCGCCGGGACCACCCGATCCGAGGGACGCGTGGGCACAGCCGCCGGCCAGAGCGGGCAGCGGGAGTGCCGACAGGGATATGAGTGCGGCGGCCGCGAGCAGCCGTCCGACGAGTGATCCATACACGGCCAGGAGTTTGTTCCCCATCCGGCCCCGGCACGCGGGAAGTTGCTCGAATTCCCCCGAATAGGGGGATGTGGCGTCGATGACTTGCGCTACGGAAGTTTTTTCTCTCCGCGTTGAACGCGAGGCCGTCCCCGGCGCGTACTTAGGACCATGAGCAGCGCAACCAGGCGCCTCAACTGGCCTACAGATAACGGGAGTTGACATGAAAACCTGGCGGAACGCCTCGCTCGCGGTGACCGCGGTGGCCGTACTGGCCCTGACGACGGCGTGCGGTCAGGACCAAGGGACGAACACCAACGGCCAGTCCGTCGGCGCCGCCAAGCCGGCCGACGCCGGATACGGCTCCGGCAGCGGATACGGCTCGGAGGGCGGCTATGGGTCGGATACGGGCGCGACGGGCGCCGCGGCGGCCAAGCCGGCCGGTCAACTCGCCGTGTGGGACAGCAAGAAGCTCGGCGAGGTGCTCACCGACAGCGAGGGGTTCACGCTCTACCGCTTCGACAAGGACACGGCGAGCCCGCCCAAGTCGAACTGCGAGGGCGACTGCGTGAAGGCCTGGCCGGTGGTGGCCGCAGGTGATGCCAAGGCCGCGGCGGGCACCGACCCCACACTGCTCGGCGAGATCACCCGCGCCGACGGCACCAAGCAGCTCACCGTCGCCGGCTGGCCGATGTACCGGTACGCCAAGGACACCAGTCCCGGCGACGCCAACGGCCAGGGCGTGGGCGGCACGTGGTTCGCCTCGGCGCCCGACGGCAAGAAGGCCGCGGTGGCCGGTGCCGGCTCCGACGCGACCCCCGCCGATCTTCCCGGGCTTTCGGTACGCAAGGACCCCAAACTCGGTGACATTGTGGTGGATTCGAAGGGAATGACGGTCTATCGGTTCACGAAGGACTCCGCCTGGCCGATGAAGTCGGCCTGCGTCGGGGCCTGTCTGGAGAAGTGGCCGGTCGTCGCTCCCGTCGAGAAGAATGACACCGAGGGGATCATCAAGAAGGGCTTCGTGACCTTCGACAGGCCCGACGGAATCAAGCAGCAGAGCATCGACTGCTGGCCGATCTACACCTTCGCGGGCGACACAAAGCCCGGAGATACCAATGGTCAGGGCGTTGGTGGCAGCTGGTTCGCGGTTTCCCCGGATTCCAAGCTGGTCGGCGCGCCCAAGTAGTCCCCACTCCGACATCAGAGGCCCATCGGTCCGCCGCCGCACCGTTCGGTGCGGCGGCGGACCGGTCGCACGTGCCAGCGGCGTGTGACCAAGAACGGATCGCTAATTTCCGTTTGGGCTCGCTCTCTTGGCGGGCGATCAGTAGCCTCGGCTCGAACAACCGGCCGTGTACCTTGGCCGCATCCCGTGGCGACTTGTTGGAGACATCGATGGAGCGTCCCGCCTGGGCACCGCAGGGCATCGACATATCGATGCCGAGCGTTTCCCGCATTTACGACTACTATCTGGGCGGTTCGCACAATTTCGAGGTGGACAGGGAAGCGGCCCGCAAGGCAATGGGGTTCATGCCGGGGCTTCCGACGATCATGAAGACGAACCGCGCGTTCATGCGTCGCGCGGTGAAATTCGCGGTGGACGAGGGCATCACACAGTTCCTCGACATCGGATCCGGCATTCCGACCTACGGAAATGTCCATGAGGTCGCCCAGGCCGGCAACCCCGACGCCCGGGTGCTCTATGTCGATCACGATCCGGTCGCCGTCGCCCACAGCCAGGCCGTTCTCGACGGCGACGACAACGCTGCCATCGTGAGCGCCGATCTCCGCGAGCCCGGCCAGATCCTCAAGAGCCCCGAGCTGCGCGGGCTGTTGGATCTGGAGCGGCCCGTGGCGCTGCTGCTCGTCTTCGTCCTGCACTTCCTGGAGGACACGGACGACCCGTACGGCGCGGTGGCCGAACTGCGCGACGCGCTCGCGCCCGGCAGTCTGCTCGTCCTCACCCATGCCTCCTACGACGGTGTGCCGCTCCCGCAGGAGCGGACGGGCGCCGCGGTCGCCGTCTACAAGGACATCCGTAACCCCCTGGTCATGCGGACACGCGAGCAGACGGCCCGGTTCTTCGACGGCTTCGAGATGGTCGAGCCCGGTCTGGTGTCGATGCCGCACTGGCGGCCCGAGGGCCCCGCCGACCAGGAGGACCCGTACGCCTTCTCGGGGTTCGGCGGAGTGGGACGCAAAGCGTGACGATGCCTCCGCAGTCGACAGCAGCCGAGAGTGAACCGGACGGCTTGGAAGACAGACTCAGACGCTTCGCGACGATCTGGAGCCGCGCGGTCTTCCCGGCGACGGCCACGTCTGTGACGCGCCCCGAATTCGAGACGCATCTGCTGCCGCTGGCCCGGGAGTTGCGGGAGGCGCTGCACGCGCACCCCTTCGACACCGCGCCCGCCACAAGCGTCGGGGCCGCCCTGGTGGCGGCGCACTGCACCGACCCCGAGGCCCTCGGCCGTACGCTCGGCGTCATCGACTCCTATCTGGTGCTGTACTGCGGTACGCAGGAGCTGACCGCGGAGGACAACCGCGCCCGCTGCGCCCGTCTCCAGCACTCCCTCGCCGTCGGCTTCGCCCAGGCGCTGCGCGAGCGCACCCTGAGCGAGCAGGAGGCCATCGCGCGCTCGGCGCTCGCCGCGCGCAATGACGCCCAGGACGCGCTGCACGCCACACAGGCACGCTTCCACGCGGTGTTCGAGGGCGCGGCCATCGGCATCGGCATCGCCGATCTCGAAGGCAATGTGCTGGAGGTCAATGACACCCTCACCCAGATGTTCGGCGGACTCGAACACCATGTCCGCAGCCGCAATGTGAGCGAGTGGGTCCACCCCGAGGACGCGCCCCATGTCTGGCGCCTCTACGACGAGTTGGTGCGCGGCGAGCGCGAGCACTTCCGGGTCGAGAAGCCGTTCTACCGCAATGACGGCACGGTGCTCTGGACCAATCTGACCCTCTCGCTGCTCCGGGACGCCGAGGGGGCTCCGCAGTACCAGCTGGCGCTGATGGAGGACACCACCGAGCGGCGGCTGCTCAATCTGCGGCTGCGGTACGAGGCCACGCACGACGCGCTGACCGGACTGCCCAACCGGACGCTGTTCTTCGAGCGTCTGGAGAAGACGCTCCTGGCGGGCGGCGGCGCGCGCTTCGGCCTCTGCTATCTCGATCTCGACGGCTTCAAGGCGATCAACGACAGCCTGGGCCACTCGTCGGGCGACCGGCTGCTGGTCGAGGTCGCGGACCGGCTCCAGAGCTGTGTCACCGCGCCGGGCGAGATGGTGGCCAGGCTGGGCGGCGACGAGTTCGTGGCGCTGACCACCGGGCCCGACACCCAGCAGGGCGTGGCCGATCTCGCCTCCCGGATCCTCCATGTACTGGCCACTCCGATCCGGCTCGACGGACGGGAGTTCACGGTCCGGGGCAGTATCGGCATCGTCGAGGGGCCCTCCGCCGGGCGGAGCCCCGCGGAGGTGCTGCGCAGCGCGGACATCACCATGTACCGGGCCAAGGCCGCGGGCGGCAACCGTTACGAGGTGGCCGACCCGGAGGCCGACGCCCGCGCCATCACCCGGCATGGACTGACGACGGCGCTGCCCGCGGCCCTGGAGCGCGGTGAGTTCTTCATCGAGTACCAGCCGCTGGTGCATCTGGACGACGGGACGGTGCACGGCGCGGAGGCGCTGGTGCGCTGGTCCCACCCGCAGCACGGCGTGCTGGGACCCGACCGGTTCATCCCGCTCGCCGAGCACACCGGGCTGATCGTCCCGCTCGGCCGCTGGGTGCTCGAACAGTCCGTACGGCAGGCCATGTTCTGGCAGCGCCAGCTGCCCGAGGGCGCGCTCGGCGGACCGCTGCGGATCAATGTGAATCTCTCGCCGACCCAGCTGCACCACCCCGGGCTCGTCGCCGACACGGTGGAGGTGCTTGAGCGGATCGGCCTCCCGCCGGGCGCACTGTGCCTGGAGGTCACCGAGTCCGCGCTGATCGGCGCGGACGAGGATCTGCTCAAGCCGCTGCGCCAGCTCGCCGAGATGGGCGTGGACATCGCGCTCGACGACTTCGGCACCGGCTACTCGAACCTGGCCAATCTGCGCAGGCTGCCGGTGAGCGTCCTGAAACTGGACCGTTCCTTCACCCAGGGCATGCAGCAGCATCCGGCGGACCCGGTCGATCTGAAGATCGTCGAGGGGATCGTCGCGCTCGCGCACAGCCTGGAGCTGGCCGTGACGGTGGAGGGCGTGGAGACCGGGGCGCAGGCGGAGCATTTGCGCCGGCTGGGCTGCGACACCGCCCAGGGCTGGTACTACGCCAGACCGGGGCCGCCCGAGCAGCTGCACACGCTCGCGCTCGCGGACGCCGTCTGAGGTGGACGCCGTCCAGAGGCGTCTGTCCGTCTAGGTCCTGTCCGACGCGCTCCCGCCGGTCCTCCCGCCCGCGGTCCTGGTTCCGTTCGGGGCCGCGGTCCTGGTGGAGAGCAGCACCCTCTGCAGTTCCCTGGCGGCGCGCGGCGGGGCGACATCGCTGCGGTGGGCGAGGGCGATCGTACGGCGCAGCCCGGGCCTGGCCAGGGCGGTGACCCTCAGATCGCGCGTCCGCGCCGCCACCATGCTCGGTACGACCGCCACGCCCAGACCGGCCCGTACGAAACCGAGGACAGCGTCCATCTCACCGCCCTCCACGGTGAACGACGGCTCGAACCCCTCGGCCCGGCAGGCGGCCACGGTCAGCTCGCGCAGGTCGTAGCCGTGCCGGAACATCACCAGCGGTTCGCCCTCCAGATCGGCGATCCTGACCGGCCGCCGCGGGGCCGGGGCGGTGGCCGACGACACCACGACCAGATCCTCGTGCAGCAGCTCGACCGTGGTCAGCGCGGGCGACGCGGCCGGCAGGGGCATCACCACCAGGGCGAGGTCCAGCGCGCCGCGCGCCAGCTCCCGTACGAGATCGTGCGAGCCGCTCTCCTCGATCAGCAGCTCGATACCCGGGTGCAGATCGTGGAAGGCCCGCAGGACGTCGGGGAGCAGCCCGGTGCACAGGCTCGGCGGTGCCCCCAGCCTGACCCGGCCGCGCCGCAGCTGGACCAGTTCCTGTACCTCCACCCGCGCGGTCTCGGCGTCGGCGAGGATGCGCCGGGCGAGCGGCAGCAGCGCCTCGCCCGCGTCGGTGAGGGCGACATTGCCGCGGGCGCGGCTGAACAGCTCGGCCCCCAGCTCCTTCTCCAGCGCCCTGATCTGCTGGGAGAGGGACGGCTGTGAGACATGGACGCGTTCCGCGGCACGGGTGAAGTGCCGGGTCTCGGCGACGGCCACGAAGTAGAGAAGCTGCTGGAACTGCATAAGGGCCAGGGTCGCACGATAGGCAGAGGCTATGGAGTTCAGCCGGACCATGTCTTGGACCTCTGGGCGCCCCGGGGCCTAGCGTGCTGTCCATGGCGCTGGCAACGCGGGGGACGGACCAACGGCCGTCCATGACCCGCACCCTCTGGGGATCGACGATCGGAAAAAAGACGGTCATGGCCGTGAGCGGCCTGATCATGCTCGGCTATCTGGTCGCGCACATGCTCGGCAATCTCAAGATCTTCTTCGGACCGCCGGAGTTCAACGGCTACGCGCACTGGCTGCGGACCATAGGCGAACCGATTCTGCACTACGAGTGGGCGCTCTGGATCCTCCGCGTCGTCCTCGTCGTGGCCGTCGTCCTGCACGCGGTCTGCGCCTACCAGCTCAGCCGCCGTGACCTCGCCGCCCGCCCGAGCAAGTACGTACACAAGCGGGCCCGCGCCGGCTACGCCACCCGCACCATGCGCTGGGGCGGGATCATCCTCGCCCTGTTCATCGTCTGGCACATCCTCGATCTGACCACCGGCACGCTTCACCCCGGCGGCTTCCAGGCCGGCCACCCCTATCAGAACGTCGTGGGCACCTTCTCCACCTGGTACGGGAACGTCTTCTACATCGCCGCGGTGCTCGCCCTCGGACTCCATGTCCGGCACGGCTTCTGGAGCGCCGCACAGACCCTCGGCGCGGGCAACGCCACCCGCGAACGTGCCCTCAAGGGCACGGCCAATCTGCTGGCGCTGGCGCTGACCGCGGGATTCGTCGCCGTGCCCGTCGCCGTGATGACCGGAGTGGTGAGCTGACATGAACGAACCCACCAACTACGCCGATTACACCGTCGGTGAGCCGATCGCGGACACCAAGGCGCCGGACGGACCCGTCGCCGAGCGCTGGAACCGGCGCCGCTTCGAGGCGAAGCTCGTCAACCCCGCCAACCGGCGCAAGCACACCGTGATCGTCGTCGGCACGGGCCTCGCGGGCGGCGCCGCCGGAGCCACCCTCGCCGAACAGGGCTACCACGTCGTCCAGTTCTGCTACCAGGACTCACCCCGCCGCGCCCACTCCATCGCCGCGCAGGGCGGCATCAACGCCGCCAAGAACTACCGCAACGACGGCGACTCCATCCAGCGGCTCTTCTACGACACCGTCAAGGGCGGCGACTTCCGGGCCCGCGAGTCCAATGTCCACCGGCTCGCCGAGGTCTCCGTCGAGATCATCGACCAGTGTGTCGCCCAGGGCGTGCCCTTCGCCCGGGAGTACGGCGGGCTCCTCGACACCCGCTCCTTCGGCGGCGTCCAGGTCTCCCGTACGTTCTACGCCCGCGGCCAGACGGGCCAGCAACTGCTGCTCGGCGCCTACCAGGCACTGTCCCGGCAGATCGCGGCGGGCGCCGTCGAGATGCACCCGCGCACCGAGATGCTCGATCTGCTCGTGATCGACGGACGGGCCAGGGGCATCGTCGCCCGCGATCTGATCACCGGCGCGATCTCCTCCTACTTCGCGGACGCCGTCGTCCTCGCCTCCGGTGGCTACGGCAATGTCTTCTATCTCTCCACCAACGCCAAGAACAGCAACGCCACCGCTGTCTGGCGGGCGCACCGGCGCGGCGCCTACTTCGCCAACCCGTGCTTCACCCAGATCCACCCCACCTGCATTCCGCGCTCGGGCGACCACCAGTCCAAGCTGACGCTGATGAGTGAGTCGCTGCGCAACGACGGCCGCATCTGGGTGCCGAAGGCGCGTGGTGACCAGCGGCCCCCGGCCGAGATCCCCGAGGACGAGCGCGACTACTACCTGGAGCGGATCTACCCGTCCTTCGGCAATCTCGTCCCGCGCGACATCGCCTCACGGGCCGCGAAGAACGTCTGTGACCAAGGGCGCGGGGTCGGCCCCGGCGGACAGGGCGTCTATCTGGACTTCGCCGACGCCATCGCCCGGCTCGGCCGCAAGGCGGTCGAGGAGAAGTACGGCAACCTCTTCGAGATGTACGAGCGGATCACCGCCGAGAACCCGTACGAGGTACCCATGCGGATCTATCCGGCGATCCACTACACGATGGGCGGGCTCTGGGTCGACTACGACCTCCAGACCACCGTGCCGGGGCTGTTCGCGATCGGCGAGGCCAACTTCTCCGACCATGGCGCCAACCGGCTCGGCGCTTCCGCGCTCATGCAGGGCCTGGCCGACGGCTACTTCGTCCTCCCGTCCACCATCAACGACTATCTCGCCCGCAACCCGCACCACGACGAACTCGACGACTCGCACCCCGAGGTGGCCGAGGCGCTCGCCGACACCGAGGACCGGCTGCGGCTGCTGCTCGCCGTCGACGGCGACCGTACGCCCGACTCCTTCCACAAGGAGATCGGCGAACTCCTCTGGGAACACTGCGGTATGGCCCGCACCGAAGAGGGGCTGCGCAAGGTGCTCGACCGGATCCCCCAGATTCGCGAGGAGTTCTGGCGCCGGATCAAGGTGCCGGGCACCGGCGAGCAGCTCAACCAGTCGCTGGAGAAGGCCAATCGCATCGTCGACTATCTGGAACTGGCCGAGCTGATGTGCCTCGACGCCCTGCACCGCGCCGAGTCCTGCGGCGGCCACTTCCGCGAGGAGTCACAGACCGAGGGCGGTGAGGCAGCCCGCCGCGACGAGGAGTTCTCGTACGTGGCCGCCTGGGAATACCAGGGGTCCGGGGCTCGCCCGGGCGAGCACAGCACCGGCACCGGCACCGCGCCCGTCCTGCACAAGGAAGACCTCGTCTTCGAGTACGTCCACCCCACCCAGCGGAGCTACGCATGAGGCTCACCCTGCGCGTCTGGCGACAGCCGGACGCCGACGCCCCCGGCGCCATGGTCACCTATGGCATCGACGGCATCTCCGAGGACATGTCGTTCCTGGAGATGCTGGACACCCTCAACGAGGAGCTGATCCTCAAGGGCGACGAGCCGGTCGCCTTCGACCACGACTGCCGCGAGGGCATCTGCGGCGCGTGCGGGGTGGTCATCAACGGCGACGCCCACGGTCCCGAGCGCACCACCACGTGCCAGCTTCATATGCGGCATTTCAACGACGGCGACACCATCGATGTCGAGCCCTGGCGGGCCGGGGCCTTCCCGGTGGTCAAGGACCTGGTGGTGGACCGGTCCGCCTTCGACCGGATCATCGGGGCCGGCGGCTACATCACCGCCCCCACCGGCGCGGCGCCCGAGGCACACGCCACACCGGTCCCCAAACCCGACGCCGACCTCGCCTTCGAACACGCGGAGTGCATCGGCTGCGGCGCCTGCGTGGCGGCCTGCCCCAACGGCTCGGCGATGCTCTTCACCTCGGCCAAGATCAATCATCTCAATGTCCTGCCACAGGGCGCGCCGGAGCGTGAGACCCGGGTCCTCGACATGGTCGCGACCATGGACGAGGAGGGCTTCGGCGGCTGCACCCTCGCGGGTGAGTGTGCCACCGCCTGCCCGAAGGGCATCCCGCTGCCGTCCATCGCGGCGATGAACAAGGAGTGGCTGCGGGCCACCCGTAAGGTCGCACGCTCCTGACGCTTCGTCACAAGGTCGGCGTGGGTACCTCCTCGCGCTCGTTCGCCGTCCGGCGCCGCACTCCGTGGGCGACGCCGGCGGTGGCGAGGGCGAGGGCCACCAGCAGCGCGCTGACCCACAGCGGCGCGCGGAAGCCGAGTCCGGCGCCGATCGCGACACCCCCGGCCCACGGCCCGATCGCGCCGCCCACGTTGAACGCGGCCGTGGCGAGCCCGCCGGCCAGGGTCGGCGCCGCGGTCGCCGCGTACAGCACCCGTGAGATCAGTGTGGCGCCGACGGCGAACGAAAGCGTCCCCTGGACGAAGACGAACGCGCCCGCCACCACCGGGTTGCCGGCCGTCAGCGCGAAGAGCGCCCAGCCGGCGAGCAGTGCCACGCCGCCGGCGACCAGCAGCGGGACGGGCCGTACGTCGGCGAGCCGGCCGCTGATGGTGACCCCGGCGAACGAACCCAGCCCGAAGAGCGCCAACAGGGCGGGCACCCAGGCGGATTCGAGTCCGGCCACCTCGGTCAGGAGCGGTGCGAGATAGGTGAACGTACAGAACGTCGCGCCGTTCACCAGGGCGCCCAGCAGGAGGATCACCAGCAACCGGGGCTCGCGCAGGGCGCGCAGCTCCCGGCGTGCGCTCGTCCGAGCGCCGCCGCCGCTCGGCACCGCCCGCAGGATCGCGACGACGGCGGGCAAGGACACGATCGCCACCGCCCAGAACGCCGCGCGCCAGCCCCACAGTTGACCGAGCAGCGCGCCGCCGGGCACGCCCGCGACGCAGGCGATGGTGACACCGCCGAGCAGCGCGGAGGTGGCGCGGCCCTTGGCGTTCGGCTCGACCATGCCGGTGGCGGTCACCAGCGCCACCGCGAGGAACCCGGCGTTGGCCAGGGCCCCGATGACCCGGGTGACCAGCAGGACCCCGTAACTGGTGGTGACGGCGCCGACGACATGGACGGCCAGGAACGTGAGCAGGAAGATCAGCAGCGCGTGCCGGCGCGACCAGCGCAGACTGAGCATCGCCATCAGCGGCGCGCCGATGACCATCCCCACGGCGAACGCGGAGGTGAGCGACCCCGCCGCCGGGATGGACACCCCCAGATCGTGTGCGATGTCCGGCCCGAGGCCGGACAGCATGAACTCGGACGTCCCCATGGCGAAGACCGCCAGTCCGAGGAGGTGAAGAGCGAATGGCATAACAGAACTCCGCAACCACACGGTGGATCGTGTGACCGAATGGATCGACAAGGCGGTCGGCGAAGACGCCGACAGGGCGGCGGTGGGTCGCGGGACGCGGTGACCACCGCGCGAAGGGCCCCCGGCGTCAGGGAGGTGACGCCCGGTCGGGGCCGAACACAGTCCGTACTACGGTGATCCGATGGCAGCGGGCAGCGGCCGAGAGCGCCAACGGCCCCTTGGGCCGCCGAGCTTGTCGGCACGACAACGCGAGCAGGCCACCGGACGACCGGTGGCTAGAGTCTTGACGCCTCGGGACTGGACATGGCGGCAGGCTAGCGGGGCCGGGCGCGCGATGTCGAACGCGTTGTCGCTCACGACACGCCCTACGGGACAGCCCTTAGGCTGGCGGACGTGACACGGACAACGGGGAGCGGGATGACGGGCAACAGCAGGCCGCTGGCCATATTCGACCTGGACGGCACGCTGGCGGAGACCGGACACCGTCAGCACTTCCTGGAGCGCAGGCCTCGCGACTGGAGCGGGTTCTTCGGCGCGGCCGGACAGGACACACCACTGTCCGACGGCGTACGCATGGTGGCGGCAGCCACCGAGGAGTGCGAGGTCATGTATCTCACCGGCCGTCCGGAGCGCTGTCGCGCGGACACGGTGGCGTGGCTGCGCGAGCACGGACTGCCCGAGGGGCGGATCTGGATGCGTGGGAACGACGACCGGCGGCCCGCGCGCACGACGAAACTGGAGATCCTGCGCAGGCTGGCCGGCCGCCGGGAGGTGCGGATGCTGGTGGACGACGACGAACTGGTCTGCGACGCGGCCGAACGGGCCGGCTTCAGGGTCGTACGGGCCCGCTGGGCGAGTACGTCACAGGCTCTGAAGGACGCGCAGGAGCGCGAGGGCCGCACCTGACGGTGGCCCGCCGCCGCTCAGCGGGCCGCTCAGCCGCCGCTCAGCCGGCGTCGTCGAGGCGGAAGCCGACCTTCAGTCCGACCTGGTAGTGCTCGATGTCGCCGTCGACGATACGGCCCCGTACCTCCGTCATCTCGAACCAGTCCAGACCCCGCAGCGTCTGGGACGCACGGGCGATGCCATTGCGGATGGCGTCGTCGATGCCCTCGTGCGAGGTGCCGACGATCTCGGTGACCCGGTAGATGTGATGGGACATGGGGCGCTCTCCTCTGACGCGTCACGGGTGTCGCGGTGTCACATCACCGTGCCCCACCATGCGGCAGGCCGCGAGACTTCCGGCGCCGGATGGCCCTCCGCCACCCCTTCCGTCTGCCTTCTGTTCGCTTCCGGGACTTGACCGACCGTTTGGTCCATACCAAAATCCCACACACCCGTGCGAACCCGTTCGCTCCCCCCACGTCGGGCCCTCTTCCTGCACCGTGCCCTCACGCCAGAAGGTTGACCTACGTGAAGAACCGCCCTCTCGCCTGTTCCGTGGCTCTTGTGGCCTCCGTCGCCCTCTGCGGCTGCGGAGTACTGCCCGGTGGGGACGACTCCGTGACGGTCACCGTCTGGCTGATGAAGGACAGTGTCTCGGACGACTTCCTCAAGCGCTTCGTGAGCGAATACGAGAAGGAACATCCGTCCGTTCAGCTCGACATCAAGATCCAGGAGTGGACCGGAATCGGCGAGAAGGTGATGACCGCGCTGGACGGCGAGGACGCGCCGGATGTGATCGAGGTCGGCAACACCCAGGTCGCCCAGTACGCGGAGAGCGGCAATCTGCGCGATCTCACCCTGGAGTCGGTACGGGATCTGGGCAGCGAGGACTGGCTGCCCGGTCTCGCCCAGCCGGGCAGTATCAACGGCGCGCAGTTCGGCATCCCCTGGTACGCGGCCAATCGCGTCGTGATCTACAACAAGGATCTGTTCGCGCTCGCCGGGATCGAGGAACCGCCCAAGACCCGAGAACAGTGGCTGGACGACACCGCTGAGCTGAACCGCGGCGGGAACCAGGGCATCTATCTCGCCGGACAGGACTGGTACACCCTGGCCGGGTTCATCTGGGACGAGGGCGGCGAGCTGGCCGTCGAGTCCGCCGGCGAGTGGCAGGGGGCGATCCACACGCCCGCCGCGCTGCGAGGCATGGACTTCTACAAGGACCTCCAGTCGCTGGGCAACGGACCGAAGAACTCCGACGAGGCCAAGCCCCCGCAGGCCGAGATCTTCGCCAAGGGCGATGTCGCGCAGATCATCTCCACCCCCAGCTCGGCACGGATCATCGAGGAGAAGAACCCCGAACTGAAGGGCAAGCTCGGCTTCTTCCCCATTCCGGGCAAGACCGCCGATGAGCCGGGGGCCGTCTTCACCGGTGGCTCCGATCTGATCGTGCCGAAGAACTCCAGCCATCACTCCGCCGCAGTCGAGGTGGTCAAGGCGCTGGCGGGCGAGGTCTGGCAGACGGATCTCGCCCGGACGATGAGCTACGTACCGAACAAGACGACCCTCGCCGGGGTCATCCGCGGCGACGCGAGCGCGGCCGCGATGGCCGAGGGCGCCGCACGGGGGCGGGCCACCCCGAACTCCCCGCAGTGGGCGAGCGTCGAGGCCGACAACCCGATCAAGCCGTATATGACGGCCGTCCTTGAGGGCGGGGACCCGGAGGAGTCGGCGAAGACGGCCTCGGAGATGATCAGCGCGGAGCTGCTCTCCGGCTGAGGACCGTTCCGGGTTTCCCGCGGTTACGCCCGGGTTCCCCGCGATCCGCTCATGATTTCCACCGATTCGTCCAGCTGCTCTTACGGTGCGTCGGGGGTCCCTCACGGGGCGGGCCGCGTTTCCCGGGGGCGTACCGGGCGCCGACCCCGGCACGGCGCGCTCCCGGCATTCAGCCGTCCCACATCCGTTCTCCTCCGAGTGGTCATGTCAAATCCAGTCGGCCACGGAAGAAACTAGGTGCCGGGCCCGTCGCGCGAGCGGCGGACCCCGGCGGCCTGCCTTCCCTACCGGCACAGGAGTCCACATGTCCGCCATCGCACCCGCTCCCCTCGTCGCCGCCGCGCCCGCCCCCGGGACGGCCACCGGCGCCGCGGAGCCGCGCTACATCGTGTCCCTCGCCCGTGACCAGGAGGACGTCCGGGCCGCGCAACGGCTACGCCACCTGGTCTTCGCCGGTGAGATGGGCGCCCGGCTCGACGGCCCGGAACCGGGACTGGACGTCGACGAATTCGACGCGTACTGCGACCACCTGCTGGTACGCGAGGAGAGCACCGGCGAGGTCGTCGGCACGTACCGGCTGCTGCCGCCCGAGCGCGCCAAAGCCGCCGGACGGATCTACTCCGACAGCGAGTTCGACCTCTCCCGGCTCGCCCCGATCCGTCACGATCTGGTAGAGGTCGGCCGCTCCTGCGTCCACCCCCTGCACCGCACCGGCGGTGTCATCGCCCTGATCTGGGCCGGGCTCGCCCGCTATATGACCGACACCGGCTACAACTGGCTGGCCGGCTGCTGCTCCGTCCCGCTCGCCGACGGTGGCGCGCTCGCCGCCTCGACCTGGAGCACCGTGAAGGAGAAGCACCTCGCGCCGGAGGAGTACTGGGTCACCCCGCACCGCCTCTGGACCCCGGACGCGTCCGCCGCCGCTGCCAAGCCCTCGGAGCTGCCGCCGCTGCTCCGCGGCTATCTGCGGCTCGGGGCCTGGGTGTGCGGCGCGCCCGCGCACGACCCGGAGTTCGGCGTCGCCGACCTGTACGTGCTGCTGTCGATGCGCCGCACCAACCCGCGCTACCTGCGGCACTTCCTCTCGCTCGCCCCCAGCGCATGAGCGCCTGGCTGCCGACAGCGCCCTGCACCCCGCGTGACTGCTCCACCCACCAGGGACCCTCGGTCGGAGTGCTGATCGGGTCCCTGCGGCTGCTCGCGGGGGTCGGTCTCGTCCTGGCGGGTGCGCTGGTGGCTCCCTTCCTCACTCTCCTGGGAGGGGCGGCACGGGACTGGCTCACCCGGCGCTGGGCGCGCATGGCCCTCCGGCTCTTCGGACTGCGCGTCCGCGTGGTGGGGGAGCCCCCGCCGGGGCGCGGCCCAGGGACGCTGGTCGTCGCCAACCATGTCTCCTGGCTGGACATACCGCTCCTCGCGGCGGTCTTCCCGGGACGGATGCTGGCCAAGAGCGAGATACGGAGCTGGCCTCTGCTGGGCGCGCTGGCCGCGCTGGGCGGGACCCTGTTCGTGGAGCGGGAGCGGCTGCGGGCGCTGCCCACGACCGTACGGACCCTGTCCACCGCGCTCACCGCCGGCTCGCGGGTGATCGTCTTCCCCGAGGCCTGCACCTGGTGCGGGCGCGAGCACGGCCGGTTCACCAGCGCGGTCTTCCAGGCGGCGCTGGACGCGAACGCCGCCGTCCGCCCGGTACGTATCACCTACCGCGCACCCGACGGGGAGCCGTCCGGCGCCCCGGCGTTCGTCGGGGACGACACCATCACCGCCTCGCTGTGGCGGGTCGTGACGGCCGGCGGGCTCACGGCGGAGATCACGGTCCTCCCACTGATCCCCGCCGGGCGCCACACCGACCGCCGCGAGCTGGCCCGGGACGCCCGGTCGGGCATCGCCGGCACGGTCAGGGACGACGGCGTCGCCCGGACCGCGGTCATGGCCGGTGTCCCTCACACAACGGTCGCGAGCGACAACGCGAACCGGCCCTCCTCATCCGTCCACCAGTGCGCCAGCTCCATTCCGGCCTCGGCGAGTTCGGTGCGGACCCGCTCCTGACGGAACTTCGCCGACACCTCCGTACGCACCTCCTCGCCGGCCGCGAAGTGCACCACCAGATCCAGCTCCGGGACCTTCGCCGTGAGGTCCCGGCGCGCTCGCAGCCGCATCTCGATCCACTCGTCCTGGGCGTCCCAGAGCGCCACATGGTCGAAGTCACGCGGATCGAAGTCGGCGCCCAGCTCCCGGTTGATGACGGTGAGGACGTTCTTGTTGAAGGCGGCCGTCACCCCGGCCGCGTCGTCGTACGCCCTGACCAGTACGGACTCGTCCTTGACCAGGTCCGTACCGAGCAGCAGCGCGTCGCCTGGCGCGAGCAGTCCCCGGACCGACGCCAGGAACGACGCGCGCTCCGCCGGCAGCAGATTGCCGATCGTGCCGCCGAGGAACGCGACCAGCCGGGGGCCCGGGGTGTCGGGCAGCGCCAGCCCCTCGGTGAAGTCGGCGATCAGCGCGTGCACCTGGAGCCCCGGGTGCTCGGCGAGCAGGGACCGCGCGGCCCCGGTCAGCGCGCTCTCGCTGACATCCACCGGCACATAGCTGTGCAGACCGGTGAGCGCGTCCAGCAGATGACGGGTCTTCTCGGACGATCCGGAGCCCAGCTCGACGAGGGTCCGCGCCCCCGTCGCCGCCGCGATCTCCGGCGCCCGGGCGAGCAGGATCTCCCGCTCGGCGCGGGTCGGGTAGTACTCGGGCAGCCTGGTGATCTCCTCGAACAGTTCGCTGCCCCGGGAGTCGTAGAACCACTTGGGAGGCAGCACCTTGGGGGTACGGGTCAGCCCCTGGAGCACATCGGCGCGCAGAGCGGCGTCCGTGGCGTCCTCGGGCAGGGTGCGGGTCAGCAGGAACGGGCTCACTCGGGTGGCTCCTTGAGAGGGGACAACTGCACGTCGTCGCGGGTCGCCACGAGCAGGGTGCGGTCGGGGACCTCGTGCCAGCGCGCGTCGTCGTCGTACGGCTCGGAGGCCACCACGGTCCGATGGCCCCCGGGGTCGGTGAGATACCAGAGGGTGTCCCCCCACGCGGTCGCGGCGATCCGCTCGCCGTCGGTGAGCAGCAGATTGAGCCGGGAGTCGGGCGCGGCGGCGGCGACATCGAGGACGGTGTCGCCGAGCGCCTGGCCCAGGGCCTGTGCGGCGGATCTTCCTGGATCAGCCCGCGGCGTCCGGTGCCGTGCATCGCACGGCGGAGGATCGCCCATGTACTGGACGTACTTGGGCGACTCCGACTCCGACAACGCGGCTAGGTGCGGTGCCGGGCGCCGCGGGCCCGCGAAGACCCGCTGCTCAGGCCCTGGTTCGTCACCGGCCCGCAGCCGGTGCAGCAGCAGCGCCCACACCAGGGCGGAATCATTGCGGGCCGCCAGGGTGAGCAGTTCCTCGGCGGGGAGGGACGCGGCCGCCGCCGCGAGACTGCCGGGCCAGCCGCCGACCGAGCCGTTGTGGCTGAACAGCCATGGTCCGTCGGCGAACGGCGCGGCGGCGGCCTCCCCGTCGGCGCCCGGCTCGGTCGCGTCACGTACCGCGGCGAGCAGGGCGCCGGTACGTATCACCCGCGCCAGATCGGTGAATCCGAGGTCGCTCCAGATGGGCCGCGCGCGCCGGTAGCGCGCGGGCAGCGGATCGCCGTCCGCGTACCACCCCACCCCGAAGCCATCCGCGTTGACCGTGCCGTTGCGCTGCCGGCGCGGCGCCCAGGACTGCCGGAACAGCGCGTGCGGCGGCGCGACCAGCACCTCACCGAGCGTCACCGGCGGCCCCAGCCGGGCGAGATGGCGGCACATCAGACATCCCTCGCGGTACGGAAGCCGGAGAAGATCTGGCGGCGCACCGGCAGATCCCAGTTGCGGAACGTGCCCCGGCAGGCCACCGCGTCCGCCCCGAACGATCCGCCCCGCAGCACCTTGTGGGCGCTGCCGAAGAACACCTCCGAGTACTCGCGGTACGGGAAGGCGGCGAACCCCGGATAGGGCAGGAAATCACTCGACGTCCACTCCCAGACGTCCCCGATCAACTGCCGTACGCCGAGTGGGGAGGCGCCCCGCGGATAGCTGCCCGCCGGGGCCGGCCGCAGATGGCGCTGGCCGAGATTGGCCCGCTCCGGGGTGGCCTCGTCGTCCCCCCACGGATACCGCAGCGACCGGCCGGAGAGCGGGTCGTGGCGGGCGGCCTTCTCCCACTCCTCCTCGCTCGGCAGCCGCCGCCCCGCCCAGCGGGCGTACGCGTCGGCCTCGTACCAGCTGACATGGAGCACCGGCTCGTCCGCGGGCACCGGCTCCACCACCCCGAACGCGCGGCGCAGCCACTGCCCGCCCTCGCGCCGCCAGAACTGCGGAGCGCCGATGCCGTGCGTACGGATCTGTTCCCAGCCGGCCGGCGCCCACCAGCGTCCGTCCGTATAGCCGCCGTCGTCGATGAAGTGCTGATAGGCACCGTTGGTCACCGGCACCGTGTCGATGAAGAAGGCGGGGACGAGCCGCTGATGCGCCGGGCGCTCGTTGTCCAGCGCCCAGGGCTCGGTGGAGGTGCCCATCGTGAAGGGCCCGGCGGGTACGAGCACTTCGGCGGGGAGTCCGGTGGTGTCCCCGGCGGGCGGCGGGGGCGCGGTCAGCGCGGCGGGGCCCTTCCGTAGCTGGTGGGTGATGAGCATCGTCTCGTCGTGCTGCTGCTCGTGCTGGGCGATCATCCCGAAGGCGAACCCGGCGGTCAGCAGCGGACCGCCGTGCAGCGGGGTGCGCTCGATGATGTCGAGCACCCTGCCGCGTACGTCGGAGGCGTAGGCGCGTGCCTCGGCGGGCGGCAGCAGCGGCAGCGTGGGCCGTGCCGACCGGGGATGCTCGAAGGCGTCGTAGACGGAGTCGATCTCCGGGCGGATGGCGTCGCGTCCCGCGACCGTCCGCACCAGCCACTGCTCTTCCTGGTTGCCGATATGCGCCAGATCCCAGACCAGCGGGGACATCAGCGGTGAGTGCTGCGCGGTCAGCTCGTGGTCGTCGACGCAGGAGGTCAGCAGAGCGGTACGGTCCCGGGCGGCCGTCAGGGCCTCGACGGCGCGCCGCCGAAGCCGCTCCGCGGGTATCTCGACGGCTTCCGCGCTTTCCGCGCCGTCCATGGTCTTCGCGGAGTCGGTCATGTCCTGGGGTCCTTCCCGTTCACAGAGACGCGCAGATCATCGGCGGGACATCGGCCGGGCACGACATAGCGGTCGTTGAAGGCCGCGACCCCGTCCTGTACGGCCCGCGTGGCACCGATGCGCGGGAGTGCTTCCTGGGCGACGGCGAAACAGACGATCGCCGCCGCGTGCAGCTCCGGGTCGCTCAGCGCGTGCCGCGCCGCGTTGGCCCAGAGGAGATTGCGGGGCGCGGGCAGCGAACCCGCGGTCTCCGCCAGCGGTTTGACGGTGCGATAGACGGTCTCCGACGCCTCCGGATCGTCGAACAGCGCGGTGGTGACGGCGAGCGGCACCATCCAGCCGTCCTCACCCGGCTGGGCGTCGATCATCCGCAACTCCAGATGACCACGCGGCCGGACGGGCGGAAAGAGCGTCGTCAGGTGGTAGTCGAGATCCGCGCGCACCGGCGGACGCGGTACTCCCGACCGCATCCACTCGCGAAACGTCAGCCCGTCGGGTACCGGCCAGGGCCCCTTCTCCGCCCGGATGCACATCACCGGTGCGTCCAGGGCATGCGCGGCCCAGGCGGTACGCGGCTCGTACCGCGCCGAGGGCGCGGCCGTACGGGCCGGGTCCAGTTGTGCCCACATCGCCTGCCGGGTGGAGCGCCAGCCGGTCGGTCTGCGTTCGCTCATGGGGGAGTTGGCGAAGGCGGCGACCAGCACCGCGCCCAGCAGATGGGCGAGTTGCCAGCGCCGGCCGTAACCGAGCGGCCCCGGCTCCTCGTGGCCCGCGTCCAGACACACCTGGATGGAGGCCGTCGTCCGCATCATGGCGCGTCCGGCCGGACCGATCCGGTCGAGATAGGTCTCCATCGCGTCGTAGCGCGGCTCACGCAGCAGGCGATGCGGGGAGTGCCAGGGGTCCTGTCCGAGACCCGCGAGCGCGAGTCCCGCCGTACGCAGCGCCGGGCGTACGGTGTCCAGATCCGCGGCGGTGGTGGTGATGCACTCCATCAGTGACGCGGCGGGCGGGGAGCTGAGCTCCAGCTGGCCGCCGGGTTCGAAGGTGAGTGCCGATGCGAGACGCAGGGTCCGAAGCCCTTCGTACGCCTCTCTGAGGCGGTGGGCCGGGACCGCTCTTTCCGGGGAGCGCAGGTCGTGCACGAGCCATTCCAGTTCCACACCTACGGTGCGGGGCGGGCCCGTCTTGAAACAGATACCGCGTAGTAGATCCTCGGCGTCGTCCTCGCCGAGTGGTGTTCCCTCATCGGTGAAACCGTCGGATGGCATGGCCGGATCCTCCTGTCGAAGACCGTGACCGGACTCCGCTCCCGGGTCGGGGGCGAAGCGCTTCGTCCAACCTAAAGCCACTCTCGCCGCTTCGCACAAGAGTGCCCCCGAGGTCATCGTTTCGTCAGAAATCCGATTGCCCCGAACGGGGTCGTCCACGCAGGATTTCCGTATGAGCGCACGGCTGCGGGGGATCGCGAAAGAAACAGAAGAGATCGTCCGAACGGGCGGCTACCGTACGGAAGACGGCCGTGACGTGCGGATTCGTAAGGCCGTGGACGCGGCGGTCGCCGGGACCCGGATGTACGGGCCCGAGCCGGTTCCGCTCGCGTCGGCCACGGACAGGGGGACGGCGCCCGCGCGGGACCGGGCGACGGGCACTGCTCCGGACGGGGGCGGGGCCACCGGCCCGGCGGCCCGCGTACCGGTCATCGAGGTCACCGGCGAGAGCAGCCTGGAGGCGGCACGGCGGCTGACGGAGGCGGGTTCCGGACCGGTCGCCGTCCTCAACTTCTCCTCCGCGCGCAACCCGGGCGGCGGGTATCTCAACGGCGCGCAGGCCCAGGAAGAAGCCCTGTGCCGGGCCTCCGCGCTGTATACGACGCTACTGAGCGTGCCCGAGTTCTACGCCCACCACCGAGCGGACCGCAGCCCCTTCTACACGGACCGGGTGATCCACTCACCCGGTGTGCCCGTTTTCCGCGACGACCGGGGCCGGCTGCTCGACACGCCGTACCGGGTCGGGTTCCTCACCTCGCCCGCGCCGAACGCGGGCGTGATCGCCCGGAACGCCCCCGCCGAGGTCCACCGCGTTCCGGCCGCGCTCGCCCGCCGCGCCGAACGGGTGCTGGAGACGGCGGCGGAGCGCGGCTACCGGCGGCTGGTGCTGGGCGCCTGGGGCTGCGGGGTCTTCCGCAACGACCCCGATCAGGTCGCGCGGGTGTTCCGGGCGCTGCTCACCGGCGGCGGCCGGTTCACGGACCACTTCGACGAGACGGTCTTCGCGGTGCTCGACCGGACTCCGAACGGGACCACGGTGGGGGCGTTCCGGCGGGTGTTCGCGGACCGCACGGCCGCGGACACAGGCGCGGCGACGGTGCCCCTCAGCGCCAGCCGTACAGCTCCCTGAGCCGGTTGACGACCAGATTGAAGCGCCCGCGGTCCAGCGCGCAGGCCTCGCGCCGCATGCCCTTCTCGTGGACGCGCAGCACGCGGTCCACATTCACCCAGGACTCACGGCCCGCGCGGTCCCACGGTCCGACCCCGATCGGCACCCATTCGCGGTCCCGGTTGTGACGCTTGCTGGAGAGCTGCACGGCGAGCAGCGTGCCGGCCGCCTCCCGGGCGACCACCAGCACCGGACGGTCCTTGCCGCGCCCGTCGTTCTCCTCGAAGGGCACCCAGGTCCAGACGATCTCGCCGGGGTCGGGATCACCGTCGTGCTCCGGCGCGTACGAGGTGCGGACCCGGCCCACGTCCCGGGGCCGGGCCTCGGTCGTGGCGGCCGGGCCACCACGGCCCGGGGAGTCGAAGTCGCCGCTGTCACGGGTACGGTCGCCGCTGCCGGCGTCGGAGAAGGACATCATCCGGATGACGTTAGATCGTCCGCCGCGTACGCCGCGGCGCGGGTCCCTCCCCGGGCTGGGCAAGGACCCGCCCGGACCGGCGGTTCCGGGTCAGATCCAGCCGTCCAGGGAGGCCATGAACCCGTCGAAGTCGTCGCGGTGGATGGTGTGCCCGGCGCCCTCCACCGTACGGACATGAAAGCCGCGCCGCTCCAACTCCGCCGCGTTCGCCGGGGAGATCATGACGCTCGGACCGGCGAGCTGGACGAGCGAGGGGACGAAGGGCGCGGCCGGCAGCAGATCGGCGCCGAACGCCGGGGCGAGACCGAACGCGGTGTTCTCGTCCCAGACCGCGAGGGTCTCCAGCTCCAGGTCTATGTCCTCGGTCTCCCACCGGGGGTTCAGTGCCGTGATCTCCTCCCGTGACAGTGTCTTGGCGCGGGCCAGCGCCCGTGGCCCGGCCAACTCCTCCTCAAGGCGCGGCAGACACCAGGCCGGGTCGGAGTAGACGGCGCGCCCCGGGGCCAGCCGTTCCACGGCGAGCGAGAGCGCGAGCCCGCCGAGGGAGTGGCCGATCGCCACCTCCGCTCCGGTCGGCAGCGTCTCCACAAGGTCGTCGGCGAACCGCTCCATGCCGTAGTCACCGCGGCCGGTGGCACCATGGCCGCGCAGATCGACGGCGATCACACGCAGGCCGCGAGCCGCGAGGGCGGGGCCGACGCGGCGCCAGGTGCGGTGGTCGGCCATGATGCCGTGGATCAGGAGCGCGACGCGGTCGCCCTCGCCCCAGGTGTGGGTGTGGAGTCGCACAGTGCATGCCTTCCGGGATCGCTCGGTCGTGCCGGTTCGCTCTTGGGTGTGGCCGTGCTGGTCGGGCCGTCCGCCGGACCCGCGCGGACCGGTCAGGAAAGATACCGGCTGCCATGGCCCAGTCAACCGAGCGGCCCGTCGGCCGGGAGGCGGCGACATGCGTCGCCGTGCCGGGGTGGCTAGCGTCGGAGGTATGAAGACCGTTCCGCCGCGCTTCGAGATCCTGCTGGTAGCCGAGTTCACGGAGGGCGACGAAGGGCCGCCCACCGCGGCGAACGCCCTGCGCTCGGCGCTCGTCGAGGCGACGGGCGAAACGGGGGCCTCCGGCTATCCGCGGTACGCGGGCAACGGCATGGAGGCCGATATCGACCCCGAGACCCGCACGGTCGAAGCGCTGCTGATCGACGGCTACGAAGTGGACTACGGCCTGTCGGTCCGCGTGGTCGACGCTCCGGCCGGCTGAGGCCCCGCGGCCCACAACTCCTGGTCGACCAGCGCGTGGCCATACGCCGCCACCTCGAACGGTGCCGACCGTTGACAGCGATCGTCTGTGCGCAGAGACTCTGGCCAGACCATTGTGAACCATCGTTCACCAGGCGAACACCCTGATGGGCGGGGGCGACAGGGGGAGCAATCGCCCCCGCCGTCACCACGGTCAGGCCCTGGGAGAGAAGCCGGAGATCCGATGACCATCCGCGACGTCTATGTCGTCGACGCCGTCCGTACTCCGATCGGCAGGTTCGGGGGTGCCCTCTCCTCGGTACGTCCCGACGATCTCGCCGCCCACGTGCTGAAAGCCCTGGTGGACCGTTCGCCGGCGCTCGACCCCGGCAGGATCGACGACGTCGTGTTCGGGGACGCCAACGGCGCGGGCGAGGACAACCGCGATGTGGCGCGCATGGCCGTGCTGCTCGCCGGACTGCCGGTGTCCGTCCCGGGGGTGACCGTCAACCGGCTCTGCGGCTCCGGCCTCGAAGCGGTCATCCAGGCCGCCCGCGCGATCGCCCTCGGTGACGCGTCCGTCGCCGTGGCGGGCGGGGTCGAGTCGATGTCCCGCGCGCCCTGGGTCCTCCAGAAGCCGGAGCGGGCCTTCCCCGCCGGCCATCAGCAGCTGCACTCGACCACCCTGGGCTGGCGCATGACCAACCCCGCGATGCCCGCGCAGTGGACGGTTCCGCTCGGCGAGGGCGCCGAACTGATCGCGGACAAGCACACGATCACCCGGGAGCAGCAGGACGCGTTCGCCCTCGCCAGCCACCGCAAGGCCGCCGACGCCTGGGCCAAGGGTCTCTACGACGGCGAGGTCGTCCCGTACGACGGGGTGGACCTGGTCCGTGACGAATGCATTCGGGACAACACCTCCATGGAGGCGCTCGCCAAGCTGAAGCCGTCCTTCCGTACGGACGGGACCGGGACCGTGACGGCGGGTAACGCCTCGCCGCTCAACGACGGCGCCGCCGCGCTGCTCCTCGTCGACGAGACCGGGCTGCGGGAGACGGGCCGTGAACCGCTCGCCCGGATCCGGGCCTCGGCGGTCACCGGCGTCGAGCCGCAGCTCTTCGGCCTCGGCCCGGTCGAGGCGGTCCAGCGGGCGCTGGCCAAGGCGGGCCGTACGCTCGGCGAGCTGACCACGTTCGAACTCAACGAGGCCTTCGCCGCCCAGTCGTTGGGCTGCCTCGCCGAATGGCCAGGACTCGATCCGGCCGTGGTCAACCCGCGGGGCGGGGCGATCGCCATCGGCCATCCGCTGGGTGCCTCCGGCGCCCGGCTGGCCGGATCCGTCGCCCACCAGCTCGCCGCGGCGGGTTCGGGCACGGGCCTCGCGGCGCTCTGTATCGGTGTGGGGCAGGGGCTCGCGCTCGTTCTGGAGCGCTGAGCGCTGAGTGCGGAGCGCCGAGCGTCGAGCGCCGAGTGCTGACGGGGGCGCGGTGTGCGCGTACCCGCGTGCGTACCCACCGTCGGGATCACCGGCACGGAACCGGCCGAACTGCCCGAACTGGCCATGCGTCGCGAGGGACTTGCCCGGAAGCAGACCGATCGACCGACTGACCGACCGACTGACCCACCGACTGACCCACCGACCGAGTGGAGAGCCTTCATGTCCTTGCTCGACCCCAAGACGTGGCAGCCCGTCGGACTCTCGGGCGGTGAGTCGGCCGTGGTCGAACCCGCGACCGGCGACACGCTGGCGACGGTCGCGTTAGCCTCGCCGGAGGACGTCACGGCCGCCTCGCGAGCGGCGCGGGACGCGCGGGAGGCATGGTCGGACACGCCGTATCACGTCCGGGCCGGTGTACTGCGCCGCGCCGGTGACCTGTTCACCGAGCACGCCGCCGAACTGCGCGACTGGCTGGTACGCGAGTCGGGCTCGGTCCCGGGCAAGGCGGACTTCGAACTGCGTGTCGCCGCCCAGGAGTGTTACGAGGCCGCGGCGCTCGCCTCCCGGCCCACCGGCCAACTGCTGCCCAGCGAGGAGCCCCGGCTCTCCTACACCCGGCGGGTCCCCGCGGGGGTGGTGGGGGTCATCGCGCCGTTCAACGCCCCGCTGATCCTCTCCATACGGTCCGTCGCACCGGCCCTGGCGCTGGGCAACGCGGTGCTGCTCAAGCCCGATCCGCGTACCGCCGTCTGCGGTGGCCTCTCGCTCGCCGCGGTCCTCGCCGAGGCGGGTCTGCCGGAGGGGCTGCTGCACATCCTGCCCGCGGGCGCGGAGACCGGACGGGCGCTGGTCACCGACGAGCGGGTACGGGTGATCTCCTTCACCGGCTCCACGGCCGCCGGGCGCGCGGTCGGGGAGGCCGCGGGCCGTCATCTCAAGCGCGCCCATCTGGAACTGGGCGGCAACTCCGCGCTCGTCGTGCTGGCGGACGCGGATGTCGAGGCGGCGGTGGCACAGGCGGTATGGGGATCGTTCTTCCACCAGGGCCAGATCTGTATGACCACCGGGCGGCATCTCGTCCACGCCTCGTTGTACGAGGAGTACGTCGAACGGCTCGCCGCCAAGGCCCAGTCACTGACCGTCGGCGACCCGTACCGCGAGCCGGTCCATCTCGGTCCGGTCATCGACGCGGGCCAACTGGCCAGGATCGACAGGCTGGTGGAGGCGAGCGCGGCGGCCGGCGCCAGGGTCGCCGCCGGCGGCACCCACCAGGGTCTCTTCTACCGCCCGACCGTGCTCGCGGAGGCCGACGACCACACGCCCGCCTATACGGAGGAGGTCTTCGGGCCGGTGGCGCCCGTCCGGTCCTTCGCGACCCTCGACGAGGCGGCCGCGCTGGCGGCGGCCGGCCCGTACGGACTCTCCCTGGGCATTGTCACCCGCGACACGGCCCTCGGTCTGGAGCTCGCGGACCGTATCCCCACGGGTATCGCGCACATCAACGACCAGACGGTCAATGACGAGGCGGTCGCACCCTTCGGGGGCACCGCCGCGTCGGGCACGGGCGCGCGATTCGGCGGTGAGGCCAATCTGGACGCGTTCACCGAGCTGCGCTGGACGACCGTACGGCGCGAGCCGGCGGGGCATCCGTTCTAGACCCGGTTGCCGGGTTGTCGGGTTGCCGGTCGCCGGTTGCCCGTCGCCGGGCGCCGTCGGTCACCGGGCGCCTCCGGTCACTGCGCGGCTTCGCCGTTCTTGGCCCTCGCCTCGGCCTCGGCCACCGACTTGCGCACCTCGTCCATGTCCAGCGCGCGGGCCTGTCCGATCACATCCTCCAGGGCCGTCTCGGGCAGCGCGCCGGGCTGGGCGAACACCGCGACATTGTCCCGGACGATCATCAGCGTCGGGATCGAGCGGATCTCGAACGCGGCGGCCAGCTCCTGCTGAGCCTCCGTGTCGACCTTGGCGAAGACCAGGTCCTCGTGGCGCTCCGAGGCCTTCTCGTAGACCGGGGCGAACTGGCGGCACGGACCGCACCAGGAAGCCCAGAAGTCGATCAGGATGAAGTCGTTCTCCGACACCGTCCGGTCGAAGTTCTCCTTGGTGAGTTCCACAGTGGCCATTGCCTGATACCTCTTCCTGACTCTCCGGGTTACGGCGCCTGCGACAACCGTGTGGGTCACCGCCGTATTCCTGGCTGCTGCCCGAAGATCGTGTGGCCATGCGACCCGCCGCGCACCAGACTGACCCCTATGACACATGCCATGGAAACCTTGGAGTACGACGTTGTGGTGCTGGGCGCGGGACCGGTCGGTGAGAACGTCGCCGACCGGGCCAGGGCGGCCGGGCTCAGCACGGCGGTCGTCGAGAGCGAGCTCGTCGGCGGCGAGTGCTCGTACTGGGCCTGTATGCCGAGCAAGGCCCTGCTCCGCCCGGCGATCACCCGCGCCGACGCCCGCAGGGTCCCGGGCGTGAGCCAGGCCGTGCGGGGGCCGCTGGACGCCGAGGCCGTACTCGCCCACCGTGACGAGTTCACCAAGCACTGGAAGGACGACGGCCAGGTCGCGTGGCTCGACGGGATCGGCGCCGACCTCTACCGAGGACACGGCCGGCTGGACGGCGCGAAGAAGGTCGCCGTCACGGGGCCCGAGGGCGACACCCAGGTCCTGATCGCCCGCCACGCCGTCGCCGTATGTACGGGCAGCCGGGCCGTACTGCCCGATCTCCCGGGACTCGCCGCCATCAAGCCCTGGACCAGCCGCGAGGCGACCAGTTCCTCGCGTGTTCCGGGGCGGCTCGTGGTCGTCGGCGGGGGAGTGGTGGGCGTGGAGATGGCCACCGCGTGGCGGGCGCTCGGCTCCGATGTCACGCTGCTGGTCCGCGGTGACCGTCTGCTGCCGAGGATGGAGTCCTTCGCCGGTGAGCTGGTCGCCAAGTCGCTGACCAAGGCGGGCGCCACGGTCCGAACGGGCGCCTCGGTCAGCGCGGTCGAGCGCGACGGCGGCACCGGTACCGTGACCGTGACGCTGGCCGACGGCGAGCGTATCGAGTGCGACGAGGTCCTCTTCGCCACCGGGCGCGCCCCGCGCACGGACGACCTCGGTCTCGCGTCGGTCGGCCTGGAACCGGGCTCCTGGCTGACCGTCGACGACAGTTGCCGGGTCGAGGGCAGCGACTGGCTCTACGGGGTCGGGGACGTCAACCGCCGCGCCCTCCTCACCCATCAGGGCAAGTACCAGGCACGTATCGCGGGAGCCGCGATCGTGGCGAGGGCCCAGGGCGTACCGACCCTGGACGCCGGCCCCTGGGGCAACCACGCCGCCACCGCCGACCATCTCGCCGTCACCCAGGTCGTCTTCACCGAGCCGGAAGTCGCCTCCGTGGGCCTCACCCTCGCCGAGGCCGAGGCGGCGGGCCATCGCGTCCGCGCGGTCGACTACGACCTGGCCGGGGTCGCGGGCGCGGCCCTCTACGCCGACGGCTACCGAGGCCGGGCCCGCATGATCGTCGACCTGGACCGTGAGATCCTGCGGGGCGTGACCTTCACCGGTCCCGCCGTCGGCGAAATGCTCCACTCCGCCACGATCGCGGTCGTCGGCGAGGTCCCGATCGACCGCCTGTGGCACGCGGTTCCGGCGTACCCGACGATCAGCGAGGTGTGGCTGCGACTGCTGGAGACCTACCGGGGGTAGGGCGCGTCCGGGTGTGACCCACGGCCGCGAAGACCACCGGCCAGGGCCAGAGTGACCGCGAGGGAGGCCGTCGCCGTCAGCGCCATCGCCGTCGAGGGCGAGGTGTGCTGGGCGACGGCTCCCGCGAGGGCCGCCCCCACACCCTGCATGGTGAGCATCCCGGAGGTGTGCAGCCCGAGGGCGTGGCCGCTCAGCTCCTCGGGTGTGATGGCCATCAGCCGCTCCTGGAGCAGCAGATTCGACGCGTAGCCGACCGAGGCGAGGACGACGGCGGCCACCGCGAGCGGCAGCGCCGGGCGCAGGGCGAAGAGCGGGTACGGGGCGGCGAGCAGCAGGCACAGCGGTATGCCGAGCCGTCCGCGCCACCGCGAGGGGACGAACCTGCCGATCGCGACGTCCCCGGCCAGCATGCCGAGCGCCGCGACGGTGAAGAGGAGCCCCGCGTGCTGGGGCGCGTAGGGGATGAAAAGGGATTCGCAGCCGACGATCAGCCCGTTCGGCACCCAGAGGGCGAGATACACGTGGCGACGGGGCCCGGGGGACAGCAACGACACGTTGTTCCGCCAGGTCTCGCGCACCGACGGCCGCCCGGTGGCGCGCGGCGGGCGCCGGGCCAGACCGCACCGGGCCACGGCGGCCGAGACGAGATACAGCGCGGCGCCGACGAGCAGGGTGCCGCGCGGCGCCAGGGCGGCCACCAGCACACCGCCGACGGCGAATCCGCCGATCTGTGTGGCACCGGCGGACATATTGAACAGGGAGCGGCCCAGCAGATGACCCTTCCTGGGGAGAATTTGGTTCAGCAGCCCGTAGCGCACCCCGCCGACCGGCGAGGCGATCGTCCCGAGGCCCAGAAGGACCGCGAAGACGGCCCACCCGGGCAGGCCCGGGACGGCCTGGAGGGCGGTGCCGAGGGCGAAGAGCAGCGCCGTGCCCGTCAGCGCGGCGCGCGGCGGCAGCCGGTCGGCCGCCGACAGCAGGGTGGCCGCGCCGACCGCCTGAGCGAGGGCCGGGCCGGACATGGCGAGGCCGGAGAGCAGGGGCGAGCCGGTCTCGGTGTAGATCAGTATGCCCAGGGCCGGTCCGCTCACCGCCTGGGCCGCCGTCTGCCCGGCGGAGGTGAGAAACAGCGGGGTGAACTCCGGTGTCCGGAAGAGATCTTGATAGGTGCGCATGGCCGGAGTCTCAGCGGCACTTCCGCGAGAGCGTTACTGTTTCGCGGGGAGGCGAAACCATTGGGGTACTGGCTGGTCAGCGCGGACACGCTCGCGGAGAGCCGGTTCGTCGTGTCCCCGCTCGCCGAGACCACCGCGAGCCTGAAGATCCTGGAGCGGGGCACCGCCGCGCATCCGGGCGAGCGTGCCTGGCTCGACGCGTATCTGCCCGTCTACCGGGAGCGGTTGGCCGACGACCCGGTCACCGCGCTGCTCGTACGGGCCGGGCTGGGGCGCGGCTGGAACGCGACCTTCCTCACCCCCACGCCGACGGGTGAGGGCGAGCAGACGTTCACGGACGAGCTGGCGCGGATCCGCGAGACGCCCGCCGAGACGGCCCGCGCCGATCTGGCCGAGTCGCTGGCGGGACCGCTCCCCGCCCGGCTGCGCCGGTCCGATCTGCCGACGCGCGCCGCCGATCTGCTGGCGTGGGTGTGGACGGAGACGGTCCTGCCCCACTGGCCGCGGCGGCGGGGCATCATCGAGGCCGATGTCGTCGCGCGGACAGGGCAGTTGAGCCAGGGTGGCTGGGCCGCCGCTCTGGACGGCCTGCGCCCGGGAATGCGCTGGCAGGGCGAGGGCCGGCTGCGGATCAACGCGGAGGACTATCCGCAACTGGAGCTGTCCGGGGCGCGGTTGATGTTCGTCCCGGTCACCCCCGGCCGTGGCTGGGTCTCCTGGGACACCGCGCACCGGTACGCCGTGGTGTACCCGTGCTCGGGCGCGCTGGCCGAGCCGGACCGGGCGCCGGTGCCCGAGTCCCTGGGCGCGCTGCTCGGGACGGCACGGGCGGGCGTCCTCGTCCTCCTGGACGCGCCGAAGAGCACCACGCAGCTGGTGGCGCTGACCGGGCAGGGACTGGGGTCGGTGGGCCGCCATCTCAAGGTGCTGCTCGACGCGGGGCTGGTGCGGCGCCGACGTAGCGGGCGGTCCGTGCTCTATTACCGCACGGACGCCGGGCAGGTCCTGATGGATGCCCAACGGCGTGAGTGAGGGAGGCGTATCCCGCACCGTCGCGAGCGGTCGCCAGCCGCCCCGGGCCGCCCGAGCCGCCCCCGCGGGGGCTTCGTGGTCGCCGATTCATCCGATGGATATGGACGCGGCAACCGAATCCGGTCCTGAAAGGAGCATTGACAGGTTCAGGACATGCTTTAATCATCGGATCTCATGACGGAATTTCCCAGACGCCATGTACTCGGAATGACGGCAGGGGCGGCAATCGGCGCCGCTCTGGTCCACCCGGCCACCGCCGACGCGAGTCCGCGCACCACGTTGCCAGGGGCGGATACGGAGGGGGGAGGCGGTGACTGGGGCACGGTCCCGGCCGCTCTCCCCGTGCCCCTGGAGAGCTGGTTCGACAACGACGGCATCGACACCGCGGACGCCCGCGGTGGGAACTTCGACGGCTCCGGCTACACCTTTCCCGGCGAGGAACTGCCCGCCGGGGAGGTGGAGATCGACGGACTGGCCTATCTCTTTCCGGCCGCCACGGCGGGCGCGAAGAACAACATCGTCGCTCTCGGACAGCGCCTCGAACTGCCGCCGGGCCACTATCTGTCCGGCCATTTCCTGACCGCCAGCAGCTATGGCGAGACCTCGGGAGAGGCCACCGTCCACTACGCGGACGGCACCACCTCGACCGGCGCACTCGGCGGCCCCGACTGGTACGGGGGCAAGGGTGCCCTCGTCGCCCCGTACCGCTACGACCCCACCGGCGCCAAGGACCCGCACCAGGTCGTGATCGCCGCCGCCACGATCGCCATCGACCCGGGCAGGGAGGCGGTGGCACTCACCCTGCCGGTCACCCGCCCCGCCGAGGCGAACTCCTCCTCGCTGCACGTCTTCGCGCTCTCCCTCCAACCGGCCGTCGAGGGGCGGGCCCTGGCGGTACGCGGCGCGCGCTCGACGACCTCCGCGCTGGACCACGGCGCGCAGAGCGTCGAGGCCACGGTCGTCAACGCGGGAACGGTGGGCATCCTCGCCGCCGACGGGCTCAGCCTCTCCGTGGACGTCCCGGGCGCCCGTACGGTCGCGCCGGCCCGTGTCACCCGGCTCGCTCCCGGCGAGGAGACCCGCGTACGGATCGGCATCCGCCCCGGCCCCGGGACCGCGCCGGGGACCAGCAGGGACGGCCGGATCGTCGCCCGGGGGCGGGGGCAGCAGGCTGCCGAGGTCCGCCGTTCCCTCACCCTGGGAGTGCCCGACTTCCTGCCGACCGACGACTCCCTGAACACGCATCAGGCGCCGTACTGGTTCCAGGACGCGAAGTTCGGCATCTTCATCCACTGGGGGATCTACTCCGTGCCCGCGTGGGCGCCGGTCGGCGTGCAGTACGCCGAGTGGTACTGGTCCCAGATGCAGGACCCGAACAACCCCACGCACGCGTACCACCGCCAGACCTACGGAGAGTCGTTCGCCTACGACGACTTCATCCCGCGCTTCCGCGCCGAGCGCTTCGACCCACGCTCCTGGGTGGAGTTGTTCCGGGACGCCGGCGCCCAATACCACGTGCTGACCTCCAAGCACCACGAGGGATTCGCCCTCTGGGACACCAAGGTCTCCGACCGCAACTCGGTGAAGATGGGCCCGAGGCGCGATCTGATCAGGGAGCTCTTCGACGCCTCCCGCCGCTACACCCCGCAGCTGCACCGAGGTCTGTACTTTTCGATGCCGGAGTGGTTCAACCCCGACCACCCGTGGCAGGGGCACGCGCCGCGCAATCCGTACACCCTGGAACCCGTCCCCTACACCGGCCACTTCGCGGGCCAGGACTACATCAAGGACCTCCAGGCCGCGCAGATGCTGGAACTGATCGAGGGATACGACCCCGAGATCCTCTGGTGCGACATCGGCGGCGACAACGACAGCCATCGCGTCCTGGCGGAGTACTTCAACCACGCGAAGAACCGCGCACGCCCCATCGAGGTGACCGTCAACAACCGCTCGGGCATCGGCCCGCACGACTTCACCACGCCCGAGTACACGACGTACGACACGGTCGTCACCGCGAAGTGGGAGGCCAGCCGGGGGCTCGACCCGCGCTCCTACGGCTACAACCAGGCCACTCCCGACGACAAGTACATGACGACCGAGGAAGTCATCCACTCCCTCGTCGACATCGTCTCCAAGAACGGCAACTTCCTGCTCGACATCGGCCCCCGGGCGGACGGCACCATCCCCGAGATCATGGAGCGCAGGCTCCGGGAGACCGGGGAGTGGCTGAAGGTCAACGGCGAGGCGATCTACGGCAGTACGTACTGGGCGAGGATGCCGCAGCTCGGCGAGGACCTGCGCTTCACGGTCAGGCCGGAGAAGGCGTTCTACATCCACTCGCTCACCCGGCCGGGCAGCACCCTGACGGTCGGGGCCCCGGTGCCCGTCAGGCCCGGGGACCGGGTGACTCTGCTCGGCCACGACCGGCCGCTGAGCTGGCGTACGACCGGCGGCAAGCTGGTCGTCGACGTGCCGTCGGCGGCGCGCGGGTCCGGGCAGCACGTCTGGGTGTTCAAGATCGACTGGCGGTCCTGAGGCGGTAAGGGGGGCCGGGGGCGGGAGTCGGCACCCGCCCCCGGCCCGGTGGTCAGCAGATACCGTCCCCCGGCTTGGGGTTGCTCAGCGCGAACAGCGGACGCAGCCGCAGGCCGGCCCAGGTGCCCAGGATCGCGACGGCCCCCCAGATCCAGCCGTGCAGACTGCCCGAGGCGATGCCCGCCAGATAGGCGCCGATATTGCAGCCACCGGCCAGCCGGGCGCCGACACCCATCAGCACACCGCCCAGCACCGCGGCGACGGCGGTCCGCCACGGCACGCCACGATGGAGCGTCCACGTGCCGCCGAGCGCCGCCGCCACCGCCGCGCCGATCATGATGCCGATGTCGGTCAGGCTGTTCTTGTCGGCGAGCACCGGGCCCGCCAGCATCTGCGCGTTGTTGGGCTGCTGCCAGAACGTCCAGGTCTCCGGATGGCCACCGAGGGCACGTACCAGCTCGGCGCCCCAGAGGCTGAACGCGCTGGTGACGCCCCAGGCGCCACCGGAGACCAGCAGGACACCGGCGCCGAGCACGGACAGCGCCAGAGCGCCGGCGGCCAGCGGCCAGGAGCCGCGCAGCACCCGTGCGGCGGCGCCGCGCGCGGACGGTACGGGACCGATGGGCGGCGGGTTGCGGCGGGCCTGGACGCGCCGCGAGACGAGCACGATGAGCGCGAGCGCCAGCATGGTCACGGCCCAGGAGCCGAACCAGCCGATGTGGTCGGCCAGGACGACCGGCTCGAACGCGGGCAGGTCCTTCCAGAGGCCGAACTGCCAGGCGGCGAGCGTCGAGCCGGCGATGAAGCCACCCAGGGTGAGCACGATCGACGACTGCCCGGAACCGACCGCGAACAGGGTGCCCGAGGCGCACGCGCCGCCGAGCTGCATGCCCACGGCGAACAGGAACGAACCGGCCAGCAGCCCCACGCCCAGGGGCCCGGCCGACGGCGCGGGCACCGAACCGAACAGCCCGGTGCCGGTGCCGATCAGCAGCGCGAACAGGGTCGCCGTGGTCCCGAGCAGCAGGGTGTGGGCGCGCAGTCCGGTGCCATTGCCGACGGCGACGAGCTGCCGCCACGCGGAGGTGAAGCCGAAGCGCGAGTGGAAGAGCGCCACGCCGAGACCGAGGCCGAGCAGCAGGAGCACACCGGGCCGCGCCCCATGGGCGGACCACACATAACCGGTCAGCGCCACGGCGATCAGCGCGGACACGGCGAGCGGCACCCGGCGCACGGGCGGGGCGGGGGGTGCCTCGGGACGGGGCAGGGAGGTGGGGGAGGGGGCGAGCAGGGCGGCGGGCTTCGTCGCCTCCACGGACGGTGCGGTCATCGCGGGGGTCTCCGGGGACGGGGTGCGGGACGGGAACGGGGTACGGGGTACGGGGTACGGGACGGGGTACGGAAGGGGCCGGCGCATCAGGAGTTGGCCGCCGACGGCCGGAGCGGCGGACGTCCGGCATCCCGCGCACACGGGTTCCGCGGACAACGGTGTTCGTCAGTACGTGTTCGTCGGTTACGGGTTCGGCGGCGACCGAATCAGCGACGACAGGTTGAGCGGCGACAGAGGCCGTCGTCGACACACCACGCCGAGTTCGCGAAGAGCGCGAGACAGAGGAGGCGAGCGGGTGCGGACATGCGGATGAGCATAACGGCCGGATTCCGCCTTGTGGAGCGGTGTCTCGCCATACGGTCGGTGCGCACCGCCGGGCCCGCCGGGACGCCGTCAGACCTTGGCGGAGCTCCGCGCCGACGCGGGCCAGCGCGTGTGGAGGGCGTCGATACGGTAGTCGTGACCGTGCCACCACCCGGCGCCGGTGGCCACCGCGTCCCGTACGTGCGGATGTCCGGCGGGGAGTGCGCTGTGCACATGACCGAGGTGGCCGGGGTCCCGGCGCGGCCAGAGGACGACCGCCGCGACGGCCGCGGCCAGCGAGACCCCGGCCAGCGCTCCGGCCGCCGTGGACAGGCCCGCCCATACGGCCAGCGACCCCGCCAGGGGATAGCTGAGCAGCCAGCAGCCGTGGGACAGCGAGAATCGCGCGGCGAAGGCGGCCGGCAGATCGGCGGCCGTCGCGGAGCGGCGCAGCAGGCGCGCGCTCGGCGTGAGCACCACGGACGAGGCGGCTCCCAGCAGGGCCCAGGCGGCGAGCAGGGCGGGCCATGCCCACCGGCCGGGCGCCACGGCCGTGCCCAGCGAGAGCGCGGCCAGCACACCGGGCAGCACGAACGCCGCGGGCAGCATCAGCGCCCGGTCGCCGGCCCGGTCCAGCAGGCGGGGCAGCAGCAGGGCGGCGGCCATGGACCCGCCGCCGAAGGCGCCCAGCGCCCAAGGGATGTCGCCGGCGCTCCGGTGGAGGCTGTCGCGCACCAGCACCACCGTGTTGACGGTGACCATGGCGCCACCCGCCGCCACCGCCAGATCGAGGCAGAGCAGGGCCCGCAGCCTGGGGGTGGCGAAGAACAGCCGGGCGCCCATGGACGCCTTGGGGCGCCCGCTCCCGGTGCGTTCCACCGGTGCGGGTGCGGGCAGCAGTACGGAGACCACCAGCGTGGCCGAGGCGAGGAAGCCCAGCGCGGTGCCCGCGAACAGCCAGTTGTAGGAGATCGCGGTCAGCAGCCCGGCCGCCAGCGCAGGGCTGAACAGACTCTCCAGGTCGTACGCCAGCCGCGAGAGCGACAGGGCCCGCGTGTAGTCGCGCTCCTCGGGCAGCAGTCGCGGAATCGTCGCCTGGAACGCCGGGGTGAAGGCCGCCGAGGCGCACTGGAGCAGGAAGATCAGGACATAGACCTGCCACACCTGGGTGACGAAGGGGAGCGAGAACGCGACACCGGCGCGGAGCAGATCCATCGACACCAGCAGCGCGCGCCGTGGAATCCGGCCGGCGAGGGCGCCGACGAGGGGCGCGATGCCCACGTACGCGACCATTTTGATGGCCAGGGCCGTCCCGAGGACGGCGGACGCGTCCGCTCCCGCCAGGTCGTAGGCGAGCAGGCTCAGCGCGACGGTGGCGAGCCCGGTGCCCACGAGCGCGACGACCTGGGCCGTGAACAGATGCCGATAGGTGCGGTTGCGCAGCACAGCGAACATGCGACTGTCCTTGGCCGACGGTCGGGTGCGTCATCCCAATCTAATGCACATGTGCGCATCCACGCACGTGTTGGGGGCGCCACCGCGGCCCGGGAGGCTCAGTCGTGCCAAGGCTCGCCGGTGACCTGGTGGTTGGCGTGGCTGATCGCCTCCACCACCAGTCGGCGGAGATGTCCGTCCGTGAGCGCGTACACGACATGACGGCCGTCCTTGCGCGACCGCACCAGCTCCGCCAGCCGCAACTTGGCCAGATGCTGACTCACCGCGGGCCGCGCCGCTCCGCACGCGGCCGCCAGCGCGGTCACATCGGACTCACCCCGGGTCAGCAGCCACACCAGATGCAGTCGGGTGGGGTCGGCGAGCAGCGAGAACACCGCCGCCGCCGCGGCCAGTTCGGAGGTGCCGGGCGTGTGTTGATGCGCATCGCTCGCTGGTGAGGATCCATGGCGTCCGGGCATGGGCCCATCGTAGGCGCGGCGCGGGAAACGCTCCCCGGCCGCCGTCGCCGCCGCGAGCCCGCGGCGCCCGCCGCCCCCTGACCGGGGAGGGCGGGGCCGCGGGCCCGGTGTCACGGTGTCGGTGAGGCCGGGGCCGGGGCCGGGAGCGTGGCCCGGACCTCCCGGGCCGCCGCGACCAGGTTCTCCAGCGCGGCACGGACCTCCGGCCAGCCACGGGTCTTCAGCCCGCAGTCCGGGTTGACCCAGAGCCGTTCGGCCGGCACCGCCCCAAGTCCCTTGCGCAGCAGGTCCACCACCTCCCCGGTGGACGGGACGCGGGGTGAGTGGATGTCGTACACACCCGGGCCGACCTCGCGCGGATAGCCCGCCTCGGCCAGTTCGTCGGCGACCCGCATATGGGAGCGCGCGGCCTCCAGACTGATCACATCGGCGTCCAGCGCGTCGATCGCGGGAAGGATGTCACCGAACTCCGCGTAGCACATATGCGTATGGATCTGGGTGTCCGCGCGGACCCCGCCGGTGGTGATGCGGAACGCCTCGGTCGCCCAGTCGAGATACGCCTGGTGATCACGGGCCCGCAGCGGCAGCGTCTCACGCAGCGCGGGCTCGTCCACCTGGATCACGCAAGCGCCCGCGCTCTCCAGATCGTCGACCTCGTCGCGCAGCGCGAGGGCGACCTGCCGCGCCGTGTCACCGAGCGGCTGGTCGTCCCGTACGAACGACCATGCCAGCATGGTGACCGGGCCGGTCAGCATGCCCTTGACCGGCCGGCCGGTGAGGGACTGGGCGTATGCCGTCCAGCGCACTGTCATCGGGGCGGGGCGGGAGATGTCCCCGGCGAGGATCGGCGGCCGGACATAGCGGGTGCCGTACGACCGCACCCAGCCGTGCCGCGTGGCGAGGTAGCCGACGAGCTGTTCGGCGAAGTACTGCACCATGTCGTTGCGTTCGGGCTCGCCGTGCACCAGGACGTCGATGCCGGTCTCCTCCTGGAACGAGATGACCTCACGGATCTCCGCCTCGATCCGCTTGTCGTACCCCGCCGCGTCGATACGGCCGGCCCGTAGATCGGCGCGGGCCGTGCGCAACTCCGTGGTCTGCGGGAACGAGCCGATGGTCGTCGTCGGCAGCAACGGCAGCCCCAGACGGTCACGTTGGGCCTCCGCACGCTTCTCGTACGGCTGGGGGCGGCGGCTGTCCGCGTCCGTGACGGCCGCGGCCCGTGCGCGAACGGCCGGGTCGTTGGTCAGCGCCGATCCCGCCCTTGAAGCCAAGTCGGCACGGTTGGCCGCCAGTTCGGCCGTGATGGCGCCGGTGCCCCGCGCCAGACCACGGGCCAGCGTGACGATCTCCTCGGTCTTCTGCTGGGCGAAGGCGAGCCAGCGGGCGATCCCCGGATCGATCTCGCGCTCGGCCGTGACGTCCAGCGGCACGTGCGACAGGGAGCAGGAGGACGTGACATCCACCTGTCCGGCGAGGCCGAGGAGCGTGCCGAGGACCGACAGGGACTTCTCGAAGTCGTTGATCCAGACGTTACGGCCGTTGACCACACCAGCGAGGAGACGCTTGCCGGGCAAGCCGCCGACCGCCGCCAGCTCATCGAGATTCGCCGCCGCGGGCCCGGTGAAGTCCAGCCCGAGCCCCTCGATGGGGGACTTGGCCAGTACGGACAGGGCCGCGCCGAGCTTGTCGAAGTACGAGGCGACCAGCAGCTTCGGCCGGTCGGTGAGGGAGCCCAGATCACGGTAGGCGCGGTTGGCGGCGTTCAGTTCGGCCAGGGAACGCTCCGCCACCAGGGCGGGCTCGTCCAACTGGACCCACTCGGCGCCCGCCGCGCGCAGATCGGCGAGCACCTCCGCGTACACGGGCAGCAGCCGGTCCAGCAGGGTCAGCGGCTCGAAGTCGGCGGCGACCCCGGGGGCCGGCTTCGCCAGCAGCAGATAGGTGACCGGACCGACCAGCACCGGACGTGCCGTCAGACCGAGCGCGAGGGCTTCCCGGAACTCGTCGGCCTGCTTGCCGGAATCGGCGGTGAAGACGGTGTCGGGCCCCAACTCCGGCACCAGGTAGTGGTAGTTGGTGTCGAACCACTTGGTCATCTCCAGCGGCGTCACCTCCCGCGTGCCGCGCGCCATCGCGAAGTACCCGTCCAGGGGGTCCGCTTCGACGGCGGCGCGGTGCCTGGCGGGGATCGCGCCGACCATGACACTGGTGTCCAGGACATGGTCGTAGTACGAGAAGTCACCGGTCGGCACCTCATGGACACCGGCGTCGGCGAGCCGGCGCCAGGTGGCGCGGCGCAGTTCGGCCGCGGTGTCCCGGAGGGCGTCGGCGGTGATCCGGCCCTTCCAGTAGCCCTCGACGGCCTTCTTGAGTTCCCGGTTCGGGCCCTGACGGGGATAGCCGTACACGGTGGCCCGGGCTGCCGCGGCTGCGGACTTCGTGGTCAAGGGACTCTCCTTCGCGAGTATGTCTCCCAAGATCCCGGCGACGGACCGCGGGCGCGAAGAGCCGAACAGATCCGGCGGGCCGGCGGCGTCGTGCCGCCACGGATACCCGCCCGATATGTACGCCGACCCGCCCTCGAGGTCACCGAGATCTCCGCGCGCACCGGTGGCGCGCGGGCAGTGGCAGGTCTTCGGACTCGCGGGCGCGTCCCGTACCCGTACGCGCGGATGAACGCGCGTACCGACAGGGACTCCTACTGGCCGTCGCTTCCCGGGTCCGGCTCGGACCCAGTGCTGATGACGGCGGTCGTTCCCACTCACCGCTGCGGGGCAGTCCCGGATTTCCACCGGGTTCCCTCTTACGACGCGCCTGCCCGGCTGGCAGGGCGAACCGACTGCACCAGCCACCTTAGGCGCTGAAGCGGATCACCGACAGCACGGTTCATATTTCGGCCATCCGATGGTCCCCGACCCGTCCGCCGACCGGGCGTCACGCCCCGGACAGCAGCTCCTCGATCAGAGCGCCCACCTGCGCGGTCTCGATCAGGAAGCCGTCGTGCCCGTACGGCGACTCGATGATCCTGAGCCGGTCGGCCCCGGGGATGGCGGCGGCCAGCTCCGCCTGCTGGGCCGGCGGATAGAGCCGGTCGGAGTCGACCCCCGCGATCAGGGCCGGCATCCGGACCCGGCGCAGGGCCGCCGCCGCGCCACCGCGGCCCCGGCCCACGTCATGGCCGTTCATCGCTTCGGTGAGGGTCACATAACTGCCCGCGTCGAACCGTCGCACCAGCTTCGCGGCGTGATGGTCGAGATACGACTCGACCTGGTACCGGCCGCCCTGCCAGGGATGGCCGCCCCGCTGCGGCTCCCGGCCGAACCGGGCGCCGAGCTCCGGCTCGCTGCGGTAGGTCACATGCGCGATGCGCCGGGCGATCCCCAGCCCCCGGTGCGGACCGCCGCCGGCCGGGGCGTCGTGGTAACGGCCCCCCTGCCACCCGGGGTCCGAACGGATCGCCGCGATCTGGACGGCGCCCCAGGCGATCTGCTCCGCGGAGGAGGCGGCGGGACACGCGAGGACCAGCAGCGAGCCGGTGCGCTCCGGCCGGCCGACAGCCCATTCGAGGGCGCGCATACCCCCCATGGACCCGCCGATGACCGCGGCCCAGCGCGCTATCCCCAGCGCGTCGGCGAGGGCCGCCTCGGCGGCCACCTGGTCGCGCTGGGTCAGATATGGGAACGCCGGCCCCCAGCGGCCACCGCCCGGCCGCGCCGAGGAGGGGCCGGTACTGCCCTGACAGCCGCCGAGCACATTCGGGGCGACCACGAACCAGCGAGTGGTGTCGAGCGCCCGGCCCGGACCGACCAGGGCATCCCACCACCCCCCTGTGGGATGCCCCGGCCCGGCCGGTCCCGCGACATGGCTGTCCCCCGTCAGCGCGTGCAGGACCAGCACCGCGTTCGAGCCGTCGGGAGCGAGCCGCCCCCATGTCTCGTACGCGAGCCGGACTCCGGGCAGCGCCCCGCCCGCCTCCAGCGGGAGCGGACCGTCGAGCGTCACCCAGGAGCGGCGGCCGGCCGGATCCCCCTCCTGCCAGCCACCGGTGACCGGCGGGAGGGGGAGCGTGGCCGAGTCGGCGGACGTGTTCAGGACGACGCCTTCGCGGCGCGGAACCCCGCCTCCAGATCGGCCTTGAGATCGGCCACGTTCTCCAGCCCCACCGAGAGCCGCACCAGCCCCGGAGCCGTGCCCGTCGCCGCCAGCTCCTCCTCGCCGAGCTGACTGTGGGTGGTCGACGCCGGATGGATGATGAGACTGCGCACATCACCGATATTGGCGAGATGGCTGAAGAGTTCGACCCCGTCCACGAACCGCTTGCCCGCCTCGACCCCGTCACGCAGTTCGAACGCGAGGACCGCGCCGGCGCCGTGCGGAAGGTAGCGCCGCCCGGCCTGGTACCAGCGGTTGGACGCCAGCCCCGGGTAGTGGACGGCGGAGACCTCGTCCCGCTGCTCCAGCCACTCGGCGAGCGCCAGCGCGTTGGAGGTGTGCCGCTCGACGCGCAGACTCAGCGTCTCCACGCCCTGGAGCAGCAGGAACGCCGAGTGCGGGGAGAGCGCGGGGCCGATGTCGCGCAGCAACTGCACCCTGAGCTTCACCGCGAAGGCACCCGGGCCCAGGTCAGGCCAGTAGCGCAGCCCGTGGTAACTGGCGTCCGGGGTATGGAAATCCGCGAACCGCTCGGTGTGCGCGCCGAAGTCGAACGTGCCCCCGTCGACCACCACCCCGCCGATGGTGGTGCCGTGCCCGCCGAGGAACTTCGTCGCCGAGTGCACCACGATGTCCGCGCCGTGTTCGATCGGGCGGAGCAGATAGGGCGTCGGGACGGTGTTGTCGACGATCAGCGGCAGCCCGGCGTCGTGCGCCGCGTCCGCCACCGCCCGTACGTCGAGGACATTGCCGCGCGGATTGCCCAGCGTCTCCGCGAACAGCGCCTTGGTGTGGGGGCGTACGGCGGCCCGCCAGGCGTCGATGTCGTCCGGATCGTCGACGAAGGACACCTCGATGCCGAAGCGGGGGAGCGTGTGCCGGAAGAGGTTGTATGTCCCGCCGTACAGCGAGGTGCTGGAGACGATGTGGTCCCCGGCGCGGGCGAGCGTCAGGATCGCCAGCGTCTCGGCGGCCTGCCCCGACGCGAGCGCGACGGCCGCGACCCCGCCCTCCAGAGCGGCGATCCGCTGTTCCAGCACATCCTGCGTGGGGTTGTGGATCCGGGTGTAGATATTGCCGGGCTCGGCGAGGGAGAACAGATCGGCCGCGTGCTGGGTGTCCTTGAAGACGAACGACGTCGTCTGGTAGATCGGCACCGCGCGGGCACCGGTCGTCGGGTCGGGCTCGGCGCCCGCGTGGATCTGCTTGGTCTCGAAGGACCATGAGGGACCGGCGTCCTGCCGGGAGATGTCCTCGGGAGTGTGTCCCCCGGTGATGGAGTCGACGGGCTGGCTCATATCAGGCCTCGCACGGGTTTCTCGGGACAGCGGAATCGCTTGATTACGGACCGTAGAGCCACCGGGTCATGGCAGGAAGCGCGCCGCGCGCATGGCCATGAACCCGCAACAATGCGGAAATACACAGCAGTCCGGCGAAGCCCCGTCAGGTCCGGCGGGGGCGTCTGCCCGCGCGGCGACGGCCGCGGTAGCGCTGCGCGAGGGGATGGGTGATCAGCAGGAAGGCGGTCGCGACCACGGCGATCGCCTCGGCGACGACGACGAGCTTCTTGTCGCCGAACCAGAGGGGCTCGTACATGTTCGGAATCGGGCCCAGCCGGCCGACATCGACATAGCGGTAGATCAGCAGCAGCGCCAGCCCGCCGGCCGCGACCATCCACGCGAAGAGATCCCCGGGCAGCCGCTGCCAGACCAGCACGAGCAGCGCGGCGAGCGACGCCAGGGCGGCCTCGATACGGAAGAGGTCGCCCTGGCTGATGGTCGCGGTGACCACGTCGTACTGGTCGGCCAGATGGGCGTGGAGATAGGCGTCCCACGCGAGCCCCGCCGCGGCCAGAAGCCGGGCCGCTCCGCGCAGCACACGGAGCTTCCGGCCGGAACCCGAGCGGACGCCGGAGGGCGCTGAGGACATCACTTCTCCCGGGGTTAGTAACCGCCGCCGGTGTTCCGCTGCGGAGTGGTGTTCTTCGTGCCCGACCTGCTGAGGACGTACCAGGTGTCGTGGAACGAGACATCGCCCTGGCCGTTGGTGTCACCGGGCTTGTGGTCACCCGTGAACCGGTACAGCGGGTGGCCGTTGTAAGTGACCTGCTTCGCGCCCTTGTCGCGGGTGGTGGTGGCGAGCAGATCCGCCTTCACCCCGCCGGTGCCCGCCTCGGGCTTGCCGCTGGTGAGCAGGGGTGGCCAGATTTTCACGCAGTCACCCGTACAGGTGGACTTGTTCTCCTTGTCCGCCTCGAAGAGATAGAGGGTCCGCCCCTCGCCGTCGACCAGGATCTTGCCGAGGGACGTGGATCTCGCGGACACCTTGCCGACGGCTGTCGGGGAGGGGGACGGGCGCGCGGAGGCGCTGGCGGTGACGGCCACGGGACGCTCGGCCGCGGCTGACTTCTTCGCCGGCGCACCACCGTCGCCGCCCGAACATCCCACGGCCGTCGCCGCGCACAGCAGGGTCGCGGCCATCGCGGTGGCACGGCTGATGATGGTCCCCATCGAGGCTCCTCGGATCCGGCCGCTCCACGGGCGGCGAGCCGCCCGACCGAGCACGGCGGCACCACCCACTACACGCCACGCCCCGCGACGCGGCCACCGGACAGAGCCGTCCGAATGTACGGGGCGGCGTGCGCGTCAGGGCGGCCCGCGACATGAAGATGCCCCGGCCGACCGTGCCCAGCGGGCCGGGTCGGCTGTTCACCACAGGGGAGTCCGACAGCGCACCGCACTGATCCGGGCCGGGGGGCCGTTCCCCATCCTCGTCCGAAAGGGGATTGACGCCGTGAACGCAGCAACGATGAGGCCGAGGGGCCGTCCCGCCCCCTCACCGCGCGGCCGGCCGGGCAGGTGGGACCAGTACCGCCGGGCCGGTCGCTGGCTCGCCCTGGCCGCCGCGGCCCTGGTGCTGGGCACGGCCGCGGCCGGTGGCTGGTTCTACTCCGCGCTGAGCGGAAACATCCATGGCGCGGGCGTGGACGACGCCCTCGGCGACAACCGCCCGCAAGCCACCCAGGGGGGCGAGAACGTCCTGATCATCGGCTCCGACAGCCGTGCGGGGCTGGGCGGGGCCTTTGGCGAGAACCTGACCACCATGCAGTCGGACACCCTGATGCTGCTGCATATCGGCGGCAGCGGCGAATGGGCCACCGTGGTGTCGTTCCCCCGTGACTCGTGGGTACGGATCCCTTCGTGCCGCCAGGGCAACGGCGCTGTCTCCACCCCCCACCATTTCAAGATCAACGAAGCGTTCGCGATCGGCGGCTCCACCGGTGACACCGCCAAGGCCGCCGCCTGCGCGATCAAGACCGTCGAGCAGAACACCCGTGTCCGTGTCGACCACTTCATGATCGTGGACTTCCGTGGGTTCACCGGCATGGTGGACGCCCTCGGCGGCGTCGAGGTCTGCCCCCCGCTGCCCATCCACGACAAGAAGGCCCACCTCGACCTCCGCGCGGGGTGCCAGACGCTGAAGAACGAGCAGGCACTCGGTTACGTACGCGCCCGCTACAGCCTCGGTGACGGCACGGACATCGGCAGGATCGGCCGCCAGCAGGAGTTCATGCGCGCCCTCGCCGCCAAGGCCAGGGCCCAGCTGTACCAGCCGCGGGCGCTCTACGGATTCCTGGACGCGGCCACCGAGTCACTGACCACCGACCCCGAACTGGCCGGTCTCGAACCCCTCTACAAGCTCGCCTCCGGCATCAAACGCATGCCCGCCGAACGGATCACGTTCCTCACCGTCCCGAACTATCCCCGGGCCAGGGACGTCCCCGGCGACACGGCCAACGTCCTCTGGAACCCGCCCGCCGCCCAGCAACTGTTCAACGCACTGCTGAACGACCGGGAGATGACCAGATCCCGCCTGGTGAAGGCGGCGGAGCAACTGCCCCCGGCGGCCGGCACCGTTCAGGTCGCCGTCCTCAACGGCACCGACGTCCCCGGCAAGGCCCGCGAAACCGCCGAACGGCTGCGCGCGCTCGGCTTCCGGATCACGGCGACCGGCAATGCCCCCGCCGCGGCCGGGCGGAGCACGCTCACCTACCCCGAGGGCCTGGCGGACCAGGCCCGGTCCCTGGCCACGCGACTCCCCGGCCTCGACCCCGCCCCCTCCGAGGGGACCAGGCCCGGCACGCTGACCCTCACCATCGGCCCCGATCTGCCCGATGTCACGGGGTGACCCGCGACTCCGTCGCACGGACCGTCAGCCGGGCCGCGCCAGGGCGAGCAGCGCGTCGTACGCGCTCTGGACGAATGCCTGGTCGGCCGCCGGGCTCGTATTCGTCAGCGCGACGAGGGCGGTGCGGTGGCGCGGGCTGAACCCGGCGAAGGCGCTGAAGCCACGGGTGCCGCCGCAATGGTGGTAGACATCGCCGTCCGGCCGGACCCGGATGTTCCAGATCAGCGCCAGCCGTTTGCCGCCGTCGCGCAGGGCGAGCCGGGGGCGGACCACATCCACCAGCGCCGTACGCAAGGTGGCCGGCACCGCCGCCGATGGCGGGCAACCGGACGGGGCGTTTGGAGTGTTGTCCAGCATGGCGTCGAGAAGGCCCAGCAGATCGCGCGCGCTGGACCGGATCGCGCCGGCCCCCGCGAGCCCGGGGATCAGCCAGGGCGGCCGAGCGCGACCGTGCCAGTAGCCGGTGGCCTGCGGAAGGTCCGGTCCGCAGCTGGTACGGATCAGCCCGAGCGGATTGAGCACCCGGGCCGTGAGGAGATCCCCGTACCCCTGGTGGCCACCCGTCGCGGCGCGGGTGAGGAGGTGACCGAGCAGCCCCACACCGAAGTTGGAGTACCGCAGGCGCTCGCCGGGGCGGGCGTGCGGACGAGTCCTCGCCAGGGCGCGCAGCAGATCGGTGGTGGAGAAATGGGCGTACGGATTGGAGAACCAGTCCGCCGCCGCGCCCCCGAGGAGCCCCGGAGGCAGCCGGGGCAGCCCCGAGGTGTGGGTGGCCAGATGGAGCGGGGTGATGGGTCCGCCGCGCGGCCGGGGGAGGGAGTCCGGCGGCAGGAACCGGGCCAGGGGATCGCCGTACGCCATCTCGCCCCGGGCCACCAGCTCGGCGAGCAGCAGCGCCGTGAAGCACTTCGTGAGTGAACCGATCTCGAACCGGGTGTCGGCCGTGACCGGGATCCCGCCGTGGTGCGAGGTGCTGCCGTACGTCACGAGGGCCCGCCGGTCGCCGCGGCGCAGCGCGACCGCGACCGCGCCGGCTCGCGGCGCCGCCGCCCTGATGGCGTCGGCGGGACGGCGTGCCCAGTCGGGCGGGCGCGGACCGTCGTCGGCGTTCGCCACGTACATCCCGGCCCCGTCCGCCCGTGTCGTCCCCGCGGTCCCGTCCGCCGCCGGCCCCGCCGGCCCCGCCGTTCCGGTCGCTTCCTCGGCCCCGGCGGCGCCCAGCGTCATGAGCGGGCGCCGAGGGAACGGGAGACGGCGAGGGTACCGGCGACCGCCGCGACCACGGTGGTGTGGTGGTGGGCGGCGAAGCGTTCCCCGGGATCGTCGCAGACCGGCCGGCCGTCCCGGGGCATGAGCCCGTCCTCGTGCTGCGTCTCGACCAGCCGCTCCCACTCCGCCGGATCGCGGCGGGGCTCGGGGAGACAGTTGCTGACGATCAGCAGCTCGGCCACCAGATCCCATTCCCCGATCTCGGTCCAGATGTCGATCCAGACGGGCAGCCAGCGGCCGAGGTACTGGGCGACGTCCCCCGGCAGCCCCGAGGGCAGCCGCCCCCAGTCGGTGAGATGGAAGACGGTGTGCGTCATGTAGTAGGCGGTCATCCAGTCGATGAGCCAGGGCTCCGGGCACGCGCCCAGCCAGGTGGCGCGGGACAGCGCGGCCCAGTCGGTGGCGAGGCCGCCCTGGTCGAATCCGCCGATCCGCGCCGCGTTGGCGACGGCGAGACGGCGGTTGGGCAGCACCTCCGACGCCCGCGCCGAGCGCAGCGAGGTGGTGTGCGCCAGCAGCCGGTCCAGTGCTTCATGGCGGTAGTCGCAGCGGGTGAAGTGGGCGTATGTCTCCAGCGGGTCGGTCATCATCGGATAGCGCAGCAACCGCTCGTGGAGCATGGCGCCGCCCCCGAGTTGCTTCCAGCTGAAGTCCAGCAGCTCGCGGGCGAGCCGTAGTTCGGTGGAGCCGGCCACGCCCTCGCGCAGCACGAGCGAGGCGGCGAGCGCGGTCTCGCCCAGCGGTTTGTACACGCTGTCGGGCTCGGCGAGTTCGGCGGTGGTGTCGGGCGGCAGGGCGCCGTGCTCCCGGTGGGTATGGAGCCAGGTCAGCGCCTGGGCGGCGATCCGGTGGGCGGCTTCTGTGACGGGCATGGCCATCGGGTCTCGGTCCGATCGGGTACTAGTGCGGGATCCGGGTGGCTGGTGCGAAGAATCAGAGGGAGGCGAGGGGAAGGCCGGAGCGGATCGCGGGCCCAAGCCCAAGCCCAAGGCCAAGGCCCGGCGGGGGGCGGGGGCCGGGGGACGGGGGCCCGGTCAAAGGGCGATCAGACGGCGGGAGATCGCCGTGTCCAGCGCCGGCCGGTCCCCGCCGACGAGGAGTCCGACGTGCTCCACCAGTGGCGCCGCGTCGAGCGGCAGTCTCGCTCCGTCCGAGCGCAGCCAGGCCAGCCAGCGCGCGATCCGCGCGGCGGTGGGGTAGTCACGGCGCAGTACGGCACGGGTCGCCCCGCGCGCCAGCGCCAGCGGCGATCTGCGGGCGGCGTCATGCAGCGGACCGTCAAGACCCGGCAGCGCCAGCGTGGACAGCTGCCCCATCATGACGGCCCATGCGGCCCACTCCGCCGTGTCGTCGGCCGGCGCGGCGTCCGCCGGGCACGCCGGCCGCGGAGCCGTCAGCCGCCTGCCGTCACTGCCCGTGAGTACGGTGAGCAGGGTGACGGTGCCCCAGTCGCGCCAGGCCATCAGCCACGGGCCCTCGGGTCCGTCGGGCGGCGGGGGCGGCGCCTCCCGCGGGGGCGGCAGCGCCGAGAACGCCAGGGCGATGGCAGCCGCGTCCTCCGGGTGCAGCGGGGCGCCCGCCAGTACGACGGGCGCGAAGGTATCGGCGCCGAGGATGCGGATCGCGGCCAGCGCGGCTCCGGGCTCCCGAGCGCTCTCGACATGGGCGGCGACCACGGATGTGCCCTCGGCGCCCCGCAGGGCACCGAGGGCACGTCGTGCCAGGCCGGCCGCTGATTCCTGGTAGGCGGTCCGCGACCGGTCCTGGTTCACAGGCCCTTCGGCTCCTTCGGCTCCTTCGGGGAAAGAAGAAGCAGCAGAAGCAGCGCGCCCGCCGCTTCCGGAGCGTAGACGGGAGCGTCGCTGAAGGGTGCCTCGGGTTCTGCCATCGCCATGGTCAACGCGTGGTGGTCCAGAGTGATTTCTCTCGGCCGGACGGTCTGAGAAAGCATCGATGGGCTCCTCATGTAGATGCCTAATGCCCTGAATGGGCAACGCACCGCCCACGCTAAGTTACATATGACAAACAGGCCAATTGGGATGACGCATGGTCATACCGACACTCGTCATGCCCTCATGCGACCTGTCTCCTGGTCACGTTCACGTCTGTCATGTCCGTGTCTACACATGGAAGGGGACGGTGGTCACCACGATCTTCGGGAGGGACCGGAGCGCGCGCCGCAGCCGTCCGGCCAGCGGGCTGTGGAGCGGACGGTGCCACCAGTGCCGTTCCACGATCTCCGGCAGGATCACCGTGATGGTCAGATCGGGGCGCTGACGGTGCAGGGATGTGAGATAGCTGATGAGCGGCGCCACCGTAGCCCGATAGGGGGAGATGACGATCCGCAGCGGAAGATGGTCCCCCCACAGCGACCAGGCCTCCCGGAACCGCTCCGCGTCCTCGTCGTTCGGGCTGACATGCAGGACCAGTACGGGCTGCTGGAGGGAGGCGGCGTAGGCCAGCGCGCGCATGCTCGCCTGCTGTAGTGAGTCGATCGGCACGACCGAGAGATGGCGGATCTCCTGCGGTGAGTCCTCGGCCTCCGAGTCCTCCGCGCCGGCCGACGGAGCCCCGGGGCCGGTCGGGGGTTCCGGGCACGGCTGCGGTGTGATCGTGCCGCTGGGGATCTCGATCGTCTGGGGATGCAGCCGCAGCGCCTGCCCGACCTTGTCGTAATGGCGCCGGATCCGGGTCGTCACCAGGAGGAACAGGGCGACGGTGAGAATCGCGAGCCATGCTCCTTCGGTGAACTTGGTGATTCCGGCGGTGATGAAGACCACCGCGGAGAGCAGCGCGCCGGTGGCGTTGAAACAGAGGCTCTTGCGCCAGTGCCGGTCGCGCTTTCGCCACCAGTGCATCACCATCCCGCTCTGCGACAGGGTGAAGGCGAGGAACACCCCGACGGCGTACAGCGGAATCAGCGAGGCGGTCTTCCCGTCGAACGCGACATAGACGCACACCGCCGTCACGGAGAGCACGATGATCCCGTTGCTGAAGGCCAGCCGGTCGCCAAGACGCAGAAAGATCCGTGGTGCGTGGTTGTCGCGCGCCAGCAGGTACAGCACCCGGGGGAAGTCGTTGTACGCCGTGTTCGCCGCGAGCAGCAGCACCAGCGCGGTCGCCGCCTGGGTGAAGAGATACATGGCGCCAGAACCGAAGCTGCGATGGGCCAGTTGGGACAGCACCGTCTCCCGCGACTGCGGTACCACACCCTCCAGATAGACCATCGCCATCGTGCCGGCGAACAGCGCGATGAGCAGCCCGATCATCCAGGACAGGGTGGTGCGCGCGTTGCGCCAGGCGACCGGCTTGAAGGCGGGCACGGCGTTCGAGATCGCCTCGATACCGGTCATCGCCGTCGAACCCGAGGCGAAGGAGCGCATCACCAACAGCAGACCGACACCCTCGACCGCGTGCAGCGGCGGGGTCGGCACGGGTTCGAAGTCCCGGCCCGCCGCGTCGTACACACCGACGGCCACCAGCGCGGTGACGGCGATGACGAAGGCGTAGGTGGGCGCGGCGAACAGAGCGCCGGCCTGCCGGACCCCCCGTAGATTCCCCGCCAGCAGTACGGCGATGACCAGCACGCCGATCAGCACGGCGTCATCGGCCAGCCCGGGGACCGCGGAGGTGACCGCGGAAATCCCCGAGGAGACCGAGACGGCGACCGTCAGGATGTAGTCCGTCATCAGCCCGGCCGCCGCCACCAGCCCCGGCACCCGCCCCAGATTGTCGGTGGCGACAATGTACGAGCCGCCCCCGTGCGGATACGCCCGGATCGTCTGACGGTACGAAAGCCCGACGGCGAGCATCAGAAAGACGATCGCGCCGGCCACCGGCAAGGAATACGCGAGCCCCGCGGTACCCGCGAGCACCAGGACCGCCAGCAGCGCCTCGGGACCGTACGCCACCGACGACAGCGCGTCGGCGGAGAGCACCGGCAGCGCGATCAGCTTGCGCATCCGCTCGCTCGCGATGGCCGTGCTCTTCAGCGGCGCCCCCAGAAGCACGCGCCGTACGAAGGCGCCGAAGCCGCCGAGCGGTGCGCCCATCTCGCCGTCCACCGCCTTGGGTGGCGGCGCGTTGAGCTCGGGCACCTCCACGAAGCGGCCGAAGCGGGCCGGGACGATCTGCGCCGGCTCCGGGTAGCTGCCGGTATCGGGGTCCACGGGCAGTGCGCGCCGCCATGCGTCGGGGGTGGCGGACACCCGCTCCCACTCCTGCCCGATCAGCCGCAGCGTGGAGGACTGCTCGGCGTCGAGTTTCGGCACGGAGAGCGGCGCCGGGGCGGTGTCGGCCTGGGCCTGGTCCTGCGGCTGGTCCTGGGTCCTGCCCTGACCGCCTCGGCGCTCGTCTCCCTGGGGTCCCTGGGTTTCCGTCACATCCGCGAGTCTCTTCGGCGGACCGGGTCACCGGCCCCACCCGCGCCGGACGACACACGGCCGGGCGCGGCGACAACCCGTTCGGACGTACGGCCCGCGGCGGCCAGACGGGCGCCGGGCCCGCCGGACGGACCGGGGCATCCCACCAGCCGCCCGGTGGGGATGCCCCGGCCCCGGCAGTCCCGCACCATGGCTGTCTCCCGTCAGCGAGTGCGGGACCGGTACGAGGGGGCCGGACCGGCACGGGGGCGCGGACCGGCACGAGGGGGCGGACCGGCCAGCCGGCTACGGCTCCGGCGCGGTCCACAGGGCCGAGGGCGCCGCACGCCGGATCACCGGCGCGACCTCCTCGGCGAACCGCTGGAGTTGCTCCCGCTGCTCGGGCAGACTCAGTCCGAATCCGTCGACGGTGATGGACTGGAGATCGTGTCCGTAGACCTCGTGGTAGCCGAGTATCTTGTCGATGATCCGCTGCGGACTGCCGATGAGCTGCGGGCCGCTCTCGATCGCCTCCTCGATGGTGGTGAAGGGGGTGTTGTAGCCGGCCTTGCCCACCAGATGCGGTTTGAAGGTCTGCTGGACACGCTTCTCGTACTGCTCCTTGAAGTCCCTGACCGCCCGCTCCGTGGTGTCCGCGATATAGAGCCCGCCTGAGCCCGCCGCCACATGGGCCCGCGCCGGATCGTGTCCGTATTCCTCGAACTTCTCGCGGTAGTGGCCGATCAGCCGCGCGTACGCCTCACGCGGCTGGATGGCGTTGGCGGTGAAGAGCGGGTCGCCGTGCTTGGCTGCCAGCTCGGGGGAGTTGAGGCTGGTGGCCGAGCCGTGCCACACCCGGGGCGGACCGGCGTACGGGCGTGGCACGGTCGTGACGTTCTTGAGCGGCGGCCGGAACAGGCCCTCCCAGTCGAGGTGTTCCTCGCGCCAGAGCCTGCGCAGCAGCTCGTACTTCTCGGCCTGGTACTCCCACTGCCGTTCCTCGTCCAGCCCGAAGAGATCGAAGTGCCCGGCCTCCGCGCCCTTGCCGATAACGAGCTCGATCCGGCCCCGGGAGAGCTGGTCCAGCGTCGCGTAGTCCTCTGCCACCCGCACCGGATCCAGGATGGCCACGACCGTGACCCCGGTCAGCAGCCGGATACGGGAGGTACGGGACGCGAGCGCGCCCAGGATCACCGTGGGACTGGAGGAGAGGAACGGGCCCGCGTGCCGCTCCCCGACGGCATAGGCGTCGAAGCCGAGCCGCTCGGCCTCCACCCCCAGCTCGACGACTTCGTTCAGCCGGTCTGCCGCGGGCGGGAGTTGTCCGGTGAGGGGGTGTGGTGCGTGTCCGACGATGGTGAGAACGGAGAATCTCATGACTGCCTTCCGCTGCGTCCGAGGTCCGGGCCGGGCGAGGGCCGGCGGTGTGTACGCGGTGTGCGTGGGGAGAGTGGGCCCGATCCGGCTACTGACCCGTCTTCGGCAGCCCCTCGGGGTTCAGCTCGGAGGAGGCCACGGCCTCGTTCGCCAGTCCCCACCGCTCCAGGACCTGGCGGTACGTACCGTTCTTGATGACGGTGTCGATCGCCTGCCGGAACGGCTCGATCAGACCGTTGTCCTTCTTGGTGGTGGCCGCGATCTTGCCCTGGACCGCGTCCCCCGCCCCCGAGAACGTGCCGATGATCTCGGTCTGGCCGGTGGAGGCGGAGTGGTACGCGGCGACCGGGTTGGGGCCGAGATACGCGTCGAGGCGGCCGGAGGCGAGCGCCAGATAGTAGTCGCTCGAATTCTGGTAGATCTTGATCTCGGTGGGCTTGAGGCCCTTCTCCACATTCGCCTTGCCCCAGTCGACCAGCAGCTTCTCCTGGTTGGTGCCCGAGGCGACCCCGATCGTCCGGCCCGCCACGTCCGCCGGGCCCTTCACCCGCCAGTCGGTGCCCTTCTTGGCCTCGAACGCGATGTTGTCCAGCCGGTAGGTCGCGAAGTCGTACTTCTCCTTGCGCTCCTCGGTGACGGTGATGTTGCTGAGGCCGAGGTCGTACTTGCCGCTGTCGAGACCGACGAAGATATTCGCCCAGTCGACGGTGTTGTAATGCGGCTTCAGTCCGAGGACGTCCGCGACCAGCGAGGCGAGATCCGGCTCCACTCCGATCACGGTCTTGTCGTCGGTGGCGTAGAAATCGAGCGGAGGCACCGAACCGGCCGAGTTGACGACCTCAAGGGTGCCCCGTTCACGGATCTCCGCGGGGACGAGCGCCGCGATGGAGTCCACCCTGGGCGTGGTGATCCGCTTCTGATCGGGGCTCAGATTGATCTGGAACCCCTTCTTGTCACCGGCCTCGGGCGCCACTCTGTCGGTGCTGCCGTCGGCGGAGTTGCCGCAGGCGGTGACCGAGAGGACGGTGACGAGGCCGAGCAGGGCGGAGGTGATACGGAGGGGACGACGACGGGGCGGCACGGAGGGCTCCTCGACAGGGTGGCGGAAACACACGGAAGGACGAGTGACGGAAGGACGGAAGGACGGAAGGACCGAAAAAAGGGGACGAGCGGACAGGTGGATGACGGGATGGCCGAAGATCAGAGGACCTTGGACAGAAATGCCCTGGTGCGCGCGTGCAGCGGGCGGTCGAGCACCTCCGCCGGCGGGCCCTGCTCGACGATCACCCCGTCGTCCATGAAGACGACCGTGTCGGCGACCTCGCGGGCGAAGCCGATCTCATGGGTGACGACGATCATGGTGGTGCCGGTACGGGCCAGATCCTTGATGACATCGAGGACCTCACCCACCAGCTCGGGGTCGAGCGCGGAGGTCGGCTCGTCGAAGAGCAGCACCTTGGGCTCCAGCGCGAGGGCGCGGGCGATGGCCACGCGCTGCTGCTGACCGCCCGAGAGCTGACGCGGATAGGCGTCGGCCTTGTCCGCGAGACCCACCCGCTCCAGCAGCCGTCCGGCCTGCTCGACGGCGGTCTTGCGGGGGCGGCGCAGCGCCGAGATCGGGGCCTCGACGATGTTCTCGACCACCGTGAGATGTGGGAACAGATTGAAGTTCTGGAAGACGAAACCGATGTGCAGACGCTGCTTCAGCACCTCCCGTTCCTTGAGTTCGTGCAGCTTGGAGCCCACACGGCGGTACCCGATCAACTCGCCGTCGATGCTGACGTATCCCCGGTTGAGCTTTTCGAGATGGTTGATGCTGCGCAGCAGCGTCGACTTCCCGGAGCCCGAGGGGCCGAGCACGACGGTGACCTCGCCGGTGCGGACCTGGAGGTCGACCCCGCGCAGTACTTCGAGCGCGCCGAAGTTCTTGTGGACACCGCGCACATCGACCATCAGACCGCCGTCGGCGTACCTGCCCCCGGCCTCGCCGGTGACGGATTCGGAGTCGGTGCTCATTTCTCGATACCTCCCGTGGCGGCGGCGGTCCGCATTCTGCGGGTGAAGGTCCTGGCCCGCTGGAGCGGCGTGGGCGGCGGCGTACGCTCCGCGCCGCGCGCGAAGTGCCGCTCCACGTAGTACTGGGCGATCGTCAGCAGGGTGGTCAGCAGGATGTACCAGACGGTCGCCACCATCAGCAGCGGTACGACCCGCCCATTGCGGCCATAGATGACCTGCACCTGGTAGAACAGCTCCCCGATCGCCATCACCGAGACGATCGACGTCCCCTTGAAGAGGGAGATGACCTCGTTGGCGGCGTTGGGCAGGATGCCGCGCATCGCCTGGGGCAGCAGGACACGGCGCAGCTGCCGCGACCGGGGGATGCCCAGGGCCGCCGCCGCCTCCAACTGCCCGGCGTCGACCGAGATGATCCCGCCGCGCACGATCTCCGCGGCGTACGCGGCCTGGTGCAGCGCGAGCCCGATCACCGCGGCCGACAGCGCGCTGACCAGATTCATCGTGTCGAAGCTCCACAGGACGGGCCCGAACGGGATCCCGATCCCCAACTCCTCGTAGAGATAGGCGAGGTTGAACCAGAACAGCAGCTGCACGATCAGGGGGATCGAACGGAAGGCCCAGATGTACGTCCATGCCACCGTCTGGAGGATGACGCTTCGGCTCAGCCGCATGAAGGCGAGGACGACGCCGAGCGCGAAGCCGAGCGCCGTGCCGTACACGGTGAGCTGGAGGGTGACCCAGACGGCCTTGAGTACGGTGTCGGCGGACAGATAGCGGAAGAAGGTGTCCCAGTCCCAGCCCGGGTTGGTGACCAGACCGTGGCTGAACTGGGCGACCACCACGAGCGCGGCGACGCCCGCCACCCAGCGCCAGTAGTGGCGCGCGGGCACGACCTTCAGTGTGGCGGGATCCTCCTGGTCCGGGACCGATCTTCGCGGTGGTACGAGGCGGCCGGGAGGTGGCGCGGTGTGCGCGGCGCCGGTTGCGGTGTCCATCAGCGGCTCCTGCCGGCTACTTCTTCTCGGGCGGACTGATCCGGGACTCCTCGATCGCGGAATCCCCCGTTCCCCACTTGTCGAGGATCCGGCGGTAGGTGCCGTCGTCGATCAGCTGGTTGACGGCTCCCTGGAACGCCTTGAGCAGCGGGGAGCCCTTGGTGAACGCGAAGCCGACATCGAGCCGGTGGAATTCGCCGAGGAACCTGACCCCGGCCGCGGGCTGGGACGCCTGGTGGCGCAGACCGTTGATCGTCGACATGACCACCTCGACCCGGCGCTGCTGGAGGCTGGTGAGCAGCGCCCCGTTCTCGGAGTACACACTGACCCGGTACGGCTCCTTGCCCGCGTCGGCGCAGACGCCCTTCCGGGAGTTGAGCGTGGCCTCGAAGGTGGTGCCCGCCCCCACCCCGACGGACTTGCCGCACAGCTGGTCGAGCCGGGTCACCTTGTCGAGGCTCTTGTCGTCCGCGCGGACGGCGAACCCCTGACCGTCATTGATATAGGTGACGAAGTCGATTGTTCTGCGGCGTACGTCGGTGACCCCGAAGTTGCCGGTGCCGACGTCGTACTTGCCGCTGCCGAGCGCGGGCAGGATCGCCTCGAAGCTCGCCTCCTCGCGGCGCAGCTCCACCCCCAGGACCTTGCCGACCGCGTCGGCGATGTCGATGTCCAGTCCGGCGGGACGGCTGGACGACGCGTCGGGGTAGTAGGCGCTGGGCGGCGCTCCCACGGAGGAGGCGATCCGTACGGTCCCCCGCTTCCTGATGTCTTCGGGGAGAAGGGCCGCCAGCGACGCGTTCTTCTTGAGAGCGGCGGTGACATCGTCGGACGGCGCGGGTGAGGCGGCGCCGGCCGCCTCCTCCCCGGCGGCGGCGTCCGTTCCACAGCCCGCGAGCACCGGCAACAGCAGGGCGGCCACCAGCGTCGCGGCGATGCGGTGACGTACGGGCCGCGTACGTCCCGGGATCGGGATACGCATGGGGTCACACCTCTCTTTCGTGGGAATACGGAGAATCCGGGGAACCCGCGGGACGGTCGGCGAGGCGCTTCTCGAAGGGGAGCGGACCGATGGTTTCCGGATCCGCCCCGGTGTCGAACAGCGGTGTGTAACCGGTCGTCAGATACAGCTCCCTGGCCTCCGGCTGGCGCGGCCCGGTGGTGAGAAGGACGCGGCGGTAGCCCCGGGCGGCGGCGATACGTTCCAGCTCCGCGACGACGCGTCTGGCCAGCCCGCGCCGCCGGTGCGCGGAGTGGGTCCAGATCCGCTTCAGCTCGGCAGTGGTGTGGTCGTAGCGGCGGAACGCACCGCCGGAGACCGGTTCGCCGTGCTCCAGCAACAGCAGCAGGACCCCGTGCGGTGGGTCGAACTCCTCGGCGGGATAGCGGGCCAGCTCGCCGTGCGCGTCCTTGCCGTAGCGGGTGGAGTACTCGTGCCCCAGCTCACGCAGCATCGGCAGCACCCGTGGATCGGAGACGGAGGTCGACAGCCAGGTCAGACCGCCGGGTTCGGCGACGGACGTCATCAGTCGGTGACCAGCGTCTCCGGGCCGCGGGCCGCCCGCGCGGCGTCGCGCTTGGCGACCTCTTCGCGGACCGGCTTGAGTGTGAACTCCATGTCAAACGAAGCGCCCGAGCGGGGATTTGTCTTCGACCCGTTGTGGGTGGCGGCTATGCCGAGGAACTCCACAGGCATGACGGACCTTTCGTGCGGGAGATGGGTGTGCGTCGGCGGGAAGGCATGCCGAGGGAGACCCGGGACAGCCCCGTGGAACCGGCGGACACGGGACCACCTGCTGGTACGGGGCAGCCGGGCGCGACGGTGCGGCCGGGCGCGACGGTGGGAAGGCGTGATGACGGGTGAGGAAGGGGTGCTTCACGGCGGAAGCGGCAGCGAACGCCCGGTGAGATAAGGGAAGTCGGCCCGCGACGGGATCACCGAAGGGACGGGGTCACCGAGGGAGGGAGGGGCCGGTCAGGCGGCCCGCTGCCGGGTCAGGCGCAACAAGAGGCGGACCACACACGACCGAAGTCTATGTGGCCGCGTATGACCAACGGCAGCTGCTTCTGCATAAGGCCAATTGAGCACGGGACGTTCGGTGAAGTCAACAGGCTCTCGCTCTGTGGGCAGCGCCGACGCCCCGGCGGCCTTGACAGTCGTCCGGCGAAGGCCCGTACGATCGAGAGGTGTGCGGTACCGGCTGCTGTGAGAACACCGGTCCGCGCCGGCCGTGTTGAGGGACGCGGTACGCGTGATGACATCTGCCGCCCGGTCCACGCCGCCGACCGTCTCTCCCGCCGGAGCCCCCTCATGTCCGTATCGCCCTCGCTCGATGGTCCGCGCGCCACCGCCGCCGCGGCCTCCCGGAAGACACCACCCGCCGACCCCGCGAACCCCGCTCCGCCGGGGACCTCGGGGGCCTCCCCGCTCGCCCCGCCGGGACCCGACGAGATCTCCCGTATCGTCCCCCGACGCCACCCGGGCCGGTGGCTGGCGGCCGCGGTGGCGCTGCTCGGCCTCGCGATGATCGTCAACTCGGTCGTCCGTAACGAGAGATTCCAGTGGAGTGTGGTCAGCCGGTACTTCACCACCCCCGCCGTACTGGACGGTCTGCTGCTCACCCTCTGGCTGACCGCCGCCGTGATGGTGCTGGGCTTTCTCATCGGTACGGTCTTCGCCGTCATGCGGCTCTCCGTCAACCCCGTGCTGCGCACGATCAGTTGGGGATACGTCTGGATCTTCCGCTCGACCCCGCTGCTGGTGCAGCTGCTGTTCTGGTTCAACATCGGCGCGCTCTATCCGACCCTCGGGATCGGGATCCCCTTCGGCCCGGAGTTCCTCACCTTCCAGACCGTGAACCTCTTCGGCGCCGGTCTCACGGCGCTGATCGGCCTCACCCTGCACGAGGCGGCCTACGCGGCGGAAGTGGTGCGCGGCGGCATCCTGTCCGTCGACGCCGGCCAGACGGAGGCGGCCGCGGCACTCGGTCTGAGCCGTCGGCGAGTGCTGCGCCGTGTCGTCGTGCCCCAGGCGATGCGCTCGATCGTCCCCACCGCCGGCAACATGCTCATCGGCACGCTCAAGGGGACGAGCATCGTCAGTGTCCTCGCCGTGCACGACCTGCTGTTCTCGGTGCAGCTGATCTACAACCGCACCTATCAGATCGTTCCACTGCTGATGGTGGCGACCATCTGGTACGTCATCGTCACGACCGTGCTGTCCGTGGGCCAGTTCTATGTCGAGCGCCACTACGCCCGGGGCGCGGCCCGCGAGCTGCCGCCCACGCCGCTCCAGCGCCTGCGTGGGCGCGTGGCGGCCCTGGCCGGGCGGCTCCGTACCGCGAGCGCCGCGGACGCGAAGCCGCTCTGAGACCCGGCACGCCCTGTTGACTCGCTTCCGCTCGCACACTCCGGGTAACGGAGGGAGTCTGGAGACGGATCGATTCGAAGCGGTGACGGAGAGGAAGGACCCACGTGAACAGTGCGCACCAGCCCGCGGCGGACGTCGTCGTGGCTCTCACCGGTGATGAGAAGGAAGACGCACGCGTGGTGTTCGGCGCGCTGCGCACGGCCTTCGCCTGCGACCGCGCGGCGGAGGATGTCCCGCAGGAGGTGGTCGAGGGCCGCCCGACCGTATGGATCGCGACGTTCAATGTGTCCGAGCCACGCGCGGAGCCCCGCCCGGCGCGGCTGAGGGCGCCGGTGGTGGCCACCCTCCAGGGCGGCTATACGGCGGTGGACAGTCTCCGGAAGAGCCTCGCCTCCGCGTTCACCGTCCGCATGGTCGGTACGGCCTCCGGCGACCAGGAGGAGGAAGTCCAGCTACGTCTGGAGAACCGCGGGAATCGCTAGGTCCTTTTCACTCCCACTCGTCTTCACTCCCACTCGTCCGGTCACTCCCACTCGTCCGGCTCGGGGACGAGATGCACCGCGGCCTCCTCCGCCGAAGCCGCGGCGCCGTCGATGCCCACATCGCGGGCGATCATGTCCTTCTCGGTGTCCTCGTGAGCGCCCTCGTCGGGAGCCACCAGCCGGCCCGAGCGATCGTCGCCGACCTCGTCGTCCAGCCGCTCACCCTCGCCGTACGGCAGGTCCCCGATGCCGTCGCCGACAAAGGCGCCCTCGTCGGGGATCTCCTCCGCGAGCCGCTGGTCGAGCGTTTCGCCCACTCGCTGCTCGGTGGCCGTCGTACCGACATGCTCGACACCGAGCGGGCGTTCGGGCGGTGACCAGCCCTCGTCGAACGGGTCCGAGCCGCGGTCGATGAGGGTGTCCTCGGGATCGAGGATGCCCTCGTCCTCGCCGATCTCGGCGCCGTCGGGCTGGTACACCTCGTCGCCCATCGCCTCGCCGTTGTCGCCGCTCACGTCCCTCTCCTCGCCTCCTCCATGCGCCCGGCCGGCCCATCACGGCCGGTGGGACCGTCCACAGCCGGTGGGACCCGCCACGGCCGGGTGGCAGTCCACCATCGGTGAGGCCGTCAGGAGCACGCGAGTGGCCGGAGCGGTTGCGTTCTCACGTCCTGCCCGGGGGCGGCTCATCCACCACGTCCACCTTCCCACCAATCACGGCCGTGTCAAACGGCAGGTGAGCGCCCCTGTGAGGGGGTGCGCGGACCGCCTCGACGCGATCCTCCGTGTTTGTCGGCGCTGTCGTCGGGCACGTGACCAAACGACCCGTACGACCCGTACGACCCGAAATGCAACCCTCCGGAGTCGAACGTGAGCCGAGAACGCATAGTCATCGTCGGAGCCGGGTTCGCCGGCTATCAGGCGGCCCGCACCCTCTGCCACCGGGTCAGGGGCGCGGCCGAGATCGTGCTGCTGAACCCCACCGATTACTTCCTCTACCTCCCGCTCCTGCCCCAGGTCGCGGCGGGCATCCTGGAGCCGCGCCGGGTGACCGTCTCCATCCCGAGCACACTGCCACGCGTACGGCTCGTGCTCGGCGAGGCCAACCACATCGATCTGGAGACGCGGAGTATCGGCTACACCGGACCGGAGGGCGAACGGGGCGAGCTGCGGTACGACCGGCTCGTCCTCGCCGTGGGCAGTGTCAACAAACTGCTCCCCGTCCCCGGGGTGGCGGAGTACGCGCACGGCTTCCGGGGACTGCCGGAAGCGCTCTATCTGCGTGATCACATCACCCGTCAGATAGAGCTGGCGGCCGTCACCGACGACCGGGCGGAGGCCGCCGCGCGCGGCACTTTCGTCGTGGTCGGCGCCGGGTACACCGGCACCGAAGTGGCCGCCCAGGGCAAGCTCTTCACCGACGCGCTGGTCCGTAAACAGCCCGCGTGGCGCCGCACGGACAAACCCCGCTGGCTGCTCCTCGACATCGCCCCGCGCGTCCTGCCTGAGCTGGACCACCGGCTGTCGGACACCGCACAGCGGGTGCTGCGCGAACGCGGTGTGGACGTCCGTACGGGCACCTCCGTCAAGGAGGCGCGAGCGACCGGGATCACCCTGGACGACGGCGAGTTCATCGAGACCCACACCCTGGTCTGGTGTGTGGGCGTACGGCCCGACCCGCTGGTCTCCGATCTCGGGGTGTCCGTCGAGCGGGGCCGGGTGGTGGTGGACCCGCAGCTCAATGTCCCGGGCCACCCCGAGGTGTTCGCCTGCGGTGACGCCGCGGCCGTACCGGATCTCACCAGGCCGGGACGCTTCACACCGATGACGGCTCAGCACGCCACCAGACAGGGCAGGGTGGCGGGCCGCAATGTGGCCGCCTCTCTGGGATACGGGGAGCGGCAGACCTACAAACACAACGACTTGGGGTTCGTGGTGGATCTCGGCGGGGTCAAGGCGGCGGCCAACCCGCTCGGCGTACCGCTGTCGGGGCCGCTCGCGGGGGCCGTCACACGCGGCTACCACCTGGCGGCCATGCCGGGAAACCGGGTGCGCGTCGCCGCCGACTGGATGCTCGACGCGGTCCTGCCGAGGCAGTCCGTCCAGCTCGGACTGGTCCGCTCGTGGACGGTGCCGCTCGAATCGTCCTCGCCCGAACTGGCGAGGGTTCCCGGCGCACCCCGTAAGGAGTGACATGAACAGCCAACGTACGGACAGCAAGCGCTCGAAAAGCCGGCACCACCAGCTGAACAGCGAACAACTCGCCGAACTGGGACAGCAGTTGAGGGTCGACTCGGTACGGGTCGCCGACGCGGCCGGATCCGGCCATCCCACCTCCTCGATGTCCGCCGCCGACCTCATGGCGGCGCTGCTCGCCAACCATCTGCACTACGACTTCGGCCGGCCGGACGATCCGGCCAACGACCGGCTGATCTTCTCCAAGGGACATGCCTCGCCACTGCTGTACTCCATGTATCTGGCGGCAGGCGCGGTGGACGAGAAGGAGTTCCTCACCTACCGCACCCTCGGCAGCCGGCTCGAAGGCCATCCCACCCCACGGCTGCCCTGGGTCGATGTCGCCACCGGCTCGCTGGGCCAGGGGCTTCCCGTCGGCGTCGGCATGGCGCTCGCGGGCCAGCGGCTCAGCCACACTCCGTACCACGTCTGGGTGTTGTCCGGAGACAGCGAGATGGCCGAGGGCTCCGTATGGGAGGCGATCGAGGAGGCCGGTGACCAGCATCTCGACTCGCTGACCCTTGTCATCGACGTCAACCGCCTCGGCCAGCGCGGACCCACCCGCCATCAGCGGGATCTGGACGCGTACGGCCGCAGGCTGCGCGCCTTCGACTGGCACACCATCGAGATCGACGGCCATGACCTCGATGCCGTCGACGCCGCGTTCACCGAGGCCCGGTCGACCTTCCGCAAGCCCACCGCGATCATCGCGGGCACCCGCAAGGGACGTGGTGTCGCCTCCGTCGAGGACCGCGAGGGCATGCACGGCAAGCCGCTGCCCGACGCGGAGAGCGCCATCGAGGAACTGGGCGGGCGGCGCTCCATCCGGGTGTCCGTGGCGAAGCCCACCGAGCCCGGGACCCACGCCCGCGCCGCCGGACGGCGTGCCACCATCAAGCTGCCGCGCTACGACCTCGGCGACTCGGTCGCCACCCGGGACGCCTACGGCCGAGCGCTCGCGGCCCTCGGCACGGCCCGCGAGGACGTGGTCGTACTGGACGGCGAGGTCAGCGACTCCACCCGCTCGGAGTTCTTCGCCAAGGAACACCCCGAGCGGTTCTTCGAGTGCTACATCGCCGAGCAGCAGATGATCGCCGCCGCGGTCGGCATGCAGGCGCTGGGCCATGTCCCGTACGCGTCGACCTTCGCGGCCTTCCTGACCCGCGCGTTCGACTTCCTGCGGATGGCGGCCGTCAGCCGTGCCTCGATCAATGTCGTCGGCTCGCACGCGGGCGTCTCGATCGGCCAGGACGGTCCGTCCCAGATGGGCCTGGAAGACCTGGCGATGTTCCGCTCCATCCACGGCAGTACGGTGCTCCACCCTTGCGACGCCAACCAGACGGCGCGTCTCGTGGCGGCGATGCATGACCTGCCCGGCGTCTGCTACCTGCGTACGCTCCGGGGCGCTACACCGGTCATCTACGGCCCCGGCGAGCGATTCCCGGTCGGTGGCAGCAAGGTGCTGCGCCGCTCGGACGCGGACCGGGTGACGCTGATCGGCATCGGGGTCACGGTCCATGAGTGCCTGAAGGCGGCGGATCTGCTGGCCGGGGAGGGCTTCCCCGTACGGGTCGTCGACCTGTACTCGGTCAAGCCCGTCGACGAACACACACTCCAGGCGGCGGCCGACGAGACCGGCTGCCTGGTCACGGTCGAGGACCATCACCCGGAGGGCGGCATCGGGGACGCGGTGGCCGCGGTCTTCTCGGACGGCCGTCCCGCGCCGAAGCGGCTCGTACGGCTCGCGGTGGGGAACATGCCGGGCTCGGCGACTCCGGCTGAGCAGCTCAGGGCGGCGGGCATCGACGCGGACTCGATCGCGGCGGGGCTGCGGCTGCTGGTGGAACAGACCCTCCGCTGACAGCGGGAGGCCGGCACCAGGAGCCCTGGACAGCAGGACCCGGACACACGGCGAACACACGGCGAAGAGGACGGAGAGAGGGAAGACGGTATGAGCACCCACCATCCAGGCCCGCGGCCCGCACCGGCCGTGACACACCGGCCGACCGAGCGCGAGGGGCGGATACGTACCTGCGTTCCGGCGCGGGTCGCCCCACGCGAGCGCCGGGCCAGAGCCGGCCATGGGCGCCAGGAGACGGCCGATCAGGAGTGGAACGTCGTGCGCGGAGAGGACTGAATGACTGGCGTGTTCCCCGCGATCGAGGCCCACGCGCCCGCGTCCCGTGTTGCGGGGCCGGTCGCGGCACGGGAGGGTCGGACTGCCGAATCGAGGCGAATCGAGGAGGAATCGCCCCCATGCCCATCGCGACGGTGAATCCAGCCAGCGGAGAGACACTCAAGACCTTCGACGCGCTGGGAGCCGAGGAGATCGAGAGCCGGATCGCTCGCGCCGCCCAGGCGTTCCGGCACTACCGGCTCACCGGATTCGACGAACGCGCGCGGCTGCTGAACCGCGCCGCCGACCTGCTTGAGAAGGACGCGCCGGAGATCGCCCGGACCATGACCACCGAGATGGGCAAGCCACTCGCGGCGGCCCGCGCCGAGGCGTTGAAGTGTGTGAAGGCGATGCGCTGGTTCGCGGAGCGCGCCGAGGAACTGCTCGCGGACGAGTACCCCTCGGACGCCGACGTACGGGACGCGGGCGCGTCCCGGGTGAGCGTCCACTACCGGCCGCTGGGCGTGGTCCTCGCGGTGATGCCGTGGAACTTCCCCCTCTGGCAGGTCGTACGGTTCGCCGCGCCCGCGCTGATGGCCGGCAATGTGGGGCTCCTCAAACACGCCTCGAACGTTCCGCAGACCGCCCTCTACCTGGAAGACCTGTTCGCCAGGGCCGGATTCCCGGCGGGCTGCTTCCAGACGCTGCTGGTGGGTTCCAGCGCGATCGAGAACATCCTGCGCGACCCCCGGGTGGCCGCCGCGACACTCACCGGCAGCGAGCCGGCCGGCCGGTCGGTGGCGGCGATCGCGTCCGACGAGGTCAAGAAGACCGTTCTGGAGCTGGGCGGCAGCGACCCGTATGTGGTCATGCCCTCGGCCGACATCGAACGCGCGGCGCGTACGGCGGTCACGGCCCGGGTGCAGAACAACGGCCAGTCCTGTATCGCCGCCAAACGCTTCATCGTGCACGAGGACGTCTACGACGTCTTCGCCGAGCGGTTCACCGCGGGGATGCGTGATCTGACGGTCGGCGACCCGATGGACGAGTCCACCGATGTGGGGCCGCTCTCCACCGAGCGGGGCCGGGCCGATCTGGAGAGACTGGTCGACGACGCGCTGAGCCGGGGCGCGACCGCGCTGTGCGGGGGCCGGCGGCCCAAGGGGCACGAGCGGGGCTGGTACTACGCGCCGACGGTGCTCACCGGCATCACCTCCGCCATGCGGATCCACCGCGAGGAGACGTTCGGGCCGGTCGCCACGCTCTACCGGGTCTCCGGCCTGGACGAGGCGGTGGCGCTCGCCAACGACACGCCCTTCGGCCTGAGTTCGAACGTCTGGACACGGGACGAGGGGGACGTGCGCCGCTTCGTACGGGATCTGGAGGCGGGCGGGATCTTCTTCAACGGGATGACGGCCTCGCATCCCGCCCTTCCCTTCGGCGGTGCGAAGCGCTCCGGTTACGGGCGCGAGCTGTCGGCGCACGGCATCCGGGAGTTCTGCGACATCACCACGGTGTGGCACGGCGCGGAGCCGGACGACACCCACTAGGGACGACACCCACGAGAGACGACACCCACTGGAGACGACACCCACTGGGCCGGGGCCCGCCACGGCCACCCCGGGCCGCCATGGCCACCCAGTGGTATGGCTCCGAGGAGGACCGGGTTCAAGGAGGACCGGTTCAAGGACAAGGCGGAAAGGCCGGGAACAGCAGGGAGAAGGGAGACGGGTATGCGCAAGGCGACCACGACCACCGCGGGCGCGTCGGCCGGGCTCACCGAGGCAGAGCTCGCCGCTCTCGACGCCCACTGGCGTGCCGCCAACTATCTCGCCGTCGGCCAGATCTATCTGATGGCCAACCCGCTGCTCCAGGAGCCCCTGGCGCCGGAACACATCAAGCCCCGTCTCCTCGGCCACTGGGGGACCTCACCCGGCCTGAACCTCGTGCACACCCATCTCAACCGAGTGATCAAGGCCCGGGATCTCGACGCGCTCTGCGTCTGGGGGCCGGGCCACGGAGGTCCGGCCGTACTCGCCAATTCCTGGCTGGACGGCACGTACTCGGAGACCTATCCGGATGTCAGCCAGGACCGGGCGGGCATGGAGCGGCTCTTCCGGCAGTTCTCCTTCCCCGGCGGGGTCCCCAGCCATGTCGCTCCCGAGACACCGGGCTCGATCCACGAGGGCGGCGAACTCGGCTACTCCCTCGCGCACGCCTACGGAGCCGCGCTGGACAACCCCGAGCTGCTGGTGGCCTGTGTGATCGGTGACGGTGAGGCGGAGACGGGGCCGCTTGCCGCGTCCTGGCACGCGAACAAGTTCCATGATCCGATCCACGGCGGCGCGGTCCTGCCGATCCTGCATCTCAATGGCTACAAGATCGCCAACCCGACCGTGCTCGCCCGGCTGCCGGAGGGCGAACTCGACTCCCTGCTGCGCGGCTACGGTCATGAGCCCCTCCATGTCACCGGCGACGAGCCCATGGCCGTGCACCGCGCCATGGCCGCGACCATGGACCGCGCCCTGGACCGTATCGCCCAGATCCAGCGGGACGCCCGCGAGGGCCGGAGCACCGACCGGCCGAACTGGCCCATGATCGTGCTGCGTACGCCCAAGGGCTGGACCGGTCCCCGTGAGGTCGACGGGCTGCCCGTCGAGGGGACCTGGCGCGCGCATCAGGTCCCGCTGAGCCGTGTCCGGGAGAACCCCGACCATCTGCGCATGCTCCAGGCATGGCTGCGCTCCTACCGTCCCGAGGAACTGTTCGACGCGATGGGCACGCCCCATCCCTCGGTACTCGACTGCGTACCGGCGGGAACGCGCAGGCTGGGCGCCAATCCGCACGCCAACGGCGGTCTGCTGCTGCGAGATCTGCCGGTCCCGCCACTGGAGCGGCACGCGGTCCGGGTGGACCGGCCGGGTACGGGCCTGCACGAACCCACCCGGGTGCTCGGCTCCTTGCTGGAATCCGTCATGGAAGCGTCCTCGGGACGGCGCGACTTCCGGGTCTTCGGCGCCGATGAGACGGCGTCCAACCGGCTGGACGCGCTCTACGAGGCCACGGCGAAGGCATGGGAGGCCGAGACGCTCGACACGGACGAGCGTCTCGCGCCCGACGGCCGGGTCATGGAAGTGCTCTCCGAGCATCTGTGCCAGGGATGGCTGGAGGGCTATCTCCTCACCGGCCGGCATGGTCTCTTCTCCAGCTACGAGGCGTTCGCCCATATCGTCGACTCCATGGTCAACCAGCACATCAAGTGGCTGCGGACCTCGCGGCGACTGCACTGGCGCCGACCCATCGCCTCCCTCAACTATCTGCTGACCTCCCACGTCTGGCGCCAGGACCACAACGGCTTCTCCCACCAGGACCCCGGCTTCGTCGACCACATCCTGAACAAGAGCCCCGAGGTCGTACGGGTCTATCTGCCGCCGGACGCCAATACGCTGCTCTGCGTGGCCGACCATGTGCTGCGCAGCCGCGACTACGTCAATGTGATCGTCGCCGGCAAGCAGCCGAGCTTGGACTGGCTCACGCTCGACGAGGCCCGCGCCCACGCCGCCCGGGGTGCGGGGGTCTGGTCGTGGGCCGGTACGGAGAGCGCCTCGAAGACCAGCTACCGGGAGCCGGACGCCGTCCTGGCCTGTGCCGGGGACGTGCCCACCCTGGAGACACTGGCCGCCGCCGACCTGCTGCGGCGGTATCTGCCCCAGCTGGTCGTACGCGTGATCAACATCGTCGACATGGCGCGGCTGCTGCCCCATGACGAACACCCGCACGGGATGCCGGACTCCGAGTACGACGCCCTGTTCACCGCCGACAAGCCGGTGATCTTCGCGTACCACGGCTATCCCTGGCTGATCCACCGGCTCGCCTACCGCCGCAGGGGCCATGACAATCTCCATGTCCGCGGCTACAAGGAGAGGGGGACGACCACGACCCCGTTCGACATGGTCGTCCGCAATGACCTCGACCGCTACCGGCTGGTCATGGATGTGATCGACCGCGTGCCGGGGCTGGGGGTCCGGGCGGTCGCCGTGCGCCAGACGATGGCGGACGTACGTACCCGCCACCACGCCTGGATCCGCCGGCACGGTACGGACCTGCCCGAGGTCGCCGACTGGACGTGGACGGGCTGAGCCCGGCTCCACCGGACGGCGGAGCCGGGCCCGCGCCGCCCTGTACGCGCCACGGCTTACGGCGTGAACTCACCGGTCAGCGCGGCGGCCATGCGCAGGTGCGGCGCGGCCTCAGCCGCCCTGCCCTGCCGCTCCAGCGTCCGGCCCAGCATCAGCCGGGCGTAGTGCTCCACCGGGTCGCGCTCCAGGACGGCTCGCAGCTCGGTCTCGGCCTTCGCCAGCCGGGCCGAGTGGTAGTAGGCGCGGGCGAGCAGCAGCCGCGGCGCGACCTGCTCCGGAACCTCGTCCACCAGCCCGCCGAGGATACGGGCGGCCGTGACGTACTCCTTGGCGTCGAAGAACAGCCGCGCGCGGTCCCAGCGCTCGGCGGCCGTTCCGTACTCGTAGTACGTGGTCTCCACGTGCCCTCCTTCATCGTCTTCGTACACCCTGAACACCCTAAGATGGTTGAACATTCCACTATCGAATTCGTGTGGGTACTGCCCGACCGGGGCACCACGGGAATAGGTTGTCCGCCATGAGTAATCTTGATCGTCAGGCATCCGTCAGCGTCTGCGGCGGTCGCGGCTTCGTCGTCGCCGAACCGGTACGTGAGTTGCTGAGCCCGCGCCGGGTCCAGCTGGGGGAGTCCACGGAGGTCCGCAGGCTGCTGCCCAACCTGGGCCGCCGCATGGTGGGTGCCTGGGCCTTTGTCGATCATTACGGGCCCGATGACATCGCCGACGCCTCCGGTATGCAGGTGCCGCCCCACCCGCACATGGGGCTCCAGACCGTCAGCTGGCTGCACGACGGCGAGGTGCTGCACCGCGACAGCCTGGGCAGCCTCCAGACCGTCCGCCCACGCGAACTGGGCCTGATGACCTCCGGCCGGGCCATCTCCCACTCCGAGGAGAGCCCGCGCTCACACGCGCGCTTCCTGCACGGCGCCCAGCTCTGGGTCGCCCTCCCGGAAGCGCACCGCCAGGTCACCCCGCACTTCCAGCACCACGCGGACCTGCCCGTCGTCACAGCCCCGGGCCTGATCGCCACCGTCATCCTCGGCGCCCTCGACGGCGCCGTCTCGCCAGGCACCACCTACAGCCCCCTGGTCGGCGCCGACCTGGCCCTCGCCCGCGGCGCCCGGACCCGGCTGCCGCTCGACCCCGACTTCGAATACGCCGTACTGGCCATGTCCGGCGAGGCCGAGGTCGACGGCGTACCCGTACTGCCCGGATCGATGCTCTACCTCGGCTGCGGCCGCACGGAACTCCCCCTGCGCGCCGAGTCCGACGCCGGACTGATGCTCCTCGGCGGCGAGCCCTTCGAGGAGGAGATCGTCATGTGGTGGAACTTCATCGGCCGTTCGCACGAGGAGATCGAGGAGGCGCGGAGGGGCTGGATGGAAGGCTCCCGCTTCGGCGAGGTCACCGGCTACGCGGGTGACCGCCTCCCCGCCCCCGAACTCCCGCCGGTGGCACTCAAACCGCGTGGACGGGTGCGCTGACCCGCGGCGACAGGTTTGGAACGGTTCCCGCCGCGTGCCCACCCGGCGTTCCCCCGCCGGTTCGACGGGGGAACGCCGATGTGCCTGCCGTCGACCGGTTTCGCGGGTGCCCGGGTGGCGCAAGTGTGGGCACGTGTGACCAGGCCGCGAACTCGTCGCGAACCGACGAGGCAAGGCCAGGACCGGCACCCGGACGCCGCCGACGTCAGCCGCCGCAACGCACCGCGTCAACCGATCCACGATCCAGGAGTGACACCATGAGATGGGACAACCACCGCGTCGTCATCACGGCCGCCGGCCGTGACTTCGGGCGAACCCTGGCCATCCGCCTCGCGGACCTCGGCGCCGAGGTCTTCCTCTCGGCACGCGACCTCGCCGCCGCCCAACGAGTCCGCGACGAGATTCGCGACCGCGGCCATCGGCACGTGCATGCCTTCGCCTGCGACCTGACGGACCCCGCATCAATCCGCGACTTCGCTTCCGGCGTCGCGGAACACACCGACCGCGTCGACATCCTCATCAACAACGGCTCTCGCTACCTCGAAGGGCCGGATGTGCTGTCCGCGACGGACGAGGACGTCGTCAACACCATTGCCTCCGGCGCCACCGGCACGGTCCTGACGACGAAGAGCTTCCTCCCCCTCCTGCTCAAGTCGGAGATGCCAGATATCGTCACGATGGTTTCCGCATGCGGAACACCGGGCCATCACCGGTCAGACGCGCACGACGCCTTCTATGCGGCCAAGAGCGCCCAAACAGGCTTCACCGAGATCCTCTCCAAGCGCCTGCGTCCTCAAGGGGTCCGGGTGATCTCGCTCTACCCGCCGGACTTCGACAACGCCGACCCGCTCTCCGAGGAGTGGGAGACCACCCCGCGCGAGGCCAAGGACACCCTCACCGCGCACTCGCTCGTGGAGTGCATCCTCTTCGCCGTCGGCCAGCCTCGCGACTGCTTCATCAAAGCGTTCCACTTCGAACAGGTCTGAGCAATGCCCTCGTAGCGCATGGCCCGCACAGGTGACAGGCCGGATCGGCTCATCGAGGGTCGTCGATCTGAGACCAGACCCGCTGGATCGTCCGGTAGTCGATCACAGCGATGTCCTCCTGCCGCAGAACTTCACGGGCCTGCGGCGATGTCAGGAACTCGTAGTCGGTCCGACGCACGAGCCGGCCACTGTCGGCGGCCGGGGGCGGCGGTGAGCGTCCCAGCACCCTGCTGAACAAGATGCCAACTGGCCGCTCAAACGGGCCAGACATCGCAGAGGCCCCGTCGAGCCCGGCACGGCGGGGTCAGCCGAACAGGCCGGAACCGAGCGGGTGCTGTTCGTCGAAGCCGGGGAGGATCAGGAAGGTCGCGCTGGCGGTCGTGGTGGTGAAGGGCAGCAGTGCGTCCGAGGCGTCCATGCGGCTGAGTGTGGCCGTGAAGGTCCGCAGATCGTTCTGGAAGCTGATGAAGAGCAGGCCGGGGGCGGGCTCGTCGGTGCTGTAGGAACGGCGGAGCATGAGGCCGACGCCGACCACGGTGGGGTTCGCCCTGCGGACGTGGGCGTCCACGGGGACGAGATAGCGCCCGTCGGGCGTCTTGGCGCCGAGTTCCGGGCCCGCGGCGACGGTCCCGCCGGAGAGGGGTACGCCGCTGGCCCGGCGCCTCCCGAAGACCGCCTCCTGCTCGGCGACGGACAGTGCGGCGAACCGGGTCAGGTCGAGTTCCATGCGCCGCAGTACGGCCAGGGTGCCGCCGGCGACCGCGGGGGGCCCGGCCAGCCACAGGTCACGCTCCTGCTCGGCCGTCGTGTGCGGGCCCACGATGCCGTCGATGAAGCCGAGCAGGTTGCGCGGCGCGGTGACGCCCTCGGCGACGGACACGTTCGCACCGCGGCGTCCGCTCTGCCGCCAGCGTTCGCGGACGCGGTCGCCGGCCTGGTCAAGGAGCGCGGCGGCGACGACCGGTAGGAGCAGGGCGTCGTCGGCGCAGATCTGTATCAGCAGATCACCGCCGCGGGCCGGCGGGGCGATGCGTTCGCGGGAGAACCGCGGGAGGTCGGCCGCGCCGGGCAGTGCGGCACCGGCCGGCCGTACCAGCCGCGGACCCACGCCGACGGTCACGGTCAGGTCACCCGGGGACAGGCCCAGCAGCCGCGGATCGGACCCGGCGGTGAGGGCGCGGATGGTCTCGCCGAGTTCCGCCAGCAATGGGCCGGGCGCCACCGCGGTGTCGAGGTCGGCCACCACGGCCAGCAGATTGCGCTGGGCCGACTGGGGAAGCGTGACGCCCGCCTGATGCCGGCCCGTCGCCGGGACCGTCGTGGCCATGGCCGCCGCGGAAGGGGCGGGCGGGCCCGGCCGGGCGGAGTCCGATGAGCACCCGGCGATGAGACCGGCGGCCACCGTGGCGCCGGTGGCATCGAGGAACGCGCGGCGTGACGGGTGGCGATCGGCGCGGTTCATGATGTGCAGAGTGCCATACGCGCCTCGCGTCTGCCGTTCAACTTCGCTATTCCGGCGCGGAATTCGCCGCCGTGACAGACTGGGATCATGTCTCGATCAGCTCTTCGCGTGATGGCGGCGGTACTGGGCGCACTGACACTGGTGGCCGGTTGCGGCGGTGGTGACGGCGGTGGCGGCGACGACGGATCGGGCAAGGGCCAACGGCCGGAGGGTGCGCGGGTGACGATCCGGGTGCCCGGCGACGCCCCGACGATCTCGGACGCGGTGTCCCTGGCCCGCCCCGGTGATCTGGTGCTGGTGGCCCCGGGTGTGTACCGCGAGTCGGTGAGGATCGACACAGCTCGTATCACGCTGCGGGGCGAGTCCCGCCACAAGGTGGTCATCGACGGGCAGTTGCGACGGCCGAACGGAGTGGTCGTCACCGCGCCCGGGGTGGCCGTGCAGAATCTGACCGTGCGGCAGAACACGCAGAACGGGGTGCTGGTCACCGGTTCGGCGGCGGCGGTCAACGGGCTGCCGGGGAGCGGCGGTTACGACACCGGCGACGAACCCGTCAGCCTCCTGAAGTCGTTCCTGGTCTCGCATGTGACCGCGACCCGTAACGGCCTGTACGGCATCTACGCGTTCTCCGCGCAGAACGGTGTCATCGAGCACTCCTACGCATCGGGCGGCGCGGACTCGGGGATCTATGTCGGCCAGTGCAAGCCGTGTCGGATCGTGGTGCGGGACAATGTGGCCGAACTCAACGCGGTCGGTTACGAAGGCACCAACGCCGGCGGCGACATGTATGTGGTCGGCAACCGTCTGGTCGGCAACCGCGTCGGACTGACCACCAACTCCGACCACCAGGAGAAACTGCTCCCGCAGCGCGACGCCGTCATCGCCGGCAACCTGATCGCGGACAACCAGCAGTCACGGACCCCCGAACAGGCCGACGGGGGCTGGGGCCTCGGTATCGGCGTCGACGGCGGCAGCGACAACCAGTTCATCCGCAACCGGATCACCGGAAACACCAACGCCGGGCTCCTGATCACCGCGACCGCCGACCTGACGGCGGACCGCAACCGGATCACGGACAACACCTTCACCGCCAACGGCGTCGACGTCGGCTGGACGTTCCCCACCGCCACCCGCGGACAGGGCAACTGCCTGCGGGGGAACGTGCTTCGCAGGACCGTACCCGCGGGGCTCGAAGACACCGCGTCCTGCCCGCTTTCCGCCACGTCCCCCACGCCCTCCGGCAGTTGGGCGAGTCCGCCGGCGCCCGCGGGCATCCCGTTCACCGACGTGGCCGCGCCGGGCCCGCAGCCGGAGTTCCCGCGTGCCGCCACCACAGGCGCCACCGCCGTGCCGGACGTTCCGACGCTGCCGGACATCGCGGACATCGCGCTGCCGTCGGCGTCGCTGCTCGCCACCGGTGCGGCGGTAGGGACCTCCTGAGCGGCGGCTACGACGGTCCCGGCGCCGGTGTGATTCCGGGGACCGGCTGGACGGGCACGTACGCCCTGGTGTCGAAGTCGAAGACCACCGGCTGCGACTCGGAGGCGATACTGACCTGAACCTGGTGCATGGTGCCGTCCGAACCGATCCAGTAGCGCACGGTCTGCGACGAACCGGCCTTGGTATCGGCGTCAGGCCCGTTCATGATGTCCGTCCGATGGCCGTGCACCGTGTCCCGCCCGACCCATGCGGCGCCGTTCTGCGGCAGCAGCGCGGCGTTGTCCGGCCGGTCGTTGCCGAGGCGGAGCGCGATGGCCAGCGAGCTGTCCAGGGACATGCCGGTTGTCCGCAGCTGACGGCTGTACCAACCGGACGCGGGCGGCGACGCGGGTGCGGTCGCCGGGGGATCCGTCATGGGGTGGACCAGGACGGTAGTGGCCGTCCACTGGATCAGCCCGTCGCTGGATGTGTCGCGCCCGGTCCCGCGCACCACCCCGTAACCGGTGTGGGTGCGGTAATCGACGGATCCGGTGATCACCAGTCCACCGGTGGCGTTCGGCACGGTGATCGTCACCGCACGGCCACCCGCCTGGTAGTTGAGGAACCGCGTGACAGCCAGCCGGTTCACTTCGTCCGAGGTCAACGCCCGCGGGGCGGTGGGGCCACCGCTGTCGCCGAGGAGGACGAAAGCGGTGACGGCGGCAGCCATGATGCCGATGACGGCGGCTGCCGCCCATCGTCGCCCTGGCCACCGGCGGCGCCGGCCCGGCTCGCGTCCCGGAAGACCCTGCTTGATGTCGATGCTCCGCGTTCTTATACTCCGCACGCGGCGCGACTGTAACAGGTCTTCGCCGGGGGACCATCAAACGCTGCGTTTACCGGACATGACGTTCCGTCACTTGTAAACTCACCCTGGATTCTGCCGAGTTAACATCAGCGTAGGACGAGGTAAAGGAATGCCATGCCATTACGTGGAGTGGTGCGGTTAGGGCTGTGCGGCCTCTTATTGGTAGGGGGCGGCACAGGCGCGATCTTGACCGGCGCCGGGCAGGCCGGCGCGGTGGCGTCCGACGGCACCCTGACCGTTCAGGTGCTGCGGGACTTCTTCGGCACCGGAGTGGTCAACTCGACCATGGACGTGCCGCAGCGGGGAATGAAGGTCGATGTCGCCGACTCCGCCGGCCATCACGTCACCGGTGTCACGGATGCCACCGGAAAGGTCATCGTGCCGCCGTCGAACGAGCTGACCGGCGGCCGGTACCGGGTCGATGTCACCGTCCCGGCGCCCTACAGCGACTATCTGCGGGCGGCGCCCGCGTCGACCGCGCCGAACCACTTCGACAGCTTCACCACGTTCGTGGACGTCTCGGACGGCAAGGACGACTCGGTGATCACCGGGGTCTGGAACCCGGCCGACTACACGCTTCCCGATTCCCGCTATTTCGTGCCGATCCAGAGTGGCGCGGGCGGGACGGACACCCGGGCACTGGTGGCGTTCGGGACGGGCGCCCGCGGCAACTGCCCCGAGCAGGAGGCATGCCCGGAGGTTCTCAACACTCAGGAACAGGTGGGCACGACCTTCGGGCTGGCCTACGACAAGTACCGCGACCAACTGTTCCAGTCGGCGTTCGCCCGGCGGTACACCGAGTACGGGCCGGACGGCGGTGACGCGATCTACACCGTGCCGACCGACGGCGGGGGCGCGCCGAAGCTGTTCGCGAAGGTGCCGGGCGCCACGGAGACACCGCATGACACCGACAACCTGATCAAGGATGCCGGGTTCACCGACGCGCCGGGCAAGGAGAGCATCGGCGGCCTGGCCCTGTCGGAAGACGGTTCCACCCTGTACGCGGTGAACCTGCTCACCCGAAGCCTGGTCAGCTTCGACGCGACCGGGCCCACGGCGTCGGAGCCCGAGGCGACCGTACCGATCCCCGACCCGGGGTGCGCGTCGGACGAGGACTGGCGTCCGTTCAGCGTGGCCGCCCATGACAACACCCTGTATGTGGGGGGCGTGTGCAGTGCCGAGAGCACACAGCAGCGCTCGGACCTGAAGGCCGTCGTCGCCACCTATGACGGCGAGCGGTTCACCACCGTGCTGTCCCAGCCGCTGACCGCCGAACGCGGGAGCGTGCTCACCAGCAACTCCGGCAGGGACCAGGTCAACCACTGGAACCCGTGGAACACCGACCTGGAGGACTGGGACTCCTTCAGTGTGAACGGCCCGATGATCGATCCGCAGCCGGAGCTGGCCAGCATGGCCTTCGCCCGCGACGGCTCGATGATCCTCGGCTTCCGCGACCGGTTCATGGACGTCGTGAGCTGGGGCGGGCTGGACCCGAGGCCGGGCATCGACACCCCGCAGAACGGCATGTCCGGCGGCGACATCAATATGGCCTGCGCCACGCCCACTGGTGGGTACGAGTGGGAAGGCACCGGAAGCTGCCCCGACCACGCCACGGACCCGACTATCGACGGGGTCCAGCCCAGCGGCGTCGTCGAGTACTTCCCGGGTGACTTCTTCCCGAACGGCGGCTCCGCGACCCAGCCCGGGCCGCACCAGGAGTCCGCGCTGGGATCGGTCGCCTACATCCCGCAGCAGCAGTGGGTCGTCAGCACGCAGATGGACCCGACCGGCCAGGTCATCACCAACGGGACCGGCTACTACGACGTCACCACCGGGCTCGGCCCCGGCAACGACCCGGCCGCCAACGCCTACCAGTTCATCGGTCCGAACCAGAACGGGTTCGGCAAGGCCGGTGGTCTCGGCGACATCGCGTACGCCGCGGCGAACGCACCGATCCAGATCGGCAATGTGGTGTGGTACGACGGCGACCACAACGGCGTTCAGGACCCCGGGCAGGTGCTGTTGCCGGACGCGACGATCAACCTGCTGGACGCCGATGGCAAACAGGTCGCCACGACCACGACCGATGCCGCCGGCGAGTACTACTTCGGTGGTGTCGGCGCGGAGTACGAGCTGACACCGGGCGCCAAGTACACCGTGCAGTTCGATGTGTGCACCGCGGACACCACCGAGGTGCCGGGCCAACCGGCGGCCACCGACCTGCGGTTCACCCTGCCACGGGTCGGTGACGACCGGGTGCATGACTCCAATGTGACCCCGCCGACCACCGGCCGATTGTGCAATGGGTACGCCCCGGTCACCGCGCCGACCACGCCAGGAGGGGTTGATCACACGATCGACGCCGGCGTGTACATCCCGCAGCCGGAATCGCCGTCGCCCACGCCGCCAGAGTCTCCGTCCCCGACACCGACTCCCACTCCGACACCGACTCCGACACCGGCGCTGCCGACAGGCCCGCCGCCCAACACCCCGGCACCGGCCGGCCGCCCACCGGGTTCCCTCGCCAACACGGGTATGGCCGATCTGGGAGAGGTTCTCGCCCTCGTGACCCTGCTCCTCGGTGCGGGCGCGGCAGCCGTTCTCATCAGCCGAAAGCGGCGCGCCAGGCACCGCTGACACCCGAAATCCCCGACGAGCCGGTGCGACGCACCGGCCCGTCGGCATGACCGGCTTGATCGCCGACAGCGGTCGGTGCGCGTCCGCGTGAAGGAGAGGTCAGGCGCGCGGCGAGTCGGCCCGAACGGCTTCGCTGATGATCCGCACCGCGCGCTCGACGCCGGCCGCCGTGGCTTCGGGGGAAGGCTGCTCGGATTCGTGGATGAACGCGGTGGCACCGCGGCGGCTTCCGCAGTAGTCGACGATGCCGTGCTCGATCTGTGTCCGTAGAGCCCTGTCGTACCCATGCCGCTCGAACGTGCCGGAGGCATCGCCCGCTATGGGCAGAAGATGCGTCGTGAGCCGCTGGAGCTTGGGGCGCAGGCCCGAAGCGGCGGAGTAGTCGAAGGCCCAGCCGTTGATGAAAACCCGGTCGATCCACCCCTTCAGCAGGGCCGGCATCGACCACCAGTACACAGGGAAGATCAGAACGAGGTCGGTGGCCCGTTCGAGACGACGGTGCTCGCGGACAACGTCGGGCGGGTAGTCGCCGCCCTCGCGGTATGTATGGCGATCCGCCAGGGTGAACGTGGGCTCGAACTGCTCCTGGTGCAGGTCGGCGACCTCGACTGGCCGGGGGTGAAGGGCCGAGGCGAGTCTGTCCCGCACATGATGTGTCAGGGACTGAGGGTCTGGGTTCGCGGTGACCAGCAAGGTCAGGGAGTTGTCGTCGGTGCTCATCCAAGTGCTTCCGTTACGTGAGGAGTACGGCGTCCGGGTGAGGAGTACGGCGTCGAGGTCGTTGAACGAGGCGTCGAGTGGCCGGGGCCGGTCATGGGTGTGCCGATACCCACGGCCGGGTCGGGCGGCTGTGGCCGGGCAAGGATTCACCGGGCACCGCTCGTGCCGTGATCATGTGTCCCGCACCGAGGACGAGATGGGCGTTTCTTCTCATGATGACGATGGAATCACGACAGGGGCGGACGATCCCATGGGTAAGGAGCCGGAATGCCTTTGTGATCGTCCAACTTCCCGTCCTGGCCACACCTGGGCCCAGCGCGGAGGGTCTCCGCGCACCGCCGCGCGGGAGATCCTTCGACCGAGGCCGGAACTCGACCGAGGGCGGGAACTCGGCAGCGTGCCACTGAGTCGCGATTGGCCATGTTCCGCAAGGCAGGAATCCGCTGGGATGGACATGTGTCCGCCGCGTACGGGCGTACGAGAACCGCCTCCGACCGCTACCGAAAGGTCCTTGATGACTGTGCCGCGCTCACGCACGTTCGCGCAGGTCGACGTCTTCTCTTCAAGTCCCTGTCTCGGCAACCCGGTTGCCGTCGTCCTCGACGGGACGGATCTGGGCGACGAGGAGATGCGACGCCTGGCCCGCTGGACGAATCTGTCCGAGACCACGTTCGTCCTGCCTCCCACCACTACGGCGGCGGACTACCGGCTGCGGATCTTCACCCCTGGAGGCGAACTGCCCTTCGCCGGGCACCCCACTCTCGGGTCCGCCCGCGCGTGGCTGGACAACGGCGGCACACCGCGGAACAGCGACCACATCGTGCAGGAATGCGCCGCGGGCCTGGTCAGCGTGCGTTGCGGTGAGGGCACCCTGTCCTTCGCCGCGCCGCCGCTCGTCCGCGACGGCGCCCTCGACGAGGAGTATCTCGACCGGATCGTCGCCGCGTTCGGCATCAAGCGTGATCGTGTCGTTGCCCACCAGTGGGTCGACAACGGCCCCGGCTGGGCCGTTGTCCAGCTGCCCACGGCCGAGGAGGTCATCGCTCTCGAACCCGACCTCTCCCTTGTCCCGACCGCGATGGTCGGTGTGATCGGTGCCTACCCCGAAGGGGCCGAGCACGCCTTCGAGATGCGTACCTTCGCCCCTGGCGTCGGAGTGGCCGAGGATCCCGTGTGCGGCAGTATGAACGCCTCCGTCGGCCAGTGGCTCACCTCCACCGGCGGCGCTCCCTCCGCCTATCGGGTCTCTCAGGGCGCGCGCCTGGGCCGGGCGGGGACCGTCGAGATCACCGCCGATGAGGACGGCACGGTCTGGGTCGGCGGCGCCGCCATCGGCTACATCCACGGCACCATCATCCTCTGACCGGTTCAGGACGAGCCGCCGTAGCGGGTAGGGACGGAGCGGTCAAGGAGCGTCCTCGTCCGGTGGATGACGGCGCGCCTTCGGCCGCTTCAGTCGTCCCGACGGTCCAGTCCCAGCGCCTCCCGTCCCGCGTAACGGGCCCGGGGACCCAGTTCCTCCTCGATGCGCACGAGTTGGTTGTACTTGGCGGTGCGGTCGGCGCGGGAGAGTGAACCCGTCTTGATCTGGCCGCAGCCGGTGGCCACGGCGAGGTCGGCGATGGTGGTGTCCTCGGTCTCGCCCGAGCGGTGGGACATCACGACGGTATAGCCGGCGCGGTGGGCGGTGGCGACGGTGGCCAGGGTCTCCGTCAGGGTGCCGATCTGGTTGACCTTCACCAGAACCGAGTTGGCGATGCCGTCGCGGATCCCCGCCCGCAACAGGGCTTCGTTGGTGCAGAAGACATCGTCGCCGGTGAGCTGGCAGCGGTCGCCGAGCCGCGTCGTGAGCAGGCGCCAGCCGTCGTGATCGTCCTCGGCCATCGGGTCCTCGATGGAGGCGATGGGGTAGCGGTCGACCAGTGCGGCGAGATAGTCGGCGTGCTCGGCGGGGTCTCGGCGGACGCCTTCCCCCGTGTAGTCGTAGATGCCGTCGCGGTAGAACTCCGAGGAGGCCGGGTCCATGACGATGGTGATGTCGGCGCCGGCCTTGTAGCCGGTGCGCTCGACAGCGCGTACGACGAAGTCCAGCGCCTCGTCGGCGGTGCGCAGGTCGGGGGCGAAACCGCCCTCGTCGCCCACGTTCACGCTGTGGCCGGAGGCGAGGAGGTCACCGCGCAGGGTGTGGAAGACCTCCGAGCCCATCCGGACGGCCTCGGCGAAGGTGGCCGCGCCGACCGGGGCGATCATGAACTCCTGGAAGTCGAGCGGATTGTCGGCGTGGGCGCCGCCGTTGACGATGTTCATCATCGGCACCGGCAGCAGGCGGGCGTCTACCCCGCCCACGTAGCGGTACAGCGGCAGGCGGTGGGCGGCCGCGGCGGCCTTCGCGGTGGCCAGGGAGACGCCGAGGACCGCGTTCGCCCCGAGCACCGACTTGTCGGCCGTGCCGTCCAGTTCGATGAGCGTCGCGTCGACCGTCGCCTGGTCCTCGGCGTGCAGCCCGACGACGGCATCCGTGATGCGGTCGTTGACGGCGTCGACGGCGCGCCGCACCCCCTTGCCGTGGAAGCGGGCGGGATCACCGTCGCGCAGTTCCACCGCCTCGCGCGCGCCGGTGGAGGCTCCGGACGGTACGGCCGCACGGCCGAGCGATCCGTCCGACAGTTCTACGTCGACCTCGATGGTGGGGTTGCCCCGGCTGTCGAGGATCTCTCGTCCTACGACCCGGCTGATAACGGTCACCCTGCTGCTCCTCACGTGCGGCCGTATGACGACGGAGGTAAGTTCCGTCGGGAAACAAAGTGAGTCCCGAAAGGGAACTTACTATGGGCGGATGAGAATGCACAACGCCGACGAGACCTGCGGGATCGCCCAGGCGGCCGTCGTCCTGGGGGACTGGTGGAATGTCCTGGTCCTACGGGAGATCGCGCGCGGCCATGTCCGCTTCGACGCGCTGGCCACCGAGATCGGCCTGTCCCGCAAGGTCCTCACCGAACGGCTCGGCAGGCTCGTCGCCCTGGGAGTGCTGCGCCGGTGCCTCTACCAGCGACGTCCGGTCCGCTACGAGTATCTGCTGACGCACGCCGGGCAGGCGCTGCTGCCGGTGCTGGTGGCCATGCAGGACTGGGGTGACCGCTGGGTCCTGGGCGACGGCTCCGCTGCCGCCACGGCGGCCGAGGGCGGCGCCGAGCACGCTCGCGCACACGCGCTGGCGGGCACCCGCGTGCCCGGCGGGCTCGTCCTGCCGGCCACCGACGGCACCGAACGGGACGTGGTGGGTTCGCGGGGGGCGACCGTGCTGTTCGCCTACCCCGGCACGGGCGTCGAGTGGGACGAGCCGATCCCGGGCGCCGTCGGCTGCGCGCTGGAGAACCGTCTGTTCGGCGACGCCTGGCCCCGGTTCCGGGACGCAGGCGTGGCGCTGCGCGGAACGAGTACGCAACTGCCCAAGGAACAGGAGGAGTTCGCCCGCGCCGAGTCGGTCCCGTACCCACTGCTCTCCGACGCGCGGCATCAATTGGCCGCGGCCCTGCGGCTGCCGACGTTCCATGGTGTGGGGCGGCTGCGGCACAAACGCCTGATCCTCGTCATCGACGCGGAGCGGACCGTACGCCATGTGCTGTTCCCGGTCATCGACATCCCTCAGGCGGTCGAGCGGAGCCTGAGCCTGGCGGCGGCATACGCACGGACATCGTGACCGCGGTGTATCCGGCGCGCCCGCTCACGCCGCGGTGTGCCGGGATGCGCGTTCAGGCGTTCGAGCCGGCCGGGGCGGTGCGGGCCGCCGGGGCGGTGCGGTCCGCCATGGTGGTGCGGGCCGCCGGGAAGGGAGTGATCGCGGTACGTCGGAACTCGCTCGGGTTGGCGCCCCGGACCCGCTTGAACGCGACGCTGAACCCGAACGGATCGGAGTAGCCCACGGCGCGGGCGATCTCCGCGACGGTCGCGGCCTCCTGCTCCACCAGGAGGTCCGCAGCGAGCGTCATGCGCCAGCGGGTGAGATAGGTCAGCGGTGGTTCGCCGACCAGGTCGGCGAACCGTTTGGCCAGCGTCGAACGTGACACCCCGGTGCGCTCGGCCAGCGCGGTGACCGTCCACGGCGCCGCCGGTTCGGCGTGCAGCAGCCGCAGCGCGTCGCCGACCACCGGGTCCCGCTGGGCGGCCCACCAGGCCGGGGGCTCGCCGCCGGGCCGGTCGAACCACTCGCGGAGCGTGCAGACCAGCATCCAGTCCAACAGCCGGTCGAGCACTACCTGCTGGCCCGGAGTGTCGACGGCGACCTCGGCGGCGAGATGGTCCAGCACCGGGTCGGACGTGCCCCCGCCGTCCACACGCAGCACGGCGGGCAACGCGTCGAGGAGTCGGCGGCTGATCTCGCCGCGCACCGGATAGGCACCGACGATCAGGGTCGTCGCACCAGGGACGTCACCCGTGTCGGCGCCGCAGTCGTGCCAGCCGAGCCGGTGCCGGGTCCCGCCCTGCTCGGGCGTCGCGCAGAACTCGCCGCAGGCGATCGGTTCGGCCCGGGTACCGACCTCGTCGACGAAGGTGAACGTCGCGGGGCCGCGCACGACGATCGTCTCGCGGGCGCGCAGCGGCTCGGGCGGACCGTGCTCCGGCACGATCCAGCCCGCCCCGGTCAGGACGGTGCACAGGGTCAGCGGCGCGCCGTCCACGAAGTGCAGTGCCCAGGGCGGGGACAGGGTCGAGCTGGCGAACAACGAGCCGTGGGCTCGCACACCGCGGATCAGATCGCTGAACACGTCCACCTCAGCCAGGTTAGACGACGACGAAGTTGGACGCATACGCAGGTGATCCGGCTTCTTGCCCATGGGTTCGTCCAAATCGGCCCTGTTCAATCGGTGTCATGAGCAACGACACCACTCTCGTCCTCGGCGCGACCGGCAAGACCGGCCGGCGGATCGTCTCCCGGTTGCGGCTGCACGGCACACCGGTCCGTGCTGCCTCCCGATCGAGCCTGACCCGGTTCGACTGGTCCGACCCCGAGGGCTGGGATTCGGCCCTGCGAGGTATCTCCGTCGCCTACGTGGTGGCCCCGCGCGTGCCGGGCCCGGTGCACGAGTTCGTCGCCCGGGCCGAGGCCGCCGGAGTGCGGCGGCTGGTCCTGCTCTCCGGGCGCGGCGCCGACACCTGGGGGGACTCCGCCTTCGGGCTGGACATGCGCTCGGCCGAGGAAGCCGTACGCGGCTCGGCGCTGGAGTGGACCATCCTGCGGCCGTCGAATTTCGCGCAGAACTTCGACGAGGACGTTTTCCACGCCCCGCTGGTCGCCGGGGAACTGGCGCTCCCGGCCGGCGCGGTTCCCGAGCCGTTCATCGACGTGGACGACGTCGCCGACGCCGCGACGAAGGTACTGACCGAGGCCGGCCGGCACGCGGGACGCGTCTACGAGCTGACCGGACCGCGCGCGCTCACCTTCGGCGAGGCCGTGGAGCTGATCTCCCGGGCGTCCGGACGGCCCCTCACCTACCGGCGGATCTCTCCCGCCGAGTACGCGGCGGCGCTGGTCGAGGAGGGCTTGAGCGAGGAGGACGCCCACCATGTCGCCGAGATGTTCGTGCTGATGGAACGCGGGCTGATCGCCGCGACGACGGATGACCTCGCCACCCTGCTGGGGCGGGCGCCCCGGACCTTCGAGGAGTACGTCGTGCGGACCGCGGCGGCGGGAGCCTGGCGGCGCTGATCGCCCGGCGGCGGTGCTCGCGCCGTACCGGGAGCGGGTGTTGGGCCGGTTCGCCGCGCTGGAGACGTCCGGCCGGCGGCCGGCCCGTTACGGCGACGCGCCGCACCACACCGGCGACCCCTCTGCCGTGCTCGTTCCTCAGGGACGGCTGGTGAGGTAGCCGCCCATGGAGGTGAAGTACTCGGCCGCGGGCAGTTCCCGGCCGTCCTCCGTCCGCACGCGGGTGATGGCCAGGCCCTGGTTGCGGCCGGTCCGCGCGTCCGCGCCGGCGACTATCACCACGCCGTCGCCCTCGCGGTAGAAGACGCGGCCGGGTGTGCCTCCGTAGCGCCCCTGGGAGACGACCGCGGTGAGGACCTCCAGACGCCTGCCCTTGTGGAAGGTGAACGCGCTCGGATACGGCGCGGACTGAGCGCGGATCAGGCGCTCCAGGGCATCGGCGGGCCAGTCCCAGTTGATCCGGATGTCCTCCTCCGACCGCTTGTGGAAGAAGCTGGCCTGAGAGCGATCCTGCTTGGTGAACTCGGTCCGGCCGGAGGCGATCAGATCCAGGGCGCCGACCGTGACGGGGGCGATGAGGTCGACGGTCTTGTGGAACAGGTCGGTGGCGGTGTCCGTGGGCCCCACCGGCACCGCGCGCTGGTCCACGATGTCGCCCGCGTCGAGCACCTCGTCCATCATGTGGGCCGTGACGCCGACCTCTCGCTCTCCGTTGATGAGGGCCCAGATCAGCGGTGAGAAGCCGGCGTACTTCGGCAGGAGCGAGTCGTGGATGTTCAGCGTGCCGAAACGGGGAAGGCCGTAGATCCGCGGCGGGATCCAGGTGCGCCAGTTGTTGGCCACGATGATGTCCGGGTCGGCCTCCTTGAGCCGCTGGAGCAGTTCCTCGTCGTCCGGCCTGTCGCGGATGATGACGGGGACGCCGTGCTCCTCGGCCAGGTCGGCGACCGAGTCGCTCCAGATCTTCTCGTAGGCGTGCTCGCTCTTGGGGTGTGTCACGACCATCGCCACGTCGTGCTCGGAGTCCAGGAGTGCGCGCAGGGTGCGGTGCCCCCAGGTCTGGTAACCGAACATGACGACCCGCATGGGGTTCCTCCTCAGAAGAGCGAATGATCGCAGCAAGTAAAGCAAGCCTTACCTAAGGATGCAACGGGCCTCGGATCGGGGCCCGTTGGGTGGCCGGGCCCCCCGCCTGCCCGATTCGTCCAGTCGACAGCCCGACCCAGGTCAGGTTAGCTTTACCTAAGTTCGACTGGCCGGCGTGCACGGCGGGCTCGGCGTCTCGTTTTTTCATCCACGTCCGACAGGCGGCTGTCCCGCACGATGGGAGTGACATGTCACAGGTTCTTCCTGGCGACACACCTTTGATCCATGACCTCATAGGGATCGGCTTCGGTCCGTCCAATGTGGCCATGGCGATCGCGCTGAGCGAACACAACGCGAGTGTCGGCAGGCGGGAGGCGGTCACCGCGCACTTCTTCGAGTCACAGCCGAGCTTCGGCTGGCACCGCGGCATGCTGATCGACGACGCGACGATGCAAGTGTCGTTCCTCAAGGACCTGGTGACGCTGCGCAACCCGTCCAGCGAGTACACCTTCCTGCGGTACCTCCAGAGCAAGGGCCGGCTGATCGACTTCGTCAACCACAAGAACCTCTTCCCGCTCCGCGTCGAGTTCCACGACTACTTCGAGTGGGCCGCGGCGAAAGTGGACGACATGGTCTCCTACGGCCACGAGGTCATCGCCGTCGCCCCCGTCGTGCGCGACGGAGTGGTGGAGTACCTTGACGTAACGGCCCGTTCGGGGACGGAGGCGGTGGTCCACCGCGCCCGCAACCTCGTCATCGGCACAGGTCTGCGCCCCCTTCTGCCGGAGGGTGTCGAGCGGACCGACCGCGTCTGGCACAACTCCGACCTCCTCGCGAAGGTGGATGGCCTGGAGGGCGCCGACCCCACTCGGTTCATCGTGGTCGGCGCCGGTCAGAGCGCCGCCGAGAACGTGGCGTATCTGCACCGCCGCTTCCCGGGCGCCGAGGTCTGCGCCGTCTTCTCCCGCTACGGTTACAGCCCCGCCGACGACAGCAGCTTCGCCAACCGCATCTTCGACCCCGAGGCGGTCGACGAGTACTTCACCGCCCCCGACGACATCAAGCGCAAGCTGATGGGCTACCACGGCAACACCAACTACTCCGTCGTGGACATCGATCTGATCGACGACCTGTACCGGCAGTCGTACCAGGAGAAGGTCCTGGGCAACGAGCGGCTGCGCTTCCTCAACATCTCCCGGCTGACCGCCGTCGAGGAGATCGGGAACCAGGTCCGCGCCACCGTCACCTCCCTGGTGACCGGCGAGGAGGAGGTGCTGGACGCCGACGTCGTGGTGCTCGCCACCGGCTACAGCCAGGCCGACCCCCTCGGTCTCCTCGGCGAGGTCGCGGAAAGCTGCCGCCGCGACGACCAGGGCCGGGTCCGTGTCGAGCGGGACTACCGCATCACGACGGACCCCGAACTGCGCTGCGGTATCTACCTCCAGGGCGGCACCGAGCACACACACGGCATCACGTCGTCTCTGCTGTCCAACACCGCGATCAGGGTCGGCGAAATCCTGGACTCGATCCTCGACCGCGGCCCCGAGCGCGCCCGGGGCGAGTCCCGGCCGGTGGCCGACGGCATCGGCTCCGTCCGCTAGGACTCTCGCGCCCCGAGAACGCGCCCCGCGCGCCGTCGTACACGACGGGCGTGGCACGCACCGTGCAATTCCCGTGAAAGGAACATCCGTGTCCACTGGTACGCGCCCCATTCTGACGCGTTTCGTCAGATATGTCCCCCGGGTGGCCGTTGTCACTGCCGCCCTACTCGCTCTGTCCGCCTGTGGGGGCGGTACCGACAAGGCCGAGTCCACGCCCTCGGGTGAGGCGAGCACCACGTCGGCCGCCTTCCCGGTGACGGTGGAGCACAAGTACGGCAGTACGACGATCGAGGCCGAGCCGAAGAGGGTTGTCACCCTGGGGCTGTCGGACCAGGACGCGGTCCTGGCGCTCGGCGTCAAGCCGGTCGGGGCGGTGGACTGGTTCAAGGAGCAGCCGTACGGCAAGTGGCCCTGGACGAAGGACAAGTGGGGGTCCACGAAACCGGAGATCGTCGGTGAGCGTGACGAGTACAACATCGAGAAGATCGTGGCGCTGAAGCCGGACCTGGTCATCGCGCAGTACTCGGGGATGAAGAAGGAACAGTACGACACGCTCTCGAAGTTCACCAAGGTCGTCGCCCAGCCCAAGGGCCTGCCCGACTACGGGGCGTCCTGGCAGGTGATGACCCGGCAGATCGGCACGTCCCTCGGCAAGGAGGCGGAGACCGAGAAGCTGATCAGCGGCATCGACGCGCGCTTCAAGGCCGTGCGCGACAAGCACCCGGAGTTCGCCGGACAGACCCTCGCCGTCGCCGACAGCTTCGAGGCGGGCAAGTACTCGGGCTTCACCAAGACCGACCCGAAGGCGATCTTCTTCTCCGAGCTCGGTTTCCGGCTGAAGCCCGAGATCGACACGCTCGCGAAGCCGGGCTGGAACGTCGCGGAACTGAGCGCCGAGAAGCTGAACGTGCTCGACGTCGACCGTCTCGTCTGGGTCACCTCCAGCACCGAGGCCAACGACCGCATCAAGGCGGAGCCGCTCTACAAGAAGCTGAAGGTCCACCAGGAGAAGCGTGACCTGTTCGTGCCGTACCAGGACCCGGACATCGGCGCGGCCTTCTCCTTCAACACCGTTCTCTCGATTCCGTACGCCATCGACGAGGTCGAGCCGCTGATCGCGGCCATCAAGTAAGCGCCGGTACAACGGCGTCCCGTCCGTCCGCGGGCAGTGTCGCGGACGGACGGGCGGGTCCCGCGACACACCTCACCGACGTACCACCAGGGAAAGGCCCTTTCGAACGATGTTTGACGTCGAGTCCGACCGGACGTCCGCTTCCGGCATACCCGTCACGGGTGGGCAATCCGGTATCTGGCTCGCCCAGCGGATCGACCCGGACAGCACCGCCTACAACATCGTGTTCGCTCTGGACCTGCGCGGCGACATCGACCTCGACCGCCTGGCCGCCGCCGTGCGGGGGGCGGTCGGGGAAGCCGAAAGCCTGCACGTGCGGATCGGCCCCGGCGACGACGGACCGCGGCAGACGCCCGCACCCGTCCCCTTCGACGTCCCCGTCGTCGACCTGCGACGTGCCTCCGATCCCGGACGGACCGCCGCCGACTGGATGGACGCCGAGCGCGATCGCCCGGCAGATCCGGCCCAAGGCCCGCTCTTCGCCCAGGCCCTGCTGCGCCTGGCGGACGACCACGTCGTGTGGTACCAGCGCTATCACCACATCGTCACCGACGGCATGGGCGTCGCGCTCATCACGCGCCGGGCCGGGGAGATCTACACCGTCGGCGACCGGCCTCCCGCCCCCCACGACTGGCGGATCTCCCGCCTGGTGGACGCCGACCTGGCCTACCGCGCCTCGGATCGCCACCAGGAGGACCGCGGCTACTGGCTGGCCCGCATGGCCGACCGTCCCGAGCCCGTACGCCTGGTGGAACGTGCCCCCGCGCTCATGACGCGGCGGCTGCGACGCACGTCGGAGCTGTCCCCGGTGGACGCCCAACCCCTGTACGCCGCCGCGCGGCGGGCCGGCACCCGGGTCTCCCGCCTGCTGCTCTCGGCCGTGGCCGCCTACCTGCACCGGGTCAGTGGTGAGCGGGACCTCGTCCTCGGCCTGCCGATCGCCGCCCGCCAGGACACCGAGTCGGCCGGCATCCCCGGCATGGTGTCCAATATCGTCCCGCTGCGGTTGTCCGTCCGCCCGGGTACGACCGGCGCCGCACTGCTGGCCGAGGTCCGTGACGCGGTCACCGAGGCGGTCGACCACGGGCGCTATCGCGCCGAGGACCTGGCCAGGGAACTCGGCCTGGCCGACGGCGTACCCGAACTCGTCGGCCCGACGGTCAACATCCTGCCCCGCTCCGACGACCTGCGGTTCTCGGACCACGAGAGCGGACTCGAACCGGTCTGGCTCGGCCCGGTCAGCGACCTGGCGTTCAACTTCGCCGAGACCGGGGGAGGGCTCGGCATCCGCGTCCATATCGACGCCGACGCGGACATGTGCGACGAGGAGACCCTGCGTGCTCACGAGCGCCGCTTCCTGGCCCTGCTGGCCGACCTGGCCGACGATCTGAACCGCCCCGTCGGCCGCGTCGAGCTGACCTCCGGGGCGGAGCGGGGCCGACTCCTCGACGAGTTCGGCGTGTCACCGCGCGAGACCGCCGAGCTTTCCTGGCCCGCCGCGTTCGAGCGGCAGGTCCGCCGTACCCCGGACTCCGTCGCCCTCGTCTGCGAGGAGCGGGAGCTCACCTACGCCGAACTGAACGCGGCGGCCAACCGGCTGGCCCGCCTCCTCGCCGCCCGCGGCGTGGGCGCCGAGGACGTCGTCGCCGTGGCCATGCCGCGTTCCCCCGAACTCGTGGTGTCCCTGCTCGCGGTCATGAAGGCAGGGGCCGCCTACCTGCCGCTGGACGTCGACCACCCGCGGGACCGTCTCCGCTACATGCTCGATGACGCCGGGGCGCGCACCGTCATCACCACCCGAGAACTGTCCGACGTACTGCCGAAGGCCGCCGGCGTCGGCCATCTGCTCCTCGACGACCCCTCCGTGGCCTCCGAGTGCGCCGCCCTCGACGCCTCGGACCCGGGTGTGCCCATCACCGTGGGCCAGGCCGCCTATGTCATCTACACCTCGGGCTCCACCGGCCGGCCCAAGGGCGTCGTCGTCTCCCACGACGGCGTCGGGAGCCTCATCGCCACCGCCACCGACCGCATCGGCATCACGTCCGACAGCCGCGTCGTCCAGTTCGCCTCCGCCGGCTTCGACGTGACGGTCTGGGACCTGATCATGTCGCTGTGCGTCGGCGGTCGCGTCATCGTCGTCCCCACCGAGCGGCGCGTCGCCGGGCCCGCCCTCACGGAGTACATCGGGCGCCATCGCGCCACCCATATGATCCTGCCGCCGTCCCTCGTCTCGGCCCTGCCGGGAGACCGCGACCTGCCCGACGGCGCCGTGCTGATCGTCGGCACCGAGGCCGTGCCCGGCGAGCTGATCGCCCGCTGGTCCGGCCGGCTCCAGGTGGTCGTCGCGTACGGCCTCACCGAGGCCACCGTCAACTCCACCCTGTGGATCGCCACTCCGGACAGGCCGGGACCCGCTCCCATTGGCGAGCCCGACCCCAACACCCGTGCCTATGTGCTCGACTCCGCGCTGCGCTGTGTGCCGGTCGGTGCCGTGGGCGAGCTGTATGTCGCGGGACGCGGCCTCGCCCGCGGCTACCTGGGCAGGCCCGGGCTCACCTCCGAACGCTTTGTCGCCGACCCGTACGCGGCCGAACCGGGCGCGCGGATGTACCGGACGGGCGACCGCGTGCGCTGGGCAGCCGACGGCAACCTGGAGTTCCTGGGACGCGCGGACGGGCAGATCAAGATACGCGGCCACCGCATCGAACCCGGCGAGGTCGAGAGCGCCTTCATGGCCTGCCCGGGCATCGCCCAGGCGGCCGTCCAAGTCCGTGAGGACCACCGCGGCGCCAAGCGGCTCGTGGCCTATCTGGTGGCCGAGGCCGGTACGGACCCGGACGCCTCCCTGGCGCGCGCCCGCGCCCGGACCGCCGAAGCGCTGCCCGACCATATGGTCCCCTCCGCCGTCGTACGCCTGGACGGACCCCTGCCGCTGACGCCCAACGGCAAGCTCGACAGCCGGGCCCTGCCTGAGCCGCGGTGGACCGCGACGGCCGGCGGCGACGCGCCCACCACCCCCGACGAGACCGCGCTCGCCGGGCTGTTCGCGGACGTGCTCGGCCTGCCGTCGGTCGGCGTCCACGACAGCTTCTTCGAGCTGGGCGGTGACAGCATCGTCGCGATCCAGTTGGTCAACCGCGTCCGCGACGCCGGGCTCGTGATCACCCCCCGTGACGTGTTCCGGCAGCGGACCGTGGCCGCGCTCGCCAGGACGGCGGGCCGGGCCGACGCGGTCCGGACGCCGACGGAGGACCGGACGGCCGCACGGGCGGCGCTCGACCGGGACGCCCTGCCCGTCTCCCCGCTCCAGGAAGGATTCTTCTTCCACGCGGAGTTCGACCCGGAGGCCGGCGACCTCTACGTCGTCCAGGAACTCCTCGACCTCGAAGGCGCCCTCGACCCTGACCGGCTGCGTCGGTCGCTCCAACTGCTGCTCGACCGGCACCCGCTGCTGCGCGCCTCGTTCCGCCAGCTCCCGGGCGGCGAGGTCGTCCAGCGGATCTCCGACGACGCGCCCCTCCCATGGCGCGAGGCCGACACCGCGGCCACCCCGCTGGAGGAACTGCTGCGGCAGGACCGCGCCGAACGGTTCGATCTCGCCCGGCCGCCGTTGATACGGGCCACTCTGATCAGGGACGGGCAGCGTCGGCGGCTCCTGCTCACCCTGCACCACATCATCGCCGACGGCTGGTCGGTCTCCGTCCTGCTGCGCGAACTCACCGCCGCGCACGCGGGGGTGGACCTGCCGGAGCCGCCCGCCCCGGAGCCGTATCTCTCCTGGTTGGCCCGCCGGGACCGCGACGCCGCTCGCGCCGCGTGGCAGCGGGCCCTGGCCGGTCTCGACGGCCCCACCCGGCTGCCCGCCGCCTTCGCGACCGGCGTCGACCAGAGCGCACCGGCCGCCATGCCCGAGCACGTGGACGTCAGGCTGCCCGAGTCGCTCACCACCGACCTGACCGCCTTCACCCGCGGTCACGGCCTCACCCTCAGCACCGTCGTACACGGTGCCTGGGCCCTGCTCCTCGGTGGTCTGACCGGCAGCCAGGACGTGGTGTTCGGCACCACCGTCTCGGGACGTACCACCGAGGTGGAGGGCCTGGACAGGGCCGTGGGCCTGTTCATCAACACGGTGCCCACCCGGGTCACCCCGCACGCCGGAGAGTCGCTCGTCGACCTGCTGCGGCGCGTCCAGGACGAGCACGCCGCCCTCCTGGACCACCAGCACCTCGGGCTCACCGAGATCCAGCGGATCGCGGGCGGCGGTGAACTCTTCGACACGCTGGTGGTGTTCGAGAACTTCCCGTCCGGTGACCAGTCCACCGGAGAGGACCACGAGGCGTTGCGTGTCACCGGCGCCGAGGTGTTCGACGCCGTGCACTACCCGCTCGCGCTGATCGTCGAGCCGGGCGGCGGCCAACTGTCGCTGCGCCTCAAGTACGACGCGGTCCGGCTCGACCCGCTGTCCGTGGCGGTGATCGCCTGCCGGTTCGAGAGACTGCTGCGGACCCTGCCCGCCGACCCCGCCCGCCCGGTCGCCCGGACCGGAACGCTGTCCGACAGGGAGCGGGAGCGACTGACCGCGCTGAACGCCACCGCGCACGTGCTGCCCGACGCGGATGCCACGCTCGCCTCGCTCTTCGCCGCGCGGGTGGCACGGACCCCGCACGCCCCCGCGGTCGTCTTCGAGGACACCACCCTGACCTACGCCGAACTGGACCGGCGCGCGGAGGCGCTGGCCCGGCGGCTACGGGCACGCGGCGCAGGCCCGGAGCGGTTCGTCGCGGTCGCGGTGCCCCGTTCCGCGGAGCTGATGGTCGCGCTGCTCGGCGTGCACAAGGCGGGCGCCGCCTACCTGCCCGTGGACCTCGACTACCCCGCCGACCGGGTGGCGTTCATGCTCGCCGACTCGGCGGCCCGTACCGTCGTGACCACCGGCGACTCGGCCCGGCGACTGCCCGACGTACCGGGTCTCGAACATGTCGTCGTGGACCACGACGAGGAGGTCCCCCAGACGCCCGGTGCGCAGGCGGGACCCGATCACCCCGCGTATCTGATCTACACCTCCGGCTCCACCGGGCGCCCCAAGGGCGTCACCGTCACCCACCGCGCGATCGTCAACCGCCTCGCCTGGATGCAGGGGGAGTACCGCCTCAGCGCCGACGACCGGGTGCTCCAGAAGACCCCGTCCAGCTTCGACGTGTCCGTCTGGGAGTTCTTCTGGGCCCTGGTCGAGGGCGCGACCGTCGTCCTCGCCCGGCCCGACGGCCATCGCGATCCGGCCTATCTGGCCGAGCTGATCCACGCCCGGCGGATCACGACGACACACTTCGTGCCGTCCATGCTGGCCGCGTTCGTCCAGGCGATGGACGCCGCCGACGACGCCCCGGACTGGACGGCGAGCCTGCGCCGGGTGTTCGCCAGCGGCGAGGCCCTGACCGGCCCGGACGCCCGCCGCTGGTGGGAGCTGACATCCCGGCACGGCCGGGGCCCGGTACCGCTGCACAACCTGTACGGTCCCACCGAGGCGGCCGTCGACGTGACGCACTTCGCGTACGAGGGCGGCGCCGAACTCGCCGTTCCCATCGGCCGCCCCGTGTGGAACACCCGGTTGTACGTGCTCGACGCCTTCCTGCGCCCCGTCCCGGACGGTGTGCCCGGCGAACTGTATCTGGCCGGGGTCCAGTTGGCCCGTGGCTACCACGACAGACACGGCCTGACCGCCGAGCGGTTCGTCGCCGACCCGTTCGGCGAGCCCGGCACGCGCATGTACCGGACCGGGGACCTGGTCCTGCGCCGCGCCGACGGCGCCGTCGAGTACCTGGGTCGCACCGACCGGCAGGTCAAGATCCGCGGCAATCGCGTCGAGCCGGCCGAGATCGAGGCCGCGCTCGTCGCCCTGCCGGGTGTCGCGCGCTCCGCTGTGATCGTCCGCGACGGGACGCTCCTGGGCTACGCCGTACCCGCTCCCGGCGCGGTCCCGGACGCCGAGGTCCTCCACCGGGCGCTCGCCGAGGCACTGCCCGCGGCGATGGTGCCGACGGCCGTCGTGGCCGTCGACGAACTGCCGCTGACGCCCAGCGGCAAGCTCGACCACAACGCCCTGCCCTCGCCGTCCCTCACCCCCGGGGCGGGCGGCCGGGCACCCCGCGACGAGCGGGAACGCGCCCTGTGCGAGATCTACACCGATGTCCTCGGCCACGCCGGGATCGGTGCCGACGACGACTTCTTCATGCTCGGCGGCGACAGCCTCACCTCGATCGCCGTCGCCACCCGCGCCCGTGAAAGGGGACTGACCATCAGCCCGCGCGATGTGTTCGAGCGCCGCACCCCCGCCGCGCTCGCCGCCGCGGCCGTGAGCGCGCCCGCTGATCCCGCTGATCCCGCCGACCCCGCCGACGCCGCCGACGCCGGCCCGAGCGGCCCCGAGGCGCCCACGGACGGTGTGACCGTGTCCGCCGCCGAGGCCGGGCAGGCCGCCGCGGCACTCCAGGCCATGCTCGCCCAGCAGCAACGCTCAGGGGCGGCGGTCGACCCGGCCCTGAAGGCGCTCCTCGACCAGCTGACCACCGCCGTGCCGGCGGCGCCCCCGGCCCCCGCCCCGCTGGGCGGGCTGGAACTGTCCGCGGAGGAGAACGCCCGCGTCGAGGCCGTCGCCGGGCTGCCGCTCGCCGACATCTGGCCGCTCTCCCCGCTCCAGGAGGGCATGTACTTCCACGCCACCTACGACGCGGGGGACGCGCTCGACGTCTATCTGTCGCAGGAGACCCTGGACTTCGACCACCGGCTGGACGCGGCCCGGCTGCGCGCCGCCTGCCGAACGCTCCTGGAGCGCAACGCCGGCCTGCGCGCCGGATTCACCAGCGACGGCCTGTCCCGGCCCGTGCAGTTCGTCGTGGACGGTGCCGAGGTCCCCCTGGTGGAAACCGATCTGTCCGGGCTGGCCACCGAGGACCAACACGCCCGCGTGGCCGAGTTGTCGGCCGCCGACCGCCGCGAGCGCTTCGACCTGGCGGCGCCGCCGCTGTGCCGCCTCCAGCTGATCCGGCTCGGGGACGGCCGCGACCGGCTCATCGTCACCCACCACCTCATCCTGTGGGACGGCTGGTCCGCGTGGCTGTTCATGGAGGAGTTGTTCACGCTCTACGAGCGGGACGGCGACCCCACGGGTCTGCCCGCCCCGGGCTCGTACCGCGACTACCTGGCATGGCTGGACGAGCAGGACACGGCCCAGGCCGTCGGCGCGTGGCGCGGCGCGCTCGCCGGTTTGGGCGAGCCGACCCTCGTCGCGCCGGTGGGCCGCGACGCGGGTCCGGTCATCCCGGCCGACTTCGACGCGGTGCTCACGCGGGAGACCAGCGACCGGCTGCGCGCCCTGGCCAGGCGGCACGGTCTCACCCTGAACACGGTGCTCAACGCCGCCTGGGGGCTGGTCCTCTCCGCGATGACCGGCCGCGACGACGTCGTCTTCGGCACGGCGGTCGCCGGACGGCCCGCGGAGGTGCCGAACGTCGCCGGCATCATCGGTATGTTCCTCAACACCGTCCCGGCACGGGTCGGGTTCACCCCGGACGAGCCGCTGCTCGACCTGCTCCGGGGCATGCAGTCCGAGCGGGCCGCGGTCATGCCGTACGAGTACGTCGGACTCGGCACGCTCCAGCGGGAGACCGGCCACCGACGGCTCTTCGACACGCTCTTCGTGCTCCGCTCCGCCGACGGCGAGGACCGGGCGGCGGCGCTCCGGCAGCGGTACGGCATCACCGATGTGTCGAACGTGGACGGTACCCACTTCCCGCTCACTGTGATCGTCACGCCCGAGACCCGGTTGCGAGTGACCCTGGCGGCCCGGCCCGACCTGTTCGGCGCGCAGGCCGCCACCACGATCCTCGGCCGGTTCACCACCATCCTCGAAAGGCTCGGGGAGGCCCTCGCCGCCCCGGACGCCGCCTCCGCCCGTACCGTCGGCGTGGACCTGCTGCTGCCCCCGGAGCGCGCCGCGCTGGCGGCCGAGTGGGCCGCCGGCCGGGAGCCGGTGCCGAACGAGACCGTCGCGGACATGCTGACGGCGCAGGTCGCCCGCACCCCGGACGCGGTCGCGCTGGTCTTCGGCGAGCGGTCCCTCACGTACGTCGAACTGGACGCGCGCGTCAACCGGATCGCCCGCCTCCTGCTCGCCCGCGGCGCGGGGCCGGAGAAGGTCGTGGCGCTGGCGCTGCCCCGGTCCATCGACATGGTGGCCGCGCTGTTCGCCGTTCTGCGGACGGGCGCCGCGTACCTGCCGCTCGACCTGGACCACCCGGCCGACCGGCTGCGGCTGATGGTCGAGGACACCGGACCCCTGTGCCTCGTGTCCACCGCGGCCGTCGCCCCGACCCTGCGCGGGGACGCCGGTGCGGTGGCGCCCGAACTCCTCCTGGACGACGAGGCCGTGGCCGCCGAGCTGGCCGCCCTGCCCGGTGGGGAGATCGCGGACCGCGAACGGTCCGCGTTCGCCCACGACGTCCCGGACCGACTGGAGTACCCGGCGTACGTCATCTACACCTCCGGCTCGACCGGCCGCCCCAAGGGTGTCGTCACGCCCTACCGGGGGCTGACCAATATGCAGCTCAATCACCAGAAGGAGATCTTCGACCCGGCCATCGCCTCGGCCGGCGGGCGTCGGCTGCGCATCGCCCACACCGTGTCCTTCGCCTTCGACATGTCCTGGGAAGAACTCCTCTGGCTCGTCGAGGGCCATGAGGTCCACATCTGCGACGAGGAGCTGCGCCGCGACGCCGAGGCGCTGGTCGCCTACTGCGACCGGCACCAGGTCGATGTGGTCAATGTGACCCCCACCTACGCCCAGCTGCTCATCGAGGAAGGCCTGCTCGACCGGGACGAAACGGCCGGGAAGCACCGTCCGGCGCTGGTCCTCCTCGGCGGCGAGGCCGTCTCCGACACCGTGTGGACCAAGCTGCGCCGCACCGAGGGCACCTACGGCTACAACCTGTACGGGCCGACCGAGTACACCATCAACACCCTCGGCGGCTCGACGGCGGACAGCGCGACCCCCACCGTCGGCATTCCCATCCGCAATACCCGCGCCTACGTGCTGGACGCGATGCTGCGCCCCGTTCCGCCGGGCGGCCCCGGCGAGCTGTACATCGCGGGCACCGGTCTGGCCCGCGGTTACCACGACCGTCCCGCGCTGAGCGCCGAACGGTTCGTCGCCGACCCGTTCGGGGAGCCGGGTGAGCGGATGTACCGCACGGGTGATCTCGTACGGCGGCGGCCCGACAGCCTGCTCGACTTCCTGGGCCGTACCGACGACCAGGTGAAGATCCGCGGCTACCGGATCGAACTGGGCGAGATCTCCTCGGCCCTGTCCGCGCACTCCGAGGTCGCCCACGCGGCGGTCGTCGTGAACGAGAGCACCGGAACGCCGCGCCTGGTCGGCTACTTCGCCCCGGAGGACGGCACGGAGGTGGGGGAGAAGCTGCTCCGGCGGCTGCGTGAGCACCTGAGGGAGGGGCTGCCCGACTACATGGTCCCGTCGGCGCTCGTCCCCGTGGCCACACTGCCGCTCACCGTCAACGGCAAGCTGGACGTACGCGCCCTGCCCGCCCCGGACTTCACCGGAACGGGCACGAGCCGCGCCCCCCGCACGCCGCGCGAGGAGACACTGTGCGCCCTCTTCGCGGAAGTGCTCGGCCTGCCGGAGGGCAGCGTCGGCATCGACAGCGACTTCTTCGAGCTGGGCGGCCACTCACTGCTCGCCACCCGTCTGGTCAGCCGGGCCCGCACCGCCCTTGACGCCGAACTCGCGATCCGCGACCTGTTCGAGGCACCCACCGTCGCCGAACTGGCCGCCCGCGCGGCCCGCCCCGCCGGCCCCGCCCGTCCGGCGCTGACCGCCGGTGTGCGGCCCGACGCACTGCCGCTCTCGCACGCCCAACAGCGGTTGTGGGTCATCCAGCAGATCGAGTGCGCCTCCGCCGCCTACAACTTCCCGCTGGTCATGCGGTTGCGCGGGGTCTTCGACGCCGAGGCGTGGCGCGCGGCCCTCACCGATGTGACGGACCGTCATGAAGCCCTGCGTACGGTGTTCGTGGAGCCCGACGGCCAGGCGGCTCAGAGCGTGCTGGCCGCCGGGGAGGCACGCCCGGTCGTGACGCGGCTGCGCGCCACCGAGGACGAGGTGCCCGCCATCGTCGACGAGGCCGTCAACCGGCCGTTCGATCTCGCCGCCGAACTGCCGTTGCGTACCACGATCGTGGAGCTGACGCCCGAGGACCATGTCGTCGTCCTGTTGCTGCACCACATCACCACCGACGAGTGGTCGGACCGCCCGTTCCTCCGTGACCTGGCCACCGCCTACGCGGCCCGCGTCCGCGGCGGGGCGCCGCGGTGGGAGCCGCTGCCGGTCCAGTACGCCGACTACGCGCTGTGGCAGCAGCGCCTGCTCGGCGACCCGGCGGACACCGGCAGTCTGGCGGCCCGGCAGCTGGAGTACTGGCGCGCGGCCCTGGACGGCGCCCCCGAGGAACTGGAGCTGCCCACGGACCGGCCGCGACCGGCACGGCCGACGTTCTCCGGCGCCGAACTGGACATCGCGTTCGACGCCGACGTCCACGAGGGGCTGAAGCGGCTCGCCCGCGAGAGCGGCGCCAGCATGTTCATGGTGGTGCACGCCGCCGTGGCCGCGCTGTTGTACCGCATGGGCGCCGGTACGGACATCCCCCTCGGTTCGACCATCGCGGGGCGCGGCGACGAAGCGCTGGACGATCTGGTCGGCTTCTTCGTCAACACGCTCGTACTCCGTACGGACCTGGGCGGTGATCCGAGCTTCACCGAACTGCTGGCCCGGGTCAGGGAGACTGACCTGGCCGCGTTCTCGCACGCGGACGTGCCGTTCGAGTCGGTGGTGGAAAAGCTCAACCCGACGCGCTCACTCGCCCGGAACCCGCTGTTCCAGGTGATGGTCGGCTATCACGCCCGGACCGGCGACGGACTGGAACTGCCCGGCCTGCGAGTGGACCATGTGCCGTTCCGTGTCCGCTCGGCCAAGTTCGACCTGGTGTTCAGCTTCACCGAGCACACCTCGGCCGACGGCGGAGCGGACTCCCTGAGCTGCCGCCTCGAATTCGCCACGGAGCTGTTCGACCACGAGAGCGCCGAACGCCTCGGCGATCGCCTCCGGACGCTCGTCGGCGCCCTCGTCGCCGCCCCCGAGCAGCCCGTATCGCGGGCGGAGATCCTCGCCCCCGACGAGCGGCGGATGGTCCTGGAAGGCTTCAACGCCACGGCCCGCGAGGTCGACGAGGAGTCGTTCCCCGCGCTGTTCGCACGGCGGCTCGCCGAGCGCCCCGACGCGGTCGCCGTCGTCGAGCGCTCCCGCTCCGTGACCTACGCGCGGCTCGACGCCCGTGCCAACCGCGTGGCCCGGCTGCTGGCGGCACGCGGTGTGGGCGTCGGCAGCGTGGTCGGTGTGGCCGTGCCGCGCTCGGTCGACATGGTCGCCACGGTGCTCGCCACGATGAAGCTGGGCGCCGCGTTCCTGCCGCTCGACCCGGTCCACCCGGCCGACCGCCTCACGTACATGATCGAGGACTCGCGCGCGGCCCTCGTGGTCGGCACCGAACCGGTCGCGGGGAAGATCCCGGAGGTGGCGGGCGTACCGCTGGTGCTGCTCGACGAACCTTCGGTGGCCGCCGAGCTGGACACCGCGCCGGAGACCGCGGTCGACGGCAGGCGGGTCGGCCTCGACCAGGCCGCCTACGTCATCTACACGTCCGGTTCGACGGGCCGCCCCAAGGGCGTGGTCGTCCCGCACGAGGGCATCGCCGGCCTCGTCGCCACCGCGGTCGACCGGATGGGTCTCGAACGCGACAGCCACGTACTCCAGTTCGCGTCGATCGGCTTCGACGTCTTCGCCTTCGAGCTCTCCATGGCGCTGTGCCAGGGAGGCCGGCTCGTCCTCATCACGGACGAGGCACGAGTCGCCGGCCCGGCCCTCACCGACTTCCTCGCGGACCAGCGGATCACTCACATGATCCTTCCGCCGTCCCTCGTATCGGCCCTGCCGCCGGGCTGCGAACTGCCCGAAGGGTCGACCGTCCTGGTCGGTACGGAAACGGTGCCGCCGGACCTGTTCGAGCGGTTCGCCGAGAGGGCCCATCTGATCTGCGCGTACGGGCTCACCGAGGCGACGGTCAACTCCACGCTGTGGCCGGCGCGCGAGTACGGCGGACGCCCGGCCGGCCGGGTGCCCATCGGGCGGCCCGACCCCAACACCCGCTGCTACGTACTGGACGACAACCTCCGGCCGGTCCCGCCGGGTGTCGCGGGCGAGCTGTATGTCTCAGGGCGCGGCCTCGCGCGCGGCTACCTCGGCAGGCCCGGGCTGACCTCGGAGAGGTTCGTGGCCGACCCGTACGGCCCGCCCGGTGCCCGGATGTACCGCACCGGTGACCGTGCCCGCTGGCGCGCGGACGGCAACCTCGACTTCCTCGGCCGGGTCGACACCCAGGTCAAGGTCCGTGGCTTCCGTATCGAACTCGGAGAGATCGAGGCGGCCCTCGCCGGACATCCCTCGGTCGCCCAGGCCGCCGTGGTGCCCGACCGTGACGGCGACATCGTCCGGCTCGTCGGCTACGCCGTGCCGGAGGCCGGGGGGCTGGACCCGCGGGAGCTGCGCGCCCATGTGGCCGGTGTGCTGCCCGAGTACATGGTCCCGGCGCTCGTCGTGCCGCTGGACGGCCCGCTGCCGCTGACGCCCAACGGCAAGCTGGACCGTAAGGCGCTGCCCGCGCCCGACTGGACCGCGATGACCGGCGGCGCGCTCCCGGCCACCGGGACGCAGGCCCGGCTCGCCGATCTGTTCCGCGAGATCCTCAAGCTGGAGAAGGTCGGAATCCACGACAACTTCTTCGCGCTCGGCGGCCACTCCATGGCGTCGATGCGGCTCTTGGCCCGTATCCGCGCCGAGTTCGGGGTCGAGCTGAGCATCCGGGACGTCTTCGACGCCCTCACCGTGGCCGGTCTGGAAGGCAAACTGAAGGGCGCGGCGACCGCCCGCCCGGCACTTCGCCCGGCGGAGGACCGCGGCCGATCGCGGGCGGCTGCCCCGGTCCAGCGCTGGCAGTGGGACGCCCACCGCCGTGACCCCGGCTTCGATCACGCGCTCGTGCTGCGCTCGTCCGGCGCTCTGGACGTGGACGCGCTGTCCGCCGCGCTCGGCGATGTGGCCGCCCGTCACGAACCCCTCCGTACGGCGTTCACGGAACGGGACGGCGCGCTGCACCACCGGGACGCCGAGCCCCCGGCCCTGATCCGGGAGGAGTGCGAGGACCTGGAGGCCCGCCTCGCGGAACTGGCGGCCGGGGCGCCGGAGCCGGCCCGTGAGGCACCGCTCAGGGCCCATCTGCTCACGGCGCCCACCGGGCAGCAGGCGCTGCTGCTGACCATGCACTACCTGGCGGTGGACGAGTGGTCGGTCGTCCCGCTCTTCCGTGACCTGACGGCGGCGTACGCGGCCCGTCAGGAGGGCCGGGCGCCCCACTGGCGGCCGCTGCCGGTCTCGTACACGGACTACGCACAGTGGGCCCGCGAGGCCCTGGGCGATCCGGGCGATCCGGACAGCCGGGGCGGCCGGCAACTCGCCTACTGGCGTGAGACGTTGAAGGATCTGCCGGCCGAGCCGGCACTCCCGACCGACGGCGCGCGCTCGTCCTCGCCCGGCGCGGGCCATGTGGGCTTCGTCCTGGACGAGCGGACGCACGCGGCCGTCGACGATCTGGCCCGGGCGACCGGCACCAGCATGTTCATGGTCCTGCACGCCGCCCTGGCGACGCTGCTCACCGCGCACGGCGCGGGTACCGACCTGCCCATCGGCACGATGGTCGCCGGCCGCACGGACGACCAGCTGACCGACCTGGTGGGCTGCTTCTTCAACACGGTGGTGCTGCGCACCGATCTGGCGGGCGACCCGACCTTCACGGAACTGCTGTCCCGCGTACGGGAGACTACGCTCAGCGCCCTCGACCGGCAGGACGTCCCGTTCGAGGAGGTCGTACGGGCGACCGGACTGCCTCCGGAGGGCCCGCGGGTGATGGTGATCCACCATGAGCAGGCGGACCTGGAGGGGCTGGAGGGCGGTGTCGGCTCCCTCGACGCCGTACCCACCGGTTCGACCCGGGCCCCGCTGACCCTCAGCTTCTACGAGCCGCGCGGCGACGGCCCCGTCCACTGCGGCCTGATCCACGCCACCGACCTGCTCGGCACCGCCAAGGCACGGCGGCTCGCCGACGAACTCCAAAGGCTGCTGCGCACCGTGGTGGCCGACCCGGAACAGCCGCTCTCGGAGCTGTTCACCGCCCTGTCCACGAGGAGTGACAACGCATGACCACCAACCCGTTCGAGGACCCGCGGGGCCGCTTCCTGGTCCTGGTCAACGACGAGAATCAGCACTCGCTGTGGCCGTCCTTCGCGGAGGTTCCCGCCGGGTGGCGGACCGCCTTCGGCGAGGACACGCGCGAGGCCTGCCTCGCGTACGTCGAAGAGCACTGGACGGACCTGCGCCCGGCGAGCCTCATCGCTCAGCAGGGCTGACCTGCGGACCGGGACGCCGCCGCCCGTGGAGAGGGTTCTCCACCGGCGGCGGCGTCCCGGTGCGTGGTCCGTCCTCGCGGTTCTCCTCCGTCCACGCGGTTCTCCTCCGTCAACGCCAAGCTCCCGCCCGGATGTCCTGGGCGGGAGCTTCGCGCGAGGTCCGGACGGGACGGACGCGGACGGGACGGACCCTTACGCCGGGACCGCTGGTTCCTGGCGGCTGTCGGACCACGCCGACCAGAGTTCGGCGTAGCGGCCGCCCGCAGCGACGAGTTCGTCGTGGGTGCCCGTCTCGACGACGCGGCCCTCGCTCAGTACGACGACACGGTCCGCGGTCGCCGCCTGCGGGAGACGGTGGGCGACCAGCACGCCCGTACGGCCCTCCAGCGCGCGCAGGGCGGCCGTCTCCAGCACCCGGGCGCCCGCGCTGCCCGCGTCGGCGGTGGCCTCGTCCAGGATCGCGATGGGCGGGTCGGCGAGAACGAGGCGGGCGAGGGCGAGTTGCTGGGCCTGGGTCACCGTGAGGCGATGGGCGCCCTCACCGACGACCGTGGCCAGACCGTCGGGCAGCGCGTCGACCCAGTCCGCCGCGTCCACATGGGCGAGCGCGGCGCGCAGCTCCTCGTCCGTCGCCTCGGGGCGGGCCAGTCGCAGATCCTCGGAGAGCGGGCCGGCGAAGACGTGGACCTCCTGGCTGATCAGGGTGACGGACTGCCGGACCCCGGCCGGTCCCAGGTCCTGGGAGTCCACGCCGCCCAGGGAGATCGCGCCCGCCGTCGGGGTGTGGACGCCCGCGATCAGCTTCGCCAGCGTGGTCTTGCCCGCGCCGCTGGCACCGACCAGGGCCACCCGTTCGCCGTCCCGCACTTCCAGGTCCACCGCGCGGAGCACCGGGTGACCGGCCACGTACGCGTGGCCGAGGTCCACCACCTTGACCGAGCCGTCCACCGGCGCGGCGGCCCGCTCGTCGGGCTCCCGTTCGGCCGGGAGCCCCGATACGCCGACGAGACGGGCGAGGCTCGCCCCGGCGGACTGGGCGTCGTCGATGAGGAAGAGCGCGGCGTTGATCGGGTTGAACAGACCGTGGAAGTAGAGCGCCGCCGCGGTCGCCGTACCGATGCTCACCGAGCCGTTGTCGACGAGGAGGAATCCGGTGACGAGGATCGACGCCATGCCGATGAACTCGGCGATGTTCAGGCGGGAGAAGAAGCCCGAGACGAGGCGCATACCCCGCGCCGCCAGGTCCACGGCGGCCTGCGACCGCTGCTCCAGCAGCTCCGCGTGACGCCCGTTCAGACGAAACGCCCGTACGGTGCGCACCCCGCCGACGCTGTCGAGCAGCTGGTGCTGGAGCGCGCCGGTCGCCACCCGGTGCGCGGCGTAGACGCTCGCGGCGCGCGGGATGTACCAACGCACCGTCAGGACATGCACGGGCGCGGACACCAGCACCGCGAGCAGCAGACGCCAGTCGAGGACGGCGAGACCCCCCAGGGTCAGCACGATGGTGAGGAAGGCGCCGATGAATTCGGGCAGGGCCTGCCGTACCGCCCTCGCGATGAGGGTGACATCAGCGGTCACCCGCGAGGTCAGGTCGCCGGAGCCGGCCTGCTCGACCCGTTCCAGCGGCAGTCGCAGCGCCCGTGCGATGAACCGTTCTCGCAGGTCCGCGAGGACCGTCTCGCCGAGCCTGGCGACGAGGGACTTGCCGATGGCGGTCGCGACGGCCCTGGCGACGGCCACCGCCAGCAGGAGCAGCATCGGTACGGTCAGCGCGCTCGCGCCGCGCTCGTCGACGACCAGGTCCACGATGTGGCCGAGCAGCGGCGCGGTCAGCAGCCCGATGCCCGTGCCGACGACCAGTACGGTCACCGCGCCCACGGCCAGTGGCCGGTGACGGCGCAGTAGTCCACGGACGACGGCGAGGGTCTGGGCGCCGGTGGCGGTGGGCAGGAGTGCGCGTTCGGGCGTGCCGGGTCCGCTCATCGTCCGTCCGTCGTCCTTCTTGTCTCGGTGCCGAGGATCCGGGTCCCGCGGGTCCTGGTCGTGCGGGTCCTGGTCGTGTGTGTCTCTGTGCTGAGCGTTCGTCATGCCAGCACCGCCGCGCGGTACGTCTCGTGGGCGCCGGCCAACTCGGGATGGCTGCCCCGCGCGGCCACCCGGCCGTTGTCGAGCATGACCACGACGTCGGTGCCGGCGAGCAGGGCGGGGCTGGTGGTGACCAGGATGGTCGTGCGGCCCCGGCGCAGGTCCCGCAGCCGGGCCGCGATGCGGGCCTCGGTGACCGTGTCGACGGCGGTGGTCGGGTCGTGGACGACGAGGACCGGCGGGTCGGCGGCCAGGGCCCGGGCGAGCGCGACCCGCTGGCGCTGGCCGCCGGACAGCGACCGGCCTCGTTCGGTGAGGACGGTGTCGACTCCCTCGGGCAGGGCCTGGGCGACGTCGTCCGCCGCCGAGGCGGCCAGCGCCGGGCTCATGTCCACTGCCTCGGTGTCCGCTCCGGCCCGTACGTTGGCGAGGAGGCTGTCCTCGAACAGGTCGGCGTCGTGGTGGGCGACCAGGATGGCGCGGCGGACCTCGCCGGGGTCGAGATCGCTCAGTGGTACGCCGTCGAGTTCGACGGTGCCTTCGGCGGGGTCGAGTTCGCGGCCCAGGCAGAGCAGCAGATCATTCGCGGCGGCCGGGTCACGGGTGACCACACCGACGAGGCCGCCGGGCGCGATGTCGAGATCGACGCCGCGCAACGCGCCCTGGGTGAGGCCCCGCAGCCGCAGTCGCCCGAGGACCGGGTCGGGAAGCGTGGCCGCCCCGGCCACGACGGCGGGAGGCGATGCGAGGATCTCGGCGATCCGGTCGGCCGAGGCACGGCCCTGGGCGAACTCCCCGTTGACGAAGGTGAGGAGCTGGAAGGGACCGAGAAGGTACTGGGCGAGTCCGACGGCCGCCACCAGCTCACCCACGCTGATGGTGCCTCGCATCGCCAGATGAGCGCCGACGAGTCCGATGACCGCGATGAAGATGCCCGTCAGCGCGAGGATCGCGCCGTCGTGCCAGGCCCGGCTGTTGGCCGCCCGCAAGGCGGCGGACAGCGAACTCCGGCTGGTCTCCCGGTACCGGGAGACCGCCGCGGGCTCGGCGCCGATCCCCTTCAGTACGCGCAGGCCGGCGACCAGGTCGGCGGCGACCCCGGACGCGTGGGCCGCCTGTTCCTGCTCGGTCTCGCTGCGCCGTTCGAGCGGGCGGCTGATGAGATGGCCGATCCACAGCAGGGGCGGCACGCCGAGGAGGACGAGCAGACCGAGCGGCACGGAGATACGGAGCAGTGCCACCGCGCTGATGACCAGCCCGGCGATCGCGGACAGACCGTACGTCAGCGCGGAGGCGACCGAGCCGACGCGTCGGGCGTCACCGGTCGCGACGGCGGTCAGCGCGCCGGGCAGCCGCCCGGAGTCGGCGCCGCCCCGGGGATCGAGCACCCGGGTGGCGAGGTCCTGCCGGATCCGGTGCGCGGCGCCCTCGCCCGCGCCTTCGGTGAGCCGCGCGGAGTTCCGGTAACACGTGGACAGCACGAGGAAGAGACCGGCGAGCACCAGCAGCCAACGCAGCAGGGCGGCGGAGGAACCGGTCGCCACCGCCTCGTCGATGACCAGACCGACGACCACCGGGACAAGGGCCTCGCACGCCTGGTGCGCCATGCCGAGGAGTGACGCTCCGACGACACGGCGGCGCTGGTCGGCGAGCGCTCTCCGAAGGACATGGCCCCCCGTTGGTCCTCCAGCGGGCATGCGGCGCCTCCATAAGAACAAGGGGGATAGTTAGGTAAGCCTAGCTTAATTACGGTCCGTGCCAAGGGTGCGCCCGGGGCTCCGCGAGGGCTCGTGGTACGGGCGTCGGCGCAGGCCGCGCCCCCGCGTTGACCCCGTCGCGACTGTACGGTTAGGCTCACCTAAGTTGCATCGTTCGTATGTCATATCGCTTGCGGCACACCAATGTTCAACGCCTCGTGCGGTGCGCGGGGCGCGCGAACGCCGCCGGGGGAGTGGTCCTTGTCTGTCGAAGCCCGGGCGGCGTCCGGAAGCGAGACCGGTGGTCCCGTCGTGCCCGCGGCACGTCCGGCCGCCGCGGCCCTGCGCGGTCTCGGGCTTCTCGTGACGCTCGGCGCGCTCGTCCTCGTCTCGCTGGTCAGCGTCTGGGTGGGCACCAGAGGGATTCCGTTCGCCTCCACCTGGGACCTCCTGTGGCGCCCTGACGGGTCGGAAGCCGCCGTCATCATCCACGACTACCGGATCCCCCGTACCCTCCTGGGCATCCTCGTCGGAGTGGCCCTCGGGCTGTCCGGCGCCCTGATGCAGGCCCTGACCCGCAATCCGCTCGCCGACCCGGGACTGCTCGGGGTCAACCTGGGCGCCTCCGCCGGAGTCGTCGTGGCCATCGCGTTCATGGGCGTGGCCGCGCCCCTCGGCTATGTGTGGTTCGCCCTCGCCGGGGCGGCCGTGGCGTCGGTGGGTGTCCATCTCCTCGGCTCCTCCGGGCGGAAACTGGCCACCCCCGACCGGCTCGTCGTCGCCGGAGCGGCGGTGACCGCGGTGCTGTACGCCTTCAACTGGGGGGTGCTGCTGTTCGATCCGGAGGCGTTCGACCAGTTCCGGTTCTGGACCGTGGGCTCTCTCGCGGGCCGGTACTACGACATCGTGTTCCTCGTCCTGCCGTTCGTCGCCGTAGGAGTGGTCATCGCCTTCCTGCTGGCCCCGTCCCTCAACGCGCTGGCGATGGGCGACCAGTTGGGTCGCGCCCTGGGCGTGCGCGTCGGCCGTACCCGTGTGCTGGCGGCGGTCGCCGTAATGCTGCTGTGCGGCGCCGCGACCGCGGCCGTCGGACCGATCGGCTTCGTGGGGCTCGCCGTTCCCCATGTCGCCCGGTTCATCTCCGGAACCGATCAGCGCTGGGTGTTCGCGTACTCGACACTGCTCGCACCGGTCCTGCTCATCGGCTCGGACGTGCTGGGCCGGGTGCTCGGCGCGCCGGGCGAAGTGCAGGTCGGCATCGTCACCGCGTTCATCGGGGCGCCCTTGTTCATCGCGCTGTGCCGTCGTCGAAAGCTGGTCATGCTGTGAGCGCCGCCCAGGGGGCGGAAGCCTCCGTGCCCGGATCCGTCAACACCCCCGCCCCCCGCGTCATCAGCGACCGGGTCGTCCGCATCGGACCGGGCGGGGTCTCGCTGCGGGTGCGGGGCCGGGTCCTCGCCGTGACCGTCCTGCTGCTCGTCGCGCTGGTCGTCGTCGTGGGGATCACCCTGACCACCGGTGACCTCCCGCTCTCCGTCGGGGAGGTCCTCAAGGCGCTGACCGGGAGCGGATCCGCCTCCGCCGACTTCGTCGTCAACACCCTGCGCATGCCGCGCATCCTGACCGCGGTGTTCGTCGGCGCGGCCCTCGCGGTGAGCGGGGCGATCCTGCAGAGCCTCACCCGCAACTCCCTCGGCAGCCCCGACATCATCGGCTTCACCAACGGCTCCGCCGTGGGCGCGCTCGTCGTCATCATCGTGCTGCACGGCAGCATGACCCAGATCGCGTTCGGCGCGCTGGTCGGTGGTCTCGCCACGGCGCTCGCCGTCAACCTCCTCCTGGTCGGCCGCGGTTTGCAGGGTTTCCGGCTGGTCGTCATCGGGATCGGCGTCAGCGCCCTGCTGCTCGCCGTCAACTCGTATCTGATCACCCGGGCGACCTTCCAGGAAGCGCTGGAGGCCCAGGCATGGCTGATCGGCAGTCTGGGAAACCGGCTGTGGACGCACGCCAACGCCATCGGTCTCGCCCTCGCCGTACTGCTGCCGCCGGCCTTTCTCCTCTCCCGCCGCCTCTCCATGGTGGAGATGGGCGACACCACCGCCATGGCGCTCGGCGTCGATGTGACACGCACCCGCACCATCCTCCTCATCATCAGCGTCGCCCTCGCCGCGTTCGCCACCGCCGTCACGGGGCCCATCTGGTTCATCGCCCTGGCCGCGCCCCAAGTGGTCCGGGCACTCACCCGGTCATCCGGCCCGGCGCTGCTGCCGTCCGCGCTCATGGGCGCCGTCCTCCTCGCCCTGAGCGACCTCGTCGTGCAGCGGGTCTTCGCACCCGCGCTCCTTCCGGTGGGCACGGCGACCGGCGCCATCGGCGGGCTCTACCTCATCTGGCTGCTGATCACCGAGTCGCGAAAGAGCCGCGCATGACCGCGAAAGAGCCGCGCATGACTGGAAAGAACCGCCCTCGGCCCCGGCTGCGTGCCGAGGACCTCACGCTGTCCTACGACCAGCGGACGGTGGCCACGTCCCTGAGCGTCGACATCCCCGATCACTCCTTCACGGTGATCATCGGGCCGAACGCCTGCGGCAAGTCGACGTTGCTGACGGCGCTGGCCCGGATGCTCAGGCCGAAGGCCGGGCAGGTCTATCTCGACGGCGCCGCCATCGCCTCGTACCGTTCCCGTGAGGTCGCCCGCCGCCTCGGCCTGCTCCCGCAGTCCTCCAGCGCGCCGGGCGGCATCACGGCCGGCGACCTCGTGGCCCGCGGCCGGTACCCCCACCAGCGCCTGCTGAAGCAGTGGTCCGCCGAGGACGAGGCGGCTGTGACCGAGGCGATGCGGCAGACCGGCGTACTCGAACTCGCCGACCGTCCCGTGGACGACCTCTCCGGCGGACAGCGGCAGCGCGTCTGGCTGTCCATGGTGCTGGCGCAGCAGACCTCCATCCTCCTGCTGGACGAACCGACCACCTTCCTCGACATCGCCCACCAGGTCGAGGTGCTCGACCTGTGCGCCGAACTCCACGCCCGCAAGGGCCACACCGTCGTCGCGGTCCTGCACGATCTCAACCAGGCATGCCGCTACGCCACTCACCTCATCGTGATGCGGCCGGGCGGCATCATCGCCGCCCAGGGAGACCCCGCCACCGTCATGACCGCCGAGCTCGTCGAGGACGTGTTCGGCCTGCCCTGCCGGATCATCGGCGACCCCGAGACCGGCACTCCGCTGATGGTGCCGGCCGCCCCCCGGCGGTACGAGCCCGAGACGGACGCGGCCGACCTCCCGTACGACGCGGCCGGCGCCATGCTCGCCGAAACCTCTTTGACCCGGATGGATTCCGCATGACGCTGTGCACGAGGCTGACCAACGCGCGCGTCCTCACCATGGACCCGGAACGGCCGGTCGCTCACGACCTGGGCATCTGGCGGGGCCGGATCGTGGGCCTGGACGAGGCCGTGACCTCACTGCCCGCCCGCGAGGTGATCGACCTTCAGGGCGCCACCGTCCTCCCGGGATTCATCGACAGCCATGTCCACCTCGCGTGGACGGGGCTGAAGGCGAGCTCCCCGAGCATCGCCGGTCTCGAACGCGTCGAGGATGTTCTCGCCGTCGTGGCGGACGCCGCCTCCCGCCCCCACGCACCCGGTGCGTGGGTGCACATCGGTGGGTACGACCAGCGAGTCCTCGGACGGCACCTGACCGCGGCTGATCTCGACCCGGTCAGCCAGGGCCGCCGGGTGTTCGTGATGCACGATTCCGGTCACGCCTGTGTGGTCAACAGCGCCGTGCTCGACCTGCTGTCGGCCGACGTTCCCCATGACAACGGCGTCCTCGTGGAGAGTGCGATGAGCGCCGTACGCCGCCTGCGACTGCCGTACTCCCAACGGGAACTCGCCGACGCCATCGAGTACGCCGCACGCGCCTGCCTCGCCGAAGGCATCACGGCCTGCGCCGAGGCAGGCATCGGCGGCGGCCTGCTGGGCCACAGCCCTGTCGAGCTCGGCGCCTATCAACTCCTGCGCGACCAGGCTCGTCTGCCGCTGCGGGTCCAGCTCATGCCGGGCGCCGACACCCTGCGGCCACTCGGCGCGCACGAGAACGACGGCATCCCGCGCGCGCTCGACCTCGGCCTGCGCACGGGGTTCGGCGACGACTGGCTGTCCATCGGCGCTCTGAAGATCTACACCGACGGCGGCATGATGGCCCGTACGGCCGCTCTCACGGCCCCTTACGAGGGGATGACCCACACGGGCCGCCTCCAGGACGACCCGGAGCACCTCACCTCCCTCATCGTCGACGGCCACCTGGCCGGCTGGCAGCTCGCCGTCCACGCCATCGGCGACCGCGCCGCGGATCTCGCCCTGGACGCCCTGGAGCGGGCGCAGACGCTGAGGCCCCGCACCGACGCGCGCCACCGTATCGAGCACGCCGGGCTCATCCGGCCGGACCAACTGCCCCGCTTCGCCCGGCTCGGACTCGCCGCGGTGATCCAGCCCAACTTCCTGCGCTACTTCGGCGACGACTACGCCACGATCATGGGCTCGGAGCGTGCGCCCTGGATGTACCGCGGCCGGGCCTTCCTCGACCATGGCGTCACGCTCGTCGGCAGCTCCGACCGCCCCGTCACCGATGGATCGCCTTTGCGGGCCATTCAGTTCATGGTCGAGCGGGCCTCGCTCTCGGGGCAGCTCATCGGGCCGGACGAGGCGATCACCGTCGACGAGGCGCTGCACGCCTACACCCTCGCCGGGGCGTACGCCGCGCGATGGGACGACAGCGCGGGCAGCCTCACCCCGGGCAAGCGCGCCGACTTCGTCGTCCTGGGCGACGACCCGCACCATGTCGAGCCCTCCGGAATCGGCGACATCGAGGTCGTGGCGACCTTCGTGGATGGACGCGAGGCGACGGAGAGCGGGAAACTGTGAGCCCCCGGTCGACGGCGCCCCGGTCGACGGCGGTGACGAAGACAGGACTTGGCTGAACACTTAGGTAAGGCTAACCTTACTCTGACTGTGTTTCATCGAGGTGAAACGGCGCACCAACAGGGTGTCTCACGCGATGGAGCCGAGGAAGGAACGCCTTGATCACGGCCAGGCCGCGCCCCGCCACGCGGCTGTCTGACGCGACCCACCCGACACGTCCGCCCGCCGTGCCCGTCAGCCGGGTGCGTCCGGGCCGCACCCGGGACGCCGCCGCGCTCGCCGCGCTCTCCGAGCCGTTCGTACGCTCCGGCGCGCTGCGTGCCCGGCCGTTCCAGGTCTACGCCTGGCAGGCCGGTGATTTCCTGGTGGCCGAGGCGCCCGACGGAACGCTGGACGGCTGCCTGGCGCTCCGTGTCCACCCCGAACCGACACGCGACGGGCGTGCGGCCGGCGTTCTGTACAACTTCTGCGTCGCGCACGGACGGCAGGGCAGTGGTCTGGGCGCACGGCTCCTGGCCGGGGCCTTCGCCGAGGGGCGTGCGCGGGCGCTGGACACACTGTTCACCGCGACGACCGGAAGCGGCCGGGTCTTCCTCCACCACGGCTTCGCGCCGGTCTCCCCGCACCGGGCCCCGGAGACCTGGGCGCGGTCGCTGGATCCGCGGCGCGGCGCCAAGGTCCTCGCCCGCGTCCTGTGACCAGCGGCGCTGTCGCCGCCGGTCATGCGCTCCCGCACGGCGGCGTCGAGGCCCGACCCGTGTCAAGGCCCCAGGTCCTGTCCGGTCGATCTTCGCGGGCCCGCGACGCCTGGCACCGCACCTCGCCGCGTTGTCGGAGTCGCCCAAGTACGTCCAGTACATGGGCG